>JBDTOR010000031.1:0-19595 GCA_039933175.1 Hyphomicrobium sp. | reverse complement strand
CCTCGATGAACGCTAGCCCGTATCCGTTGTGCTCCTCGATGCCGGTGGCGACGGCGAAGATGTTGGGGTCGAAGATGATGTCTTCCGGCGGGAAGCCGACCGTCTCGGTCAAGAGCTTGTAGGCGCGCTCGCAGATCGCCACCTTGCGGTCGGCCGTGTCGGCCTGGCCCTCCTCGTCGAACGCCATGACGACGACGGCGGCGCCGTAGCGCAGTACCTTCTTGGCGTGGTCGAGAAACTGCGCCTCGCCTTCCTTCATGCTGATCGAGTTGACGATAGCCTTGCCCTGCACGCACTTGAGGCCGGCTTCGATGACGCTCCACTTCGATGAATCGATCATCAGCGGCACGCGCGAGATGTCCGGCTCCGACGCGATCAGATTGAGGAACGTCTGCATCGCCTTTTCGGAATCGAGCAGGCCCTCGTCCATGTTGACGTCGAGGATCTGCGCGCCGTTCTCCACCTGCGAGCGCGCTACGGCGAGCGCCGCTGGATAGTCGTTGGCCTCGATCAGCTTCCTAAATTTCGCCGACCCGGTGACGTTGGTTCGCTCGCCAACATTGATGAAGGTCTGCGCCGCGTTACCCGTTGTCATTCCATCGACTTCCGTTCTGAATTGCGGAGATTTACTCGCGGCCTCACGCGAAGGCGAGCCATCCCTTGATTGAGATACCGCGGAAAATCGGCGTGAGATCCTTGAAGCCGGCCCCCGTCAGTAGCTCCTCTTGCCGGACGCCAGACACCACGGCAACTTTCCTGGCATTCTGCGAATGGGTTTCCGCCGCCTCTTCGGCAACGCCGTTGCGTACGGCATGGCGCTTCCAGATACGCCGCAGCAGCTCCGTCTGAGCCTCCCCATTCACCCCGACGCCGTCCACGATGGCCAGCGGGGCGCCAGGCTTCAATCGCGCGCGGATCGCTTTGAAGAACGCCAGTTTGGATCCGTCATCGGAAACGAAGTGCGCGGTGAGGATGCAGGTAGCGGCATCAAACCCCGCCTCGTCGAGCTGGTCGATCGTCGTGGCGTGGACGACGCTGCGTGGCCCGACGGGGCTTGCCGCAAGGCGGCGCCGCGCCAGGTCGACCATGGGCTCATTAGTGTCGACGCCGACGAACGACCAGGACGGATTTTCCAGGCCGAGGCGGAGAATTTCCTCGCCTCCACCGGCGCCGACGACCAGGATCTTGGTGGGCCCGCTGGGGAGGAGTTCGAGGAACGAGGCCTCGACGATCGAGAAGATCGCGCGCCGACCGGGAATGTACTGCTCCGCCAGCGAGGCGTAGTCGTTGATATCCGGCAGATCCTGTTCCTCGAACTTCATCGCTTTCATCAGGTCACCCGTGGACGAAGGGTTCGAGGCCGGAGAGGCGCATCTTCGGCGCGATCTCGGGAATCTTGCGCGGGGCATGCGCCTCGACGTGCTGGGCGATGTCGCGGATGTGGTCCGGCGTCGAGCCGCAGCAGCCGCCGACGATGTTGACGATCCCGTCCTTGGCCCACGGCTCCATGGCGCACGCCATGTCGTGCGGCGTCTCATCGTACTCACCCATGGCGTTGGGCAGGCCGGCGTTGGGATAGGCAGAGACGCGCGCATCGGCGTGCGCGGCGAGTTCGGCCAGATAGGGACGCATAAGCTCCGCGCCGAGCGCGCAGTTGAGCCCGATCGAGAACGGCTTCAGGTGGCGCATCGAATACCAGAAGGCTTCCGGCGTCTGGCCCGACAGCGTACGGCCGGACCGGTCGGTGATCGTGCCGGAGATCATGATTGGCAGCTCGGTGTCCTTCTCCTCGAACACCTCCAGCGTGGCGACACCTGCCGCCTTGGCATTGAGCGTGTCGAAGATCGTCTCGATCAGGATGATGTCGCATCCGCCATCCATCAGCCCGCGCACCTGCTCCTTGTAGGCCTCGCGCAGCTCGTCGAAATCGACATTGCGAAAGCCGGGATCGCTGACTTTCGGCGAGATCGACGCGGTGCGGTTGGTCGGCCCGACGGCGCCGGCAACGAAGCGCGGCTTGTCCGGCGTCTTCTTGTTCCACTTGTCGGCTGCGGCGCGGGCGATCTTGGCAGCCGCAAGGTTCATCTCGTAGGCGAGATCCTCCATGCCGTAGTCGGCGAGCGAGATGCGCTGGGCATTGAAGGTGTTGGTTTCGAGGATGTCGGCGCCGGCTTCCAAATACTCCTCGTGTATCTTGCCGATGATCTGCGGCTGCGTCAGCACCAGCAGGTCGTTATTGCCTTTGACGTCGCGGTGCCAGTCCTTGAAGCGCACGCCGCGATAGCCGTCCTCGTCCAGCTTGTAGCGCTGGATCATGGTGCCCATGGCACCGTCAATAATGAGGATACGCTTGTCGGCTGCAGCTTGCAGGGCGGCATAAGCGGGATGCTTCTTCATCGCAAATACTCCTTACCCTGCCGCGCGCGCTTTGGCCGGCTTGCCCGGCACGCTGGCCACCATTCCATGCGGGCGCAGACCCAGCAGGTGGCAGATGGCGTACACGAGGTCGGCACGGTTGAGGGTGTAGAAATGGAATTTCTTCACGCCCTCATCAACGAGGTCCATGGCCTGTTCGGTAGCGACGGCCGCGGCCACGAGGTGGCCCGTCGCCGGGTCGTCTTCAAGGCCGTCGAAGCGGCGTGCAAGCCATGACGGCATGGTGGCGCCGGCACGCGTGGCAAAGGCCGCCACCTGTTTGAAATTATGGATGGGCACGATGCCGGGTGTGATCGGTACCCAGATGCCGGCGGCGCGGGCACGCTCCAGAAAGCGCAGGTAGTGGGCGTTGTCGAAGCCGAACTGGGTGATGATGCGGTCGGCACCGGCGTCGACCTTGGCCTTCAGGTTGTCCATGTCGGCGGCCGCCGACAGGCTCTCCGGGTGCTTCTCCGGGTAGCCGGCCACCGAAATTTCGAACGGCGCGATACGCTTCAGGCCGGCAACGAGATCGGCAGCATTGGTGTAGCCGCCCGGATGCGGCTCATAGGCGGTACCCGGACCGCCGGCGGGGTCCCCGCGCAGCGCCACGATGTGGCGCACGCCGGATTCCCAATAATCCTTGGCGACGGCGTCGACCTCTGCCTTCGACGCAGCGACGCAGGTGAGATGCGCGGCCGGCTTCAGTGGCGTCTCGTTGACAATGCGCACCACGGTGTTGTGGGTCCGCTCGCGGGTCGAGCCTCCGGCGCCGTACGTGACCGAGACGAACTCCGGGCGCAACGGCGCCAGCCGCTCGACGGCGCCCCACAGCGCCTGTTCCATCTTCTCCGTCTTGGGGGGGAAGAACTCGAACGAGACGTCGATTTCGCCGGCCCCAAGCAACCGGCTCTTGCGTTCCGATGCCATCGCCATCACGGAGCCTCCTGCAGAGCGCGCGTGCGCGCCGGTCGTTCTTGCGCCGTAGCCGCGGGTGGACGCTCGCCGAGCCACAGTGAAACGGTGAGCGCCTGCGGGCCGGCATCTGTGGTCGGTGCCAGGTCGCGCTGCAAGCGCGGCTCCAGCCCGGCGTCCTTCATCCAGTGCTCGACCTGGCTCGGCGAGAAGCCGAGGCGGTCGTGCGCGTGCTCCTCGCGCAGAAATTCCAAATCATGCGGCGCGAAGTCCGCAATCAGCAACCGGCCGCCCGGCGCCAGTACGCGCGCCGCCTCGCGGATGGCGAGCCCGGGATCTGAAAGGAAGTGCAGCACCTGGTGCATCACGACGGCATCAGCGACCCCGTCCGGTAAACTCAAGGCGTAGATGTCGCCGTGCCGGAGCTGAGAGCGCGCGAGCTTGGCCTTGGAGAGGTTGCTGCGGGCATAGGACAGCATGGCGTTATTGAGGTCGAAGCCGAGGCCACGGTCGTAGCGGTCGGCCAGCAGCTCGAGGATGCGTCCGGTGCCGGTGCCGAGATCGATCAGCAGCTTGAACGGCCCGCTCCCCAGCGCCTCGACGATGGCCTGCTCCACGTCGTGTTCGGCGATGTGCAGCGCACGAATGCGGTCCCAATCGGCGGCGTGCGCCTGAAAATAGGTCTGGGCCGCAGCCTCGCGCTCGCGCTTCAAGGCATCGGCGCGCTCGCGGTCGCGGGCGATGACCCGGTCCGAGCCGTCGACCAGCCCGAGGATGTCGAGCGCCAGACGGCCTCCAGCCGACCGGTCGGAAACGTGAAAATAGGCCCAGCTACCCTCGCGGAAGCGCTCGACAAGGCCGGCTTCGGCCAGGAGCTTGAGATGCCGGCTGATGCGCGGCTGGCTTTGACCGAGGATGACGGTCAAATCCTTGACGCTGAGCTCACCGGCGGCCAGCAGCAAAAGGATGCGCAGGCGCGTCGGCTCCGCCGCCGCCTTGAGCGCCGTTACGATCTCGTCGCTGGCAAACGATCCTGCCACGTGGGACTCCCTGGCCGCGGATCATATAAAGATATGTTTATGTGTCAAGCGCCGCAAGCGTGCAACATGTGGGTTCTTTTTGGCACGCCGATTAACCCGGCGGTAAGCACGCGCGTTTACGTTCGATTGCACCCACTTCTCGAGCCGCGGACACCATAAATGCGCGTCGCCATCTACGACCGGGTCGAGCCCCCGGTGCCTGCCGAACTTCCCCTCCGCCTCACCCAGACTTGCTCGCAGCGCGCTGCAACCGCGTTCCTCGTCCTTATCGTGCCGGCCGCGCTCGGCGGGACCGTCGCGGCGCTGGCCGTGGTCTTCCAGGCGATGCTGGCGCCTGCCTCGCGCGCCGTCGTCGAGCAGCATCCGGCGCTAAGCCTCGAAATTCTCTCGGCGATCGGATTTCTCATCTACCTCATGGCACTACCGACGCGGCGACAGCTCGCGCGCTTGACGACGACGCGCAGCGTCGAGATTACCCACGGCCGTGTTGCGGTCACTGAGGGCAGCTATTTCGGCGACTGGGCCTGGGCGGCACCACTCAGCTCCTACGCGGGCGTCGCGCATCACGTGCGCGCCTCGCTGTCAGGCACGCGGCATGAGCTGATCCTCGTGCACGCGGACCGCGACAAATGTGTGCTCTTGAGTGTGGCGCCGCGGACAACGCAAGCCGAGGTCGACCGCGTCGCGACACTTCTCGGTCACAAAGAAATTCCACCCAGCGAACTCTATCGCTTCAAGGCCCTATGGCCGCGAATGACACCAGCGTCTTTGCCGGATGCCGCCCATGCCTGACGCAACAGCCGTCCAAAAATTCGACGTTATCTCCGGCCAACCTTTGACGGATGGCGGCCTCGCATGGCTAATGAAGCTGGCGGGGCACGGGCCGGCCTGCGTATTTGCGGCTGCCATTGATAGTTCGTACCCCCTGTGGAGGGAGCCCGACCGTATGACGACCCCCGTGACACTGCGCACGAGCCGCAGCGCTCGATCGGCGCGTGCGCTCGCACTCGCCGGCGTGGCACTGCTGACATTTTCCGCGACCGCGTCGGCGCAAGCGCCGCCGCAGGCCCCGGCCCAGGCCCCGGCTATTAAGGCAGCCCCGTCGGTCGCTGCCGACGCAGCGCCTGTCGTCCGTCGCGAGAGCCCGGCCGGCTTCATGAAGCGCGTCGGCAACGAGCTGCTCGCCGCCTCGCGCTCAGGCTCGGCCACGCAGTTCGCCATGGTGCTGAACTCGAACGCCGACATTCCCTCGATAGGCCTCAGTGCGCTGGGCGATTATGCCCGCAGCCTGCCGAAGAACGACCGCCCGGTCTATTACAACGGGATGATCAACTTCATCGCGCGCTACGCGTCGAAGGAAGCCCCGAAGTATCCGGTCGCCCGCTTCATCGTCACCGCGCAGTCGAAGGAAGATGCGCGCGGCACGTATGTCGACAGCCGGCTGACGCTGGCCGACGGCAGCGGCTACGATGTGCGCTGGTTGGTCGTCAAGCGCGGCACCACGTACAAGGTGCGCGACGCGCAGGTCATTGGCTTCTGGATGACGTCGTTCCTCGACAACCTGTTCCAGAGCTTTATCAGCGACAACGGCGGTAACCCCAAAGCACTGGTCGTCGCCCTCAATCGCTAAGCACGCCGGCCGCAATTCGCCGCGCTTGACCGCATCTCCGGATCCGTCCGGGGATGCTTTTCTTTTTGCGGGTCCAGAATGCTAGGCTGCGCCCATCGAGCCACCGAGGATCCTTGAGAAGAATGCCCGACACGTCGAAGACCGGAATTGCGCTGAAGTGATCGAGCTTCTCATCGTCCTGGCGCTGATCGGCCTCAACGGTCTCTTCGCGCTCTCCGAATTGGCGGTCGTATCGGCGCGCCAGCCGCGGCTGAAAGCGCTGGCCAATGCCGGACGGCGCGGCGCTCAAAGTGCGCTCGCCCTGCGTTCCGATCCGGGGCGCTTTCTTTCCTCCGTCCAGATCGGCATCACCCTGATCGGCATCGTCAACGGCGCTTTCTCAGGCGAGACGTTTGGCGAGGCGGCGGCGGAGCAGCTTATGGCGCTCGGCGTCGGCAGCGCGGCAGCGGGCCCGCTCGGCTTTGGCCTCGTCATCGTCGTCGTCACCTACCTATCGATCATCGTTGGCGAACTCGTGCCCAAAAGCATCGCGCTACGCAATCCCGACGCCGTCGCCTGCCTCGTCGCTCCCTCGATGACCGCATTCGCGCGGCTGGCGACACCGGCCGTGTGGCTGCTGGATGCCTCTACGCGGCTGGTGTTCCACCTACTGGGGCAGACGACGGAGAACGAGACCCGCGTCACCGACGAAGAGATCAGCGCGCTCATCGCCGAGGCGGAGACCAGCGGCGTGATCGAGCGTGGCGAGCGCGAGATGATCGCCGGCGTGATGCGGCTAGCGGACCGCGGCGTGTCCGGCGTGATGACGCCGCGCACCGATGTCGAATGGATCGACGTCGCCGCGGACGTGGAAGAGATCAAGCAGCGGCTGATGACGACGCAGCATTCCCGCCTGCCGGTTGGCGAAGCCGCCGACCACATGATCGGCGTCGTGCAGGCGCGCGAACTGCTGGCGGCGCTTCTCGCCGGCGAAAAGCTGGATATCCGCGCGCATACCCGGGAAGCACCGATCATCCCCGAGACGACCGATGCGCTCGACGTGCTGAATGTCCTGCGCACCGCCAGCGTGCCGGTGGCACTGGTGCATGACGAGTACGGGCACTTCATGGGGCTCGTTACCCCGGCTGACGTGCTCGAGGTCATTTCGGGTGTGTTCAAGTCGCACGCGGAGGACCAGCAGCCCCTCGCTCTACAGCGGGACGACGGCGCCTGGGTGCTCGCCGGCGGTCTGCCCGTCGACGAGATGGCGGAGCGTCTCGGCATCGCCGTGCCGGCCCAGCGCGGCTACGAGACAGTGGCCGGCTTTGTGCTGGCGCACCTGCAGCGCATTCCCGCTGAGGGCGAGCACTTCATCGCGCAGGATTGGCGGTTCGAAGTGACGAAACTGAACGGCAACCGCATCGGCGCGGTGCAGGCCGCCCGCTTTCTAGGTAGCCGGCGCACCCTCGCCGGTTAGTCCCTCGGCAGCCGCAAGCACCGCGCGTTAGCCGCGCGGGTTTGCTTGGTTCAGCGGGTGAATAGCCGCAAGAATGCCTCGACCTTGGCGCGGTCATGGTACTCGTCCGTGCGGACGATCAACCCATTCTCGATACGCATCACCATGCGGAAGCGCCCGTTGAGCACCTCGCCGCTACGCCGATGCCGGTACATGAACTCAACTTGGTACCTCACCTCATCGCCCTTCTCAGTGAGAACGAGAGGGCGATAGAGCAGATACTCGTAGTCGGCACGCATTTGCCGCAACGCAGCCGCGATGTTGTCGCGCCCGGTCGTCTCCCCGGCGAACGGCAGCAACTCCCCGGAAATGTAGAGCGCGTAGACGGAGCGCTCGGCGATGAGAGTAAGCGCGCTGTCGATATCGCCGGAAGCCCAGAACAGCGAGAACTTGCGAACGACATCGGCAGGGCCTCCGCCGGAGCTGCTCTGAAGAGAGACCGGCAGGCCGAGTGAATTTTTGAGGTCGGAGTTCATGCCGTAGGGGCGCCTTTCAACCCCGCGGTGGGTCCAGCCTACCTGCGGTTGCAGCACCCGGGCGGTACTAATTTAAAACCATATGCCGAACCGGCATGCAACGGCGTGATGCAATTCCTCACCACACTGAACAAAGGCAAGCGTCGAATGACGGCCAGGGTCAAGGCCTTAGAGGCGCCAGAATTACCGCCCAAGACCGACGCGGGGAACGTCAAGACTGAGCCGCGTGCAAAGCTCAGCATCCGGGGGACATTATGAAACGCAGGCTACTGCCGCTCGCGCCGCTGTTGCTGTGTGCGACCGCCGCGCACGCGGGGACCATAAAAGATCAGCTGATGAAGCTCGATCCGGAAGAGCGCGCGCACCAAGCGTGCATCATCAAGGGCATCGACACGATCCGCCACGACGGCAAGTTTCCCAAGGCCGACCGCCTCAAGACCAGCATCAGAGGGCGCGCGGCGTTCACCGGGACGCAGGTAGCGGCAAAGGGCGGCGCGGTGCGCGCCAAGTCGCACTGGTACGGACTGAAGTTTACATGCGACGTGACGCCAGATCAGATGAAGGCGCTGACCTTCACCTACGAGATCGGCAAAGAGATACCCGAAGACAAGTGGGAGGACTTGGGACTCTGGCGCTGACGCGCCGGGGGGACTCTGGCGCCGAGGCTCTATTCAGCGCGCCGTGCGCGCGACGCGCGCATCGTCAGTCGCGGCCTTCTCCGTCCGCATGCTTGATGCGTCGCGATATCTGACTTCGATCGCATAACCGCGTTCCTCGATACGGCGGGCGCCGACTTCGAAGCCTTCCGCTTCCAGCTTGCTGGCAATCTCTTCCAGCCACAGACGTTGAGCGGCCGTGTTGGCCTCCGCGTGCGCGGCGGGCGCCGCGAACAACGTGAACAAGGCGACGACGAGACAGCTGAGGGATCGCATGTTGCGCTCCTTGCCTCTGGAACCGATGTCCGATGACCGAAGGCGGTCGCGGCCGGGCTGACCCGGCCGCGCAAATGCTTAGTCGGCGTCGTAGCCCATCAGCAGCTCGCCGGTCGCCGGGTGCACGTGACCCTCGATCTTTGTGCCGTTCTTGTCGACCAGGTCCACCTCATAGGCGCCGTCGTCCACCTCGATCTCGGTGACGCGATAGCCCTTGCCAGACAGCTTCTCGCTGATCTGCGCCGGGCTCAGCCAGTCGGCCTGCGGAACGTTGAGGCGTGCGCCGGGCGCCGGGTCGGCTATGGCGGGCATGGCGGCGGCGAGGGACAGAGCGAAAATGGGAGCGAGAATAAGGGCGCGCATGGGTTGCATCTCCTGCTGGGGTTCGATTTCAATCGGTTTGTTTGGACCGGCGGAGTTGCCGGCTGAAACGCACCATGCCGAAAGCGCCCTGACGCCCCTCTGACCCCGCCCGTCAGGGAGTTGTCAGCAATTGGCCCGCAGAATTGCAGACATGCCGAAACGCCATCTCTATCGCCGTTCCACTTTCATCGCAGCGCTCCTCGCGGTGCTGGCAATCGGCCTCGCGCACGCGGATGACGTCGGGCCGGAGGCCGCCAAACGCCTGCTGAGCGAAGGACGCATCAAGCCGCTTGCGGAGGTTCTCGATGCGGTGAAGCGCCAGGTGCCGGGCGAAATGCTTGAGGTCGAGCTGGAACTCGAGGAGACCGGCTACGTCTACGAGCTGAAGCTGTTGCGGCCCGACGGCAAGGTGCAGGAGATCGAAGCCGACGCCGCGAGTGGCAAGATCCTCAAGATCGAGGACGACGACTGATGCGGCTGCTGGTTGTCGAGGACGAGCCGCGCATCAGCGACGGCATCAAGACCGCTCTCGACGGCGCTGGATACACCTGTGACGTCGCCGCCGACGGCGAGGACGCCTGGTTCCGCGGCGACACGGAAGCCTACGATCTGGTGGTACTCGACCTCGGCCTGCCGAAGCTCGATGGTTTGTCCGTGCTGAAACGCTGGCGCGCTGCCGGGCGCAACATGCCGGTACTGGTGTTGACGGCGCGTGGCACTTGGCCGGAACGCGTCGAGGGAATAGATGCCGGCGCCGACGACTATCTCCCCAAGCCGTTCCGCACCGAGGAATTGCTGGCCCGCATACGCACCCTCATTCGCCGCTCGGTCGGGCAAAGCAATGCGTTGATAGAGGCCGGCAACCTCAGCCTCGATACGCGGCAGATGCGGATCCTCGCCGACGGCGAGGCCGTGCAGACGTCCCCGCTCGAATATCGGCTCATCGCCTATCTCATGCATCACAAGGGGCGCGTGGTACCGCCGCACGAACTGATCGAGCACCTTTATGGCGACGACGACGCGCGCAACGCCAACGCCCTCGAAGCCTTGATCATGCGCCTGCGCAAAAAGCTGGGGGCCGACGCCATCGAGACCCGCCGCGGCTTTGGCTACATGATCGCGGACACGCCTGCATGAGCCTCACCTCGCTGCGCCTGAGGCTTCTCGCGGGCGCCGCGGCCTTCGTGCTTGCCGCGCTGGCGTTGTCGGCCCTCGGCCTGACCTTGCTGTTCCAGCGCCACGTCGAAGCCTGGATCGACACCGAGCTCGCCAGCCATCTCGATCAGCTTATCGCCGGCATCGACAAAGGGGCCGACGGCGCGCTGACCGTGGTGCGGCCGCCGACCGATGCGCGCTTCCAACGCGCGCTGTCGGGCCTCTACTGGCAAGCCGCCGTCGAGCCCGACGGGCCGGTGCTACGATCGCGCTCGTTGTGGGATTTCGACATCGCCTTGCCCCTTGAGACGACGGTCGACGATCAGGTGCACCACTACAGCCTGCCAGGCCCCGACAAGCAGACGCTCCACCTGCTGCAACGGCACATCCAGTTGCCAACGCGCCTCGGCGGACACCCCGCCCGGGTCGCCGTTGCCGTTGATGATGCGGAGATCAGCGCCGCCGTGCGTCGCTTCGCCAGCGCGCTCGTTCCATTGCTCGTCGTACTGGCGGCCCTGCTGACGGCAGCCGCGTGGGCGCAGGTAACCATCGGCCTGCGTCCCCTCACCGCCATGCGCCGCAAGCTCGCCGCCATCGGCTCGGGCAACGCACGCCGCCTCGGCGGCGGCTTTCCCGACGAGGTACTGCCGTTAGCACGCGAGATCGACACTCTACTCGAAGCGCGCGACCGTCAGATCGACAAGGCGCGGGCACGCGCCGCCGATCTCGCCCACGGGCTCAAGACACCACTGCAACTGTTGAGCAGCGACGCCGAACGCCTGAAGGCCAAAGGCGAAGACGAACTCGCCACGGAGATCGAGGAGATCGCCGGGGCCATGCGCCGCCACGTCGAGCGCGAGCTGGCGCGCGCGCGCAGCGGAGCCAACGCGGGAAGCGTCGCGGCCAACGTTGCAGCGATCGCGCATCGCGTCGTGCGCGTCATGGAGCGCACGCCGCAAGGCGAGCGCGTTGCGTGGACGGTGGACGTGCCGCCGGCGCTTGCGGCGCGCATCGACGACGAGGATCTGACCGAGGCTTTGGGCAACCTGACCGAGAATGCGGCGCGACACGCGCAAGCCGCGGTGACGGTGACGGCGCGGGCGGACGACGGGATGATCGAAATCATCATCATCGACGATGGATCGGGCATCCCGCCCGAGCGGGCGCAGGAAGCGCTGCGCCGCGGCGGCCGCCTCGACCAATCGGGATCGGCAGGGCTGGGTCTCGCCATCGTTGGCGATATCGCCGCGGCGTGGGGCGCGTCTCTCTCGATAGAAGCGCCGGTCCGCGGTTGCCGCATCGTGTTGCGCATCCCCACCGCCCCATCCGCCGGAAGCGTCCCACGGGTGTAACGTCCGGGCTCCCCGTCCCGTAGGGGTTGGAACACCGATCGCGTCCCCAGGAGCACAGCATGCCGTCCACCAAGCTGATGAGAATTGCCATCTTCGCCATCGCAGGTCTTGCATTGAGCGCCGGGGCGGCATTCGCATTCGACGAGAAGCCTTTTAGCCAGGCGACCTTCGAGGCGGCGCAGAGCTCCGGCAAGCCCCTGCTCATCGACGTCTTTGCGCCCTGGTGTCCTGTCTGCAAAGCGCAGCAGGCGGTCCTCGGTAGCTTGCAGCAAGACGCGAAGTACAACGACCTCACGGTGCTGAAGGTCGACTTCGACAATCAGCCCGATGTCTTGAAGAGCTTCAACGTGCGTCAGCAGAGCACGCTGATCGCTTTCAAAGGCAAGACCGAAACGGGCCGATCCGCCGGCGATACCAACAAGGCGTCGATCGCGGCGCTGATCGACACGGCGATAAAGTAAGGTCGGCCCCATGCTTCTCGGCAGTACGATATTCGCTTTCCTGGCGGGCATCCTCTCGACGCTCTCACCGTGCGTGCTGCCACTGCTGCCTATCATTCTCGTCACCGCAGTGAGCGAACATCGCCTCGGCCCCGTGGCGCTCGCCTCCGGGCTGGCGCTGTCGTTCGTCGTCATCGGCATGTTCATCGCCACGATCGGCTACGGCATCGGCTTGGACGCGAGCTTCTTTCGCATCATCGCCGCCATGATGCTGATCGGCATCGGCGTCATCCTGCTGGTGCCCCAGCTGCAGACGCAGGTCGCCGCCGTTGCAGCGCCGATCAGCGGCTGGACGGAGGACCGTTTCGGCGGCATCGAGACCGGTGGCCTTTCGGGGCAATTCGCCCTCGGATTGCTGCTCGGCGCGGTATGGAGCCCATGCGTCGGGCCCACTCTCGGCGCGGCTTCCGTGCTCGCCGCGCAAGGTGAAAATCTGTGGCAGGTCACGTTTGTCATGCTCACATTCGGCGTGGGCGCGGCCCTGCCGCTCCTGCTGCTCGGCCTTTTGTCGCGCGAAACGCTAGTCCGCTGGCGCAGCCGGCTGCTGGAGGCCGGCAAGGGAGGCAAGGCCGTTCTCGGCGGCTTACTCGTCGTGGTCGGACTTTTGATCGTCAGCGGGCTCGATAAGCGCCTTGAAACGGTGCTCGTCGAAGCTTCGCCGGCCTGGCTCACGGAGATAACCACTCGTTACTAGCAAAAGCGCTAGGATCGGGCAGGAAAGGTGCCGTTATGGTCAGTGCAGTCATCGCCCCGCCGGCTCCGGAGATCGTCTACCGCCACGCGTTGGCGGTGCGCATCACGCATTGGGTCAATGCGTTCTGCCTGTTGGTGCTGCTATTGAGCGGGCTGCAGATCTTCAACGCGCATCCAACCCTCTATTTCGGCGAGAAGTCGACGCCCGAGCGCGCCGTGCTCAGCATGAATGCGGTGCAGCGCGCCGACGGCAGCTATGCCGGCATCACGACCATTGGTTCGACGCAATTCGACACGACCGGCGTCTTGGGCCTGTCACGCGACGCAGCCGGTGAGCTCGATGGCCGCGGCTTCCCGAGCTGGATCACGCTCCCATCCTATCGCGACCTCGCCACCGGGCGACTCTGGCATTTCTTCTTCGCCTGGCTGTTCGTGTTCAACGGCCTCGCCTACCTCGCCTATGCGGCCTGGAGCGGCCACGTTCGGCGCGACCTGGCGCCAACGCGCCCCCAATTGCGCCATATCGGACAGTCGGTGTGGGAGCACATCCGTTTCCGCTTCCCCAAGGGCGAGGAGGCGAAGAGCTACAACGTGCTGCAGAAGCTGACCTACCTCGCCGTCATCTTCGGGCTGCTGCCGCTAATCGTTTTGACCGGTCTCACCATGTCTCCGGCGATGGATGCCGCGTTCCCATTCCTGCTCGACGTGTTCGGGGGCAGGCAATCGGCGCGCACCATCCACTTCATGTGTGCCACCGCCATCACGCTGTTCGTCATCGTCCACGTGTTCATGGTGTTCGCTTCGGGGGCCTGGAACAACATCCGCTCGATGATCACCGGGCGCTATGCGATCGACCCCGAGGAGGTGCCCCATGGCAAGTGATCGCCTGAGCCGCCGCGGCTTCCTCATTCGCGGTGCCGCCGTCGGCGGCGCGGCATTGCTCGGCGGCTGTGACCAGCTCTCGCAATCGCCCGCGTTCCGCGACGTGCTGCAATCGACCGAGGGCCTCACCCAGCGTGTGCAGCGCATGGTTCTGTCGAAACGCTCGCTCGCCCGCGAGTACAGCGAGGCCGATCTATCGCAGCACTTCAAGGCGAACGGCTCGACCGCCGTCGCCGATGCCGCCTACCAGCAATCGAAGCAGGGCGGTTTTGCCGACTGGCGGCTGGAGATTGGCGGCCTTGTCGAGCGGCCGGCGTCGCTGAGCCTCGCCGAGCTGCGCAAACTTCCGGCGCGCACGCAGATCACGCGCCACGACTGCGTCGAAGGCTGGAGCGCCATCGGCAAGTGGAGCGGTGCGCAGATGGCGCCGCTGCTGCAAAGCGTCGGCTTAAAACCCGAGGCGCGCTATCTCGTGCTGCATTGCGCCGACACACTTGGCCGCACGGGCAAGTACTACGAGAGCATCGATCTCATCGACGCCTTCCACCCGCAAACGATCCTCGCCTACGACATGAACGGCGCGGCCCTGACCGAGCCGCACGGCGCACCGATACGCATGCGCGTCGAACGCCAGCTCGGCTACAAGCACGCCAAGTACGTGCAGCGCATCGAGGCGGTATCGAGCTTCGCGATGATCCGCGGCGGCCGCGGCGGCTTCTGGGAAGATCTCGGCTATGAGTGGTACGCCGGCATCTAGGCTAGGCGGCACTCATTCCTTCTCATCAAGGTTGAGGCACACCGAGTTGATGCAGTAGCGCTTGCCGCTCGCTGTCGGCCCGTCGTCGAACACATGCCCGAGGTGCGAGCCGCAGCGCGCGCAGGTGATCTCGGTACGCGCCATGCCGTGCGAATTGTCGGTGTGCTGTTCGACGGCGCCGGGCAGCGCCTCATCGAACGACGGCCAACCCGTACCGGAATCGAACTTGGCGCCCGAGGCGAACAGCGGGTTGCCGCACGCCGCGCAGGTGAAGGTACCGTCCGCTTCGGCATGCAGGAACTCGCCGGTGAAGGGCGCCTCGGTACCCTTTTCGCGCAGTACGCGGTATTGCTCCGGCGTTAGCTGCTTACGCCACTCGGTCTCGTCCTTGGGCATCGTTTTGTCTGTCATGGCGCAAACATAGTATGCCTGCGTCCCATACAAAAGGCGGATAAGCCTGGGGAGGCGACATCGGTCAAAGTTGTGCCGCCTACATTTGCTCTAGCTCCCCCCGAGAAGACGCGCCGCAACGCCACGCGTCCCCCGCTATCACTCGCCGGTGTTGTCGCACAATTGAGTTCAAACTTGACATGCTTAGTCAGGTATTACCTATGGGCCTTAGGCACTCCTGCATCGGGTAGAATTCGGCGCCATGGCTTATCGTCGACCGACATTTTCGAACGTCTCTAAACTAGCCGGCTTTGCAATCGCCTCGCTTCTTGCCGGCATTGCCGTGGCCGGCGCACAGGACAGCGCGCAGCCTGCCCCGAATGCAGTGCCGTCCGCCACCAGCGAAGCCCCGGGCGCGACATCGCCGAGCACACCGTCCGCGACGGCACCAGCACGTGCGACGCCTGCGTCGACATCCAGCCCCTCAGCAGCGCCGTCCGCGGCAGCAACTACCACCACCCCATCGACACCTTCGGCGACTTCAACGCCGGCGACTGCAACGGCTTCCGACGCGGCGCCATCCACAGCCTCACCGTCCGCAACCTCGTCGCCTCCCAACACCAGCACCCCGGCTGCGTCCGCTACGCCCGACGTTGCCAACGATGTCACGGCACCGGCGACGGCCGCCACGCCGGTGGCAACGACGGCGGCACCCGCCATGGTGCAGGCGCACAACCTCCCGCGCGACCTGTCGCCGTGGAAGATGTTCATGGAAGCCGACATCGTCGTGAAGTCGGTGATGATCGGCCTCGCCATCGCGTCCGTCGTTACCTGGACGGTGTGGATGGCGAAGACGGTCGAGCTGTGGGCCGCCAAGCGGCGCGTGCGCGACGCCCTGCGCAAGCTCATCGCCGCTAACTCCATCGCCGAAGCCACGAGCCTGGTCGACGCCAAGCGCGGCGCCGTGCCGGCGATGTTGCGGGCGGCCGTCGCCGAGACGCGTGCCTCGTGGGACGTGGCCGACAAGTACGCCATAAAGGAGCGCGTCTCCGCCCGCCTCGACCGCATCGAACTCGCCGCCGGCCGCGACATCAATCGCGGCACCGGCGTGCTGGCGACCATCGGCTCGACGGCCCCGTTCGTCGGACTGTTCGGCACGGTGTGGGGCATCATGAATAGCTTCATCGGCATTTCCGAAGCGCAGACGACCAACCTCGCCATTGTCGCCCCCGGCATCGCCGAGGCGCTGCTCGCTACCGCCTTTGGTCTCGTCGCGGCCATCCCCGCCGTGATCATCTACAATCACTTTGCGCGCGCCATCGGCGGTTATAAGGCGCTGGTGGGCGATGCGTCCGTCACCGTTCTGGGCCTCCTGTCGCGCGACTTCGATCGTGGCGTGCGGCCCGAGCTGCGCGCGGCGGAGTAGGAGTAGACCATGGCCGGTCGCCTGCAAGACGACGACATCTCGGAAACGCACGAGATCAACGTCACGCCGTTCATCGACGTCATGCTCGTGCTGCTCATCATCTTCATGGTGGTGGCGCCGCTATCGACGGTGGACGTGCCCGTCGAGTTGCCGGTGTCGGCGGCGCAGCCCGCGCCCAAGCCCGACAAGCCGCTGTTCGTGACGCTGAAGGCGGATCTGTCGCTCGCGGTCGGCAACGAAATGGTGCTGTGGGGCGGCCTCGGTCCGGCGCTCGACGCGCAGACCAGCAACGACCGCAACAAGCGTCTGTTCTTGCGTGCCGACAAGGCGGTGCCGTACGGCGAGCTGATGCGGCTGATGGATACGCTGCGCGCCGCCGGCTACCTCAAGGTGGCGCTCGTCGGGCTCGAAGGTCCGCCGGTACAGGGCGCAGGCGCGGCACCGGCCGCACCCGCGGCGGCTGTGCCAACCACCTCGCCTGCCGCTGCGCCGACAATTCCCGCGAGCGGAGCCGCCTCACCCGCACCCAGTTCCTCGCCATGAGCGCCCACCTCGAATTCCTCGAGGGTGCGGGCGCCCGCGTCCGCCGTTGGGCTCTCGCCGCGGCGCTGATGGTCTCCATGCACGCCGCCGCCGGCGCCTTCGCCGTCATGCACTGGCCCGAAGAGGAAGCCAGCGACGATGAAGCCGGCACCTTCATGCTCGAACTGGCTCCCGTCCCAGTGGCGCCGCCGACCGAAAAACTCAACCTCGCCATCGGTCCGCGCGCCGAGGAGGCCGCGGCCGCAGTCGCGCCGACCGAGGAGGTGAAGGAGAAGTCGGAAATCGAGACACCGAAGGTCGACGAGGCACCCCTCGCCCCCGAACCGGAAGTCGTCGTCGAAAAGCAGAAGCCGATCGAAGAGGTCGAGGACAAGAAAGAGGAGGAGGACCCGCGGCCGGAGCAGAAGGCTACTCCGCAGGCCTCTGTCGCCTCCCAGGAGACGAGTGCGCCGCCGCCTGTCGAGGCTCCGCCCGCCGAGAAACCCGCGGCGCCCAAGGCCGGCCTCTCGTCGAAGCCGACGGAAGCCACCATGAGCTGGCAGAAGTCGCTGGTGCACCACCTCAACAAGCACAAGAAGTACCCGCACGAGGCGCGCAAGAACGGGTCGGAGGGTGTGGCCAACGTCGCGTTCACCATCGATCGATCCGGCAAGGTGATCGAATCGAAGCTCATTCAGAGTTCGGGCTCGGACCTGCTCGACAAGGAGGCGATCGAGGTTCTGGAGCGCGCCAGCCCGTTCCCGACGCCGCCGTCCGACATGCCCAACATCACCATCAAGCTGTCGCTGCCCATCCAGTTCCGCATCAAGCGCTGAGCGGTCGCGCGGCGCCGATCAGATGGCGCGCGATAGGTGCGCCAACTCGCGGCCGCCGACCTGACGCATGTGCGCGGCCGGCGAGCGGCGCAGATCATCGAGGATCGCCAGACCGTCGGGCCACGGGCCAAAGCCTGACGCGGCATCCAATCCGCCGACACGTCCGGCGTTGATGAACTCGGCGCTCCAGAACCCGGCCCAGAAAGCCGCCTTGCTCAAGCGCATGTGCGGGTCGTTGGTGCTGGCGACGATGGCCGCGGGAAAGCCGAGTGGCTCCTCGGGCAGCAGCCACGCGAGCCGCAGGTTGTCAGGATCGAACGGCGTGACCAACAGGGCGCCTTCGATGCGATCGGCGAAGTCGAACGCCGCGCGTACGGCGGCAAGACAGCCAAAGCCATGCGCGATGATCCACACCGGCCCCTCGCAGCGGTCGATGTGCCAACGCACCGCGGCGGACCATTCAGACAGGTCCATGCTTTGGGGATCGGGTTGGACGACGCGGCGCGAATTGGGGACTGCGGTTTCAAACCAACTCAGCCAGTGGCCAGCGCCACCGCCATCGAGCCCGGGAACAAGGAGAGTGGTAGCCATGGTGGTACCTCGCTCTGATTGTTGGTCGTGCTCCCCTAAGTTCAGCGCCTTTCCAAGTCGACACTTGCCCTGCGGTAGAAACTACGCGGGGTGCGACAAGTTGGGCAACGAAGAAATACGCATGTCGATATTCGATTTCCTGCTGATATCGGCACGCGTCGATAACCGGCGCTTTCCGCGCTGCGGTGCACTTTGCCGATGATTTTAGCGAAGCCCATCCTGTGCGGCGGCGGTGTGCAACGTGCGCACGACGCGCGCCAGCACGATGCCGGCGAGCATGGCGGGCACGAAGACGAGGGTTCCCGGCGCCAGCAGCGGGATCGAAACGACGGCCGGGCCCGGACAAAAGCCGGTTAGACCCCAGCCGATGCCGAACAGCCCGGCACCGACGAGAAGCCGGGCATCCACCCCATCGCCGACCGGGAGAGCGAACGTCGGCGCAAGCACGGGCGCGACACGCCGGAAGGCGAACCGGTAGCCGATGAACGCCGTTACCACGGCGCCGGCCATAACGAAGGCGAGGCTCGGATCCCACGTGCCGAACACATCGAGGAAGTTCTGCACCTTGGCGGGGTCCGCCATGCCGGAGATGAGCAGCCCCAAACCAAACAGCAGCCCGGCGACAAGATTGACGACAACACCCATGTTCAGCCGCCGATCATGTGGCGGGCGATGAACACTGTGAGGAAGCCCGTCGTCATGAAGGCTGCCGTGGCAACGAGCGAGATGGGCGACAGCCGCGCCAGCCCGCAGACGCCATGGCCGCTGGTGCAGCCGCCGCCGTACACCGCGCCAAACCCGACAAGCAAACCGCCGGCAATCATCAGCGGCGCGTTCGAAGATACGGTCTGAGCGGCCGCCCCTCCGGCCGCGGCGTAAAGGAGCGGCGCGCCGATCATGCCGGCAAGAAACGCGGCGGCATGCATCGGCTCGCCGCCGTCATAAGGCGGCAGGATGCGTCCGATGATGCCGCTGATGCCGGCGATGCGTCCGTGGAACAGCATGAGGATGACGGCCGACATCCCGATCAGCACGCCCCCCAGGCTCGAGGCGAAAGGCGTGAATTCCGTCGTCACCGGCATCATCACTTCTCCGTTAGGCATCTGCACTTGAAAGCGGCGACGCGAGCCTAGCGCCTCTGCCGGTATTCCGTCGATTGCCGGCTGGGTTCTAAAGTTTGCAGGTCTTCTTATTTGACCTCACGCCCTACCGCACCCATGTAAGG
>JBDTOR010000030.1:0-19870 GCA_039933175.1 Hyphomicrobium sp. | reverse complement strand
GTCTTCTCGGCGAGCGGCAGGAATTCAGCCGCGGGGATCACGCCATTCAGCGGGTGCCGCCAGCGCAACAGCGCCTCGCAGCTGACGACGTGATGGGTGCGCAGACTGAGGATCGGCTGGTAGTGCAGCAGGAACTGGTCGCTGACGAGCGCGGTGTGTATGTCGGCTTCGAGCCGGCGCTGCGCGTCGAGCTGGCGCGCGCAGCCGCGCCGGTAAATCTCGTATCCGCGGCGCCCGGCAGATTTGACATTGTACAGCGCCACGTCGGCGTTCTTCAGCAGCTCGTCGGGAGTGCAGCCATGCGCCGGCGCCCGCACGATGCCGAGGCTGGCGCTGATAGTTATCGCATGCCCGTGGATGTTGTACGGCTTGGAGATCGCCGTCAGCACCCGTTTGGCGAGGCGCTCGCACTGGTCGGTGCGCACGGTGCACGTCTGGATGATGGCGAACTCGTCGCCGCCTAGACGGGCGAGGAAATCCGACTTGCGGATACTGGTCTGCAGGCGCTGCGCAACTGCCTTGAGCAGGGCGTCGCCGATGGGGTGACCGTGCGTGTCGTTGACCTGCTTGAACTCGTCGAGATCGATCCAGTGCAGCGCCAGCGTGCTGCCCTTGCCGAGGCCCTTGAGGGCGTGCTCGAACGTCTCGCGAAAGTAGAAGCGGTTGGCGACGCCGGTCAGCGCGTCGTGGTGCGCCAGCCACTCGATCTTCGCCTCGGTGCGGCGCTTCTCGGTGATGTCCTCTTGAATGTCTACCCAACCGCCGTCGGCCAGCGGCTGATAGGTGACGAGCAGCGAGCGGCCGCAGCGCAAGTGCTGAACCTGCGAAAATGAGCGCCCTTCGGCAAGCTTGGCGACATGCTCCTCCAGCCACTTTGAGAACTTCGCCTCCTCGATCGTGCCGTCGCGGCCGGTCTCACGCAGTACGTGGTAGCGCACGATATCGGTCAGCGGCGTGCCGGGGCACGTCAGCTCCTCGGGGAGCGAATACATCTCCCGATAGCTCTTGTTGCAGACGATGAGGCGCTGATCGGCGTCGAACATCGACAGGCCGCGCACCATGTTGTTGAGAGCGACTTCGAACCACGTGTTGAGCTGCTCCAGTGATCGCTTTTGCTCAAGCAGCACGTCGGCAGGCGCCGCGTCGGCTAGATCGGCTAACGGATTGCCGCGCATTGAACCCCGATCATCAGACGCGCGCACTTCTCGCCGTGGCTGCGGGTTAGCGCGCTCGGATTCGCGATTGTTGCACATCGAATGTAGTACCCCTCCACACCACAAAAGTGGCCCTTGGATGAGACGATAGGGCTCAATGCGTATTCGCTGGCTTAAGCGGTTAGGCGGCATTTCGCATAGAATCCGGCGATGGGATTAACGAGTGCGGCGGCGGCTGACGGACGTCAGGCCAGCAAATCCGGTCGCAGATCATCTCGATGCTAAGCCGGCGTTAACGAGGGTGAATTCCGCCATCGTTTGTAGGAATCACATTGTGTGTCCGCCCGCTTATCTCAGTCAGGCTACGTTGTTTTCGCCGCGTAGAGGCAAAGGTCGTTGATGATGCACCGCGGGCATTCGGGGCGCCGCGCCTTGCACACGTAGCGCCCGTGCAGGATCAGCCAGTGGTGGGCGTGCATCCCGTATTGGGGAGGCACAACACGCAGCAGGTCCTCCTCGACCTCCAACGGATCGCGCCCGCTCGACAGACCGGTGCGGTTGGCCACACGAAAAACGTGCGTGTCGACAGCCATCGTCGGCTCGCCGAAGGCAACGTTGAGAACGACATTGGCGGTCTTGCGGCCAACGCCCGGCAACGCCTCCAGCGCCGCGCGTGCGCGCGGGACCTCACCGCCGTGATTGGCAATAAGCTGCCGCGACAGCTCAATGACGTTGCGCGCCTTGTTGCGGTAAAGCCCGATGGTCTTGATGAAATCGCGCACGCTGTCTTCGCCCAAGCGCACTATCTTCTCCGGCGTGTCGGCGATCTTGAACAGGGCTCGCGTTGCCTTGTTGACGCCGGCGTCGGTCGCCTGCGCCGAGAGCACCACGGCCACCAGCAGCGTGAACGGGTTGACGTACTCGAGTTCGCTCTTGGGGTCGGGATCGGCGGCCTCGAAGCGGCGGAACATCTCCTCGATGGCAGGCTTGGTCAGCCGCGTACGCCTTTTACCGTGCGCCGGAGGCCGCTTCGCGTTGGTCTTCGGCGGCAGACGTTTGGCCGATCGGGCCGTCGCTTTGGCAGCAACCTTTTCGAGGCTCTTCATATCGGCGTTTCCCCGCGCTAGGCTTACCCAGATGAGCGAAGATCAGAGCCCAAAACAAGCGGCAAACGCGCCTCCGTCCAGCACCGGAGATGCTCGTACACAGGGCAGCGCTGCCGAAAAGCGCGACGCGTTCCGCGCCGTTCTCTATCCGCACCGCTCGCTGGGGCCCACCGGCTTCCTCATCCTCATGACGGCCATCGGCGGTGTCAGCTTCGTCACCGGCATGGCGTTCCTGCTGCAAGGCGCCTGGCCGGTGTTCGGCTTCTTCGGCCTCGACGTCGCGCTCGTCTACGCGGCGTTCAAGCTCAACTACCGATCGGGGCGCCTCTACGAGACGGTGGAGCTGACGCCCGAGACGCTGACCATCACGCGCGTGCATCCGTCGGGCAAGCAGGAGAGCTTCGACTTCAACCCGTATTGGGTGCGCGTGCGCCTCGCCGAGCTGCCGCAGGGCCGCACTGATCTGCGGCTGACCTCGCACGGACAGGAGTTCGCCTTTGCGCGTTTCCTCACCGACGACGAGCGGCGCGACTTGTCCAACGCGCTGGCGGGCGCCCTCGCCCAGACCCGCACCGGGCCCGGCTAGGTTTACGTAAGAGTGCTCTTAATCCCTCTTAACTCGACAATTAACTGACCAAATTAAGCGGCTGCCGATGTGCGGCATTTGATTGAATTTCGCGTCAATCCTTCGCGTCCGTTCGAGCGGGAAAACAACCCCCTCTTGGTAACCTTAAGCCAGCCGGGAAACCGGCATGAGCTTATGACGTCGGAGGGAGTCATGCGTACTTTCGTCATCGCCGCGTTGCTGGCCGGAGCCGTTCTGCCAGTCGCCGGCGTCCATACTGCAGAAGCCGGCCGCGCCGACCGTTACGGCCGTGCCCGCGATTGCGTGCCGACCAACGGGCCGTTCGGTTTCTACGGCAATATCTGGTGCCAGCCGAACGAGGCTTCGTACATGCGCAATCTCAGCGGCGGCTGGCCGCAGAACACTCCCAAGAGCCTGCGCAACCCCAAGCCGTCTTCGAACTACGAGTGGTAGAGCCGGTTCTTCCGCGATGACCTAATGAAAGAGCCCGCAGCTTGCTGTGGGCTCTTTGCTAATGGAAGCGGCCGCCGCGCTGCAGGACCTCGATCTTGTAGCCGTCCGGATCCTCGATAAAGAAGAACTGACCAAACGGCTTGCCGTCTTGGGTCATCTGCTTGATGTCCTTCGGCGCCAGGCCGGCGGCCAGGATGCGCGCGTGCTCAGCACCGAGGTCGTCGACGACGAAGGCGAGATGGCCGTAGCCGTCACCGAGGTTGTACGGCTCGGCGCGCCCCTTGTTGACGGTGAGCTCCACCTCGAAAGGGGACTCCTTGCCGCGCATGTAGATCAGCGTGAAGTCGGGAAAATCGACGCGGTCGGCGATCTCGAGACCGAACGCCTTGCGGTAGAAGTCGACGCTGCGCGCCTCTTCCTTGACGCGCACCATCATGTGGATCGGCTTAGCCATGTGCGCTTCCCTACCCCAAATTTTTTGTCTGTCCGGCCGCCAGGCGCCTAAACCTAGAGCCACGGCCGCGTGGTCGCGGCAGTCGCTTCAAAGCTCTCAATCGACTGCTTCTTCTCCAGCGTCAGCCCGATGCTGTCGAGGCCGTTGAGCAGGCAGTGCTTGCGGAACGGATCGATGTCGAACTTGATGACGCCGCCGTCCGGACCGCGAATTTCCTGCGCCTCGAGGTCGACGGTGAGCGTCGCGTTGGCGCCGCGGCTGGCGTCATCCATCAGTTTGTCGACTTCTGACTGCGGCAGCTTGATCGGCAGGATGCCGTTCTGGAAGCAGTTGTTGTAGAAAATGTCGGCGAAGTCGGGCGCGATGATGCAGCGGAACCCGAAGTCCAGCAGCGACCACGGCGCGTGCTCGCGCGAGGAGCCGCAGCCGAAGTTCTCGCCGGCGACGAGGATCGTAGCCTTGCGGTAGGCCGGCTGGTTGAGCACGAAGTCGGCGACCTCGTTGCCTTCCTGGTCGAAGCGCATCTCGTAGAACAGGCTCTTGCCGAGACCCGTGCGCTTGATCGTCTTCAGGAACTGCTTGGGGATGATCATGTCGGTGTCGACGTTGCGGATCGGCAGCGGGGCCGCGACACCGGTCAATTTTGTGAATTTGTCCATTGGCCCTGTCAGCGCCTTTCACATTGTCAAAGCGTCGGCGAGTGCGCGGAAGTAGCCCTCGGCCGAGGCCAGTCGGTCTATGTGGGTAGGCTTGCGGCCGGCAACCACCGTCTTGTGCAGTTCCCCCGGCCGAAGCAGCTCCAGGCGCCTTTTAACGCCTGTGAGCTTGCGCCCGTCAAGGTGATGCTCCAGCGCGCCGACCATGGTTTCGATGTAACCGCTAATCCGCCCCAGCTCGCGAACCGCCTTTTCGCGCGCCCCGCGGTCGCCCGGCGCCCCCTCCAGCAGCCGCAGCGCCTCCCCGGCCCGCTCCAGGGTGGCGGCGATCTTTTCGGCATAGGCGGCAACACGCGCGCGCCGCTTTTCGTCGAGCACCGACAGCGAGTTCAGCCAGCAATGCACCGTCTCGGCGATGGCGAGGACGCAGCGGGCGTAGTCGGCGATGGGCAAGGGGGCGCAGCTCCACGGGACCACGCGATCATAGGGCGCGCCGCCCGGGCGGGGATTTCGCTCGGCGGCCCGGTTGTTTTGCGTCGAAGCGGCCAAACGTCCACCAATTCTTAACCAAAAAACTTCACCCTGCTCCTCAACGCCTATGGCACCCCATTTCGTGTTGCGGAGATGCGTATGTACCGAGTTCTCGTTGCCACCCTCCTCGCCGCCGTCGCCCTCATGGTGACCGGCTGCACCGGCTCACTGCGCCTTGGCAGCAGTGTCTATGTCGTTGGCGCCTCTCACGTCGGGGCCACAACGGCTAACGTCTAAGACGGGCGACTCTTGCGGCGCGCCTTTAGACGCGAACGGCTCGCCAACGCCTGGCCCGAAGCTCTCCACAATCTTCTTGATTGACGACGCGGCTTTACGCTGCGACGTGCCCCAGCTATTGGCTGCGGCCAGCACGTTGGCGCACGCGTGAGGGCTTGCCCGCATGACTTCACAACCCGGGACATTTCCGTCCGGCCTCGCGGCGCTCGCCAACGGCGCCGTCCTCTCGCCCTTCACGCAATTGCGCCGGCTGCTCGGCGCATCGTCCGGCGGCCACACCGCACCGATCGACCTGACGATCGGCGAGCCGCGCGAGCCGATGCCGCCGTTCGTCGTCGAGCGGTTGCTCGAGGCGGCTTCGGGATACGCGAACTATCCGCCGATCCGCGGCACCACCGAGCTGCGCGCCGCCATCTCCGCCTGGTCCGGACGGCGCTATGGCGCGGCTGCCGCGCTCGACCCCGACCGCGAAGTTTTGCCCATAAATGGCTCACGCGAAGGGCTTTTTCTCGCTGCGCTGCCGGCCGCCGGGCGCAAAGCGGTGCGCGGCCGCGCGGCCATCGTGATGTGCAATCCGTACTACAGCGCCTACATCGGCGGCGCGCTGGCGGCCGACGCCGAGCCTGTGTTCCTCAATGCGACAGAAGCGACGGGGCACCTGCCCGATCTCGACGCTCTTGCCGCCGACAAAGCGCTGCTCGAGCGTACCGTGGCACTCTACTTGTGCTCGCCGGCCAACCCGCAGGGCGCCGTCGCCAGCCCGGCGTACATAGCTCACGCCCTCAAACTCGCTCGCACCCACGACTTCATGTTGTTCTTCGACGAATGCTACTCGGAGCTGTACACCGGGGCGCCGCCCACAGGCGCGCTGCAGGTCGCGGCGGCGACGCCGGATCGCTTCGCCAATCTCGTCGTCTTCAACTCGCTGTCGAAGCGATCCAACTTGCCGGGATTGCGTTCGGGCTTCTGCGCCGGCGATGCGGCCTTCATCGATACCTTCGCGGAGATCCGCAACATGGTGGCGCCGCAGGTGCCGGGTCCGACGCAGCATGTCTCTGCCGCTGTCTGGGCGGACGAGGCGCATGTCGAGGCCAATCGCGAAGCCTATCGGCGCAAATTCGAAGTCTGCGACCGCGTTCTCGGGCCCCGGTACGGTTACCGCCGGCCGGCCGGCGGCTTCTTCCTCTGGCTCGATGTGAGCAACTTTGGGGGCGCTGCTCAGGCAACAGTAACCTTATGGCAACGCGCAGGTGTCAAGGTTCTACCCGGTGCCTTCCTGGCTCAAGCCGGACGCGATGGGACCAATCCGGGGGCGAACTACCTGCGCCTGGCTTTGGTCCGTGACCCTGCGACGGTCGGTGAGGCACTCGAACGATTAGTAGTAGTACTTGCGTAACAGAGTACGTTCGAGATGCCGCTCAGGTCTCATGACCCGAGACGCCTCCTTCCGTCCGCTATGGAAGAGAGGCTGATTGGATGGTCGATCCGCGCCGGAGGGCTCGCGCTCCTGGTGAGCATCGCTGCCGCGTGGGCAAGCCTCCTGACGTGGTCGCAGTCCGACCCCAGCCTCACACATGCCGCCGACGGCGTCGCAACCAACGCGCTTGGATCGCCGGGCGCCATCTTCGCCGACGTACTGCTCAACGCACTCGGTTTCGCCGGCGTCTTTCTGCTGCTCGCTCCCATGTTTTGGGGGCTTGAGCTGATGCTCGCCGAGCGCATCTGCAGCAATCGCAAAAAGACCAGTCTATTCCCGCTTGCCGTTCTGCTGTTGGCCGGGGGCTTCGCAGCGCTGCCGCTGTCGGCCGGCTGGCCGTTCGGCCATAGCTTCGGCGGCATTGTCGGCGACTGGGTCTACAAGCTCACCGCCACCGTGCTCGACCTCGTCGGCGGCGAGAGCGTCATGCCGCTCGCTGGCCTTGCCTACTTCCTCAGCGGCTTCGCGCTGCTGGGATATAGCGTCGGGCTGGAGCGCGACGATCTCAACCGTCTCATCGAGCGTAGCCGGCGCCTGTCACGCCGCCGCGGCGCACTGGTCCCCGAATGGCTGGGGCAGCACTTCGCCCGCGCCGCCGTGGCGTTCGAGCCCGCCATTGCTGCCCGCGAACCGCAGCGCACCCGCTACGCAACCGACGCCGAACCCGCGTACGGCACCCGCCGCGAGCCGTTCCTGCCAGGCCCCGCAGCGTTCGAGCGGCCAAACCACGTCGTTCAAGCTGCATTCGCGCAGGCAATCGCGGCCCGCAAGGGCAGTGCCGCCGCTGCGGCTGTTCATGATGATCTTCCTAGCGGTCGCGAATCCGACTTCGACGACAGCACCGACGCGGAAAGCCGCGCGATCGCCCGCCGCTTCGCCCCCGCCAACGTCGAGCGTCCCGCCGGCAGCGAGGCGCCGGTCGTCGAGATGCCGATTGAAGAGCGCGCCCCGGCGCCGCAACCGAAATCCAAGCGCAGCAGCTTGTTTGCCGGGCTCGCGCAAGCGCGCGGCGCCTACCGGCCGCCCTCGCTCAACCTCCTGCGCCGCCCCGCCGCCACAAAGGCTGGCCCGACCTTCACCCAGTCGGTGCTGCGCGGCACGGCGCGCCTGCTTGAAGAAGTGCTCGCCGATTTCTCGATCAAAGGCGAAGTGCGCGAGATCAAGCCCGGCCCTGTCGTCACCCTGTTCGAGCTGGAGCCTGCGCGCGGCACGAAATCGTCGCGCGTCGTCGCCCTCGCCGAGGACATCGCCCGCTCGCTCAGCGTCACCTCGGCGCGCGCGGCCATCGTGCCTGGCCGCAACGTCATCGGCATCGAACTGCCGAACGTGCGCCGCGAGACCGTCTACCTGCGCGAGATCTTCGAAGCCGATGCCTTCCGCTCGACCGACGCCGCGTTACCGATGGCGCTCGGCAAGTCGATCGGCGGCGAGCCCATCGTCGCCGACCTCGCGCGCATGCCGCATCTGCTCGTCGCCGGCACCACCGGCTCGGGCAAGTCGGTCGGCATCAACGCCATGATCCTGTCGCTACTTTATCGGCGCTCGCCGGAAGACTGCCGCCTGCTGATGATCGACCCAAAAATGCTTGAGCTGTCGGTTTACAACGGCATTCCGCATCTTCTGACGCCCGTCGTCACCGATCCGCACAAGGCCGTCGCTGCCCTCAACTGGGTCGTCGGCGAAATGGAAGAGCGCTACAAGCGCATGGCGGCGCTGTCGGTGCGCAACATCGACGCCTTCAACACGCGCGTGAAGAAGGCGCAGAGCCGCAACGAGCATCTTTCGCGCACCGTGCAGACCGGCTTCGACGAACGCACCGGCGAAGCCATCTATGAGCAGCAGGAGATGGCGGCCGAGACCATGCCGTACATCGTCGTCGTCGTCGACGAGTTCGCCGACCTGATGATCGTCGCCGGCAAGGAAATCGAGAGCGCCGTGCAGCGTCTGGCGCAGATGGCGCGCGCCGCCGGCATCCACCTCATCATGGCGACGCAGCGCCCGTCCGTCGATATCGTCACCGGCACTATCAAGGCGAACTTCCCGGCGCGCATCAGCTTCAAGGTCGCCTCCAAGATCGACAGCCGAACCATTCTCAACGAGCAGGGCGCCGAGCAGCTGCTTGGCCAGGGCGACATGCTGTATTCGCTCGGCATGGGGCAGATCATTCGCGCGCACGGTCCGTTCGTCTCCGACGAGGAGGTCGAACGCATCGCCGAAGCGCTGCGCCGCCAGGGCACGCCGAGCTACGTCGACGGCATCACCGATACGCCGGCAGCCGCCGAGACGCCCGGTGCCGACGCCCGCGCCGCCAGCGAGGACGACCTCTACGACATGGCCGTTGCCATCGTGCTGCGCGATCGCAAGGCTTCGACCAGCTACATCCAACGCCGTCTGTCGATCGGCTACAATCGTGCCGCCGACCTCATCGAGCGCATGGAGACGGAAGGTCTCATCGGCGCCGCTAACAGCACCGGCAAACGCGAGATTCTCATCACTGGCCGCGATGGCGGCGGGGCTCGCGCGGCAGCCGGCTGACCCCCCTCGCGGCTTGCCGCATAGGCAATCGCCCACATCTAGACGTATTGTTCGGCGAAGAGCGCTAGCAGGGAGTTTCCGCGCGCGCGGGGATGCTCTATCTAAGGCTCAAATTCGGGACGATTCGGGAGACGCGGGGGCCCATGCTGGAGCTGAGAGCAATCGCGGTTGCGGCGATCGCATCATTGGGCTTGTTGCTGGCGCCGGTAGGCGCGATGGGCGAGGAGAAGCCGCTCAACGTTCCGGCCCCGACCCCCGCCAAGCCTCCCGCCCCTGCAGCAGCGCAACCCGCCGCTCCCGCAGCCTCCGAACCCGCGGCCGGTTCCGGCTCGGCATGGAGCGCACAAGTCGCTCCTGCGAAACCCGGCGAAGGGATCACGCTCGACGCCCGGCAGACGGAGCTGGTTCACAAAGTATCGGCCTATTTCAGCGGCCTCGACACGCTGCAAGGCAACTTCGTGCAGACGAGTGCCGACAACAAGCGCATGAAGGGCAAGTTCTACGTCAAGCGCCCCGGCCGCTTCCGCTTCGACTATGCCCGTCCCTCGCGGCAGATCGTCGTTTCCGACGGCCACTATCTCGCCATTCAGGATCTCGATCTCAACAACGAGGATCGCTTGGCGCTCGACGAGACGCCGTTCCGGCTGCTGCTGCGCACCGACGTCGATCTGGTCCGCGATGCGCGCATCATGGAAGTGCAGGAATCGGAAGACCTTTTGGTCGTCGGCCTGATCGACAAGAATCCCGACACTCCCGGCCAGATCAAGTTGTTCATGTCGACCAAGCCCGCCCTAGAGTTGAAAGAGTGGGTGACCAAGGACGCCCAGGGCCTCGATACGCGGGTGCAGGTCTCGGACCTCACCAAGGCTGCCGAGTTGGACGGCGAGCTGTTCAAGATCAAGGCCATCGGACGGCCCATGGGCACGCCCTGAACGCCGCCCAGTGTGGCTGTTCGGGCTCTGGCAATAGCGGGCTGGGGAAAACCCCGCCGGCGTTGGTAACATTTTTGTGATAGCCGGGGCCGGGCTCTATTGAACTTCAGCCCTTTGAGCTTAACTCAACCTAGTCAGGTGATGTCACCCTGTATCGGTAGTGCCCCCCGTCTAGCCGAAAGACATCACCTGGGTGTCGGATTCCCTCCCGACACCACGCGCGAAAGCGCTCTCGACGCCCAACCCCTCCCCCCGGGGTTGGGCGTTTTTTCATGCCCAAATCGACTTTGTCACGATCCGTCAGTGCGTTGGCGCTATTAGGGCGACCGCGGCAGGCGCCTCGACGGTGCTGGCCGCCTCGATTGCCGCTGCCTTGCGGGCGGCCTCAACACCCTCCCGCCCCAGCAAATTATCGACGCGGCGCAATTCGTCGGCGAATTCCATGAGCCTTTTGGCAAGGTTCTGCACGAGCCGGTCGGCCAGCGCCGGATCCTGCAGCATCTGCTCCTGCATGGCATCGCGGGTGATATGCACGGCGCGCACAGCAGTGCGCGCCACAACGGTCGAGCTATGCGTGGTTTCGATGAGCATGGCGGCCTCGCCCAATAGCGAGCCGGGCGCCACCGGCTCGGAGCGCGAGGCGAGTTCGGGTCCGCTCACACGGGCGGCTGTGCCGGCGATGATCAGCACGGCAGCCTCAGCGACGGCGTTCTCCTCGATGATGAAGGCGCCTGGATGATAGGCGATGCGCTCGGCGCGGCGCGCGATGGCGGCGATTTGCAGCGGGCTGAGGCCGCGAAAAAGCGGCAGCACCGCGAGGTGTCCAGCAAAAAGGTCCAAGGTCACCGTTCGAGTTGTTTGCACAGCTGAACGCGAGACTTACCCCAAATGCGTCCACACCCTGACGGACGCGCGGGTCGGCTCTAACGGCCCGCAACTTCGAATGATTCGCGGCAACTGCCTATGCCCGACGCACAACACATGCGCGCGGCATCCACACACAGTCCACACGGGCTGTTGAAAACCTTCTCAGGGCACGAGGCGATAGCCGCCGGCTTCGGTGACCAGCAGCTCGGCGCTCGAGGGATCCTTCTCGATCTTCTGCCGCAGCCGGTAGATGTGCGTTTCGAGCGTGTGTGTCGTCACGCCGGCGTTGTAGCCCCACACCTCGTGCAGCAGCGTGTCGCGGGATACGACCTTGTCGCCGGAGCGATAGAGGTACTTGAGGATCGAGGTTTCCTTTTCGGTCAGCCGGATCTTCGTGCCCTTGTCGTTGATGAGCAGCTTCGACGCCGGCTTGAACGTGTAGGGGCCAATGGCGAAGACTGCGTCCTCGCTCTGCTCGTGCTGGCGCAGCTGCGCGCGGATGCGGGCGAGCAGCACGGCGAACTTGAACGGCTTGGTGATGTAGTCGTTGGCGCCCGCGTCGAGACCAAGAATCTGGTCGGCGTCCGAGACATTGCCGGTCAGCATGACGATCGGCGTCTTGAAGCCCGACTTGCGCAGAAACCGCACGGCTTCGCGGCCATCCATATCGGGGAGCGACACGTCGAAAACGACGAGGTCGTAGTGATCGGACTTGGCGAGCTCCATACCTTTCGAGGCGGTACCGGCGGTCAGCACCTCGAATTCATCGTGCAGGATGAGTTGGTCTTTCAGGGTCTCGCGCAGTTCCTCGTCGTCGTCGACGATAAGAATGCGTCGTGCAGTGCTCATATTCATTTCGCTCCGGCACTGGTGTGGCCGAGGATCTGCAAAATCCTTGGCCGGGGCCCCTGTCGGCTTTATCTGGGGATGCGAATAGCACGCGCGCCGGGAAGCTCCAATGAAGACGCATAGCTGCCTTCGGCAGTCGGCACTTAAAATCGTCGTGAAGAGCCTGGCGGCCCATTCATCGCGGGGCGTGCTGACCTATGGCAACCTGAGCTTTCCGTGTGCCTTGGGCCGCAGCGGGCGGCTGGCCGGTAAGCGGGAGGGGGACGGCGCGACGCCTATGGGCGCGTTCGCGCTGCGGCGGGCTTTCTATCGGCCGGACCGGCTGTTGCGGCCACGCACGCGGCTGCCGATGTCGCCGATCGTGCCGGCCGACGGATGGTGCGACGCGCCACAGGATCGTAACTACAACCGCCCGGTTCACTACCCCTATCCGGCCAGCGCCGAACAGATGTGGCGCTCGGACGGGCTCTACGATGTCGTCGTCGTGATGGACTACAACGAGCGGCCGCGCATTGCCGGGCGCGGCAGCGCGGTGTTCATGCACGTCGCGGGCCCGGGGTTAAAGGCGACCGAGGGATGCATCGCACTGGCGCGGCCGCATCTGCTGCGCCTGCTGCAAGCGCTCCGTCCGGGAACCCTCGTCAGCATCCCAGCCTGACCGCCTCGCCGCAAAAAAAACGGCCCGAAATGCCGAAGCACCGGGCCGAGTTTAGAGCACGCCTAGGGGAAGGCGCACGCTCGGGAGACGTGTGCGGGCCGCGAGCCGTATGAACTGGCCCGCGACCCGCAGTGTGGCTTACTGAACGGACTCGCCGTGCAGCGCGACGTCGAGACCTTCGACCTCGGCGGCCTCGGGGACGCGAATGCCGATCGTGTACTTGAGGATGATCAGGATCACGAAGGTAGCGACGGCACACCAAGCGATCGTGGCAAGCACGCCGTACACCTGAATCGGAACCTGAGCGAAGTTACCCTCGAGCAGGCCGGGCTTTCCACCCCAGGCTTCGACGGCGAACACACCCGTGAGGATGGCACCGATGATGCCGCCCACGCCGTGCACACCGAAGACATCGAGGCTGTCGTCATAGCCCAGCATCTTCTTCAGGCCTGTCGAGCAGATGTAGCAACCGACACCGGCAGCCGCGCCGATGACGAGCGCGCCCTTGGGATCGACGAAGCCGCAAGCCGGCGTGATGGCGACGAGGCCGGCAATGGCACCCGAAGCAATGCCCAGCAGGCTCGGCTTACCGTGGACGAGCCACTCGGAGAACATCCAAGCGAGCGCGGCCATGGCGGTGGCGACCTGCGTCGTGACCATGGCGACGCCGGCGGTGCCGTTAGCAGCGACAGCCGAGCCGGCGTTGAAGCCGAACCAGCCAACCCACAGCAGCGAAGCGCCGATGAGGGTGAGAACTAGGTTGAAGGGAGCCATGCTCTCGGTGCCGTAGCCGGTGCGACGTCCGAGAACGAGGCAGGCGACGAGACCGGCGATGCCGGCGTTGATGTGGACGACCGTGCCGCCGGCGAAGTCGAGAACGCCGTCACCACCAAGGAATCCGCCGCCCCAAACCCAATGGCAGACCGGGATGTAAACGATCAGCATCCAGGCCGACATGAAGATGAGAAGTGCGGAGAACTTCATGCGATCAACGATCGCGCCGATGATCAGCGCCGGCGTAATGATGGCGAAGGTCATCTGGAAGGTGAAGAAGACAAGCTCAGGAATGCTGCCCGTGAGGCTGTCTTTGGTGACGTTGGCAAGCATCGCCTTGCTGAGGCCGCCGATGTAGGGCTGATATTCGCCACCGTCGGAGAAGGCGAGTGAGTAGCCGGCAACGAGCCAGATTACGGACAGAAGGCAGATCGTGGCGAACGTGGCCATCAGCACGGACAGCACGTTCTTCTTGCGCACCATGCCGCCGTAGAACAGCGCCAGGCCCGGAATCGCCATCATGAGAACAAGAGCGGTGGAAACCAGCATCCACGCGGTGTCGCCCGAATTGAGCGTCGGCGCTGGAGCCGCGTCCTGCGCCAAGCTGGGCAGTACGGATCCGGCGTAGAGTGCAGCGGCCGCACAGGCGGACGTTGCCATTCTTTTTAGTCCGTTGAAGTTCATCTTTAACTCCCCTTCCCTTCCAGTAGTACTTGGACCTCGCCCTTCCGGACCAAGCCCGCTTAAAGCGCGTTGTCGTCTGCCTCGCCGGTTCGGATGCGAACCGTATGCTCGATGGGAGAGACGAAGATCTTGCCGTCGCCGATCTGGCCGGTCTTGGCGGCACGCTGGATAGCTTCCAGCGCCTTGTCGACCTGAGCCGACGGGACGACGACCTCGACTTTGATCTTCGGGAGAAAGCTCACGGCATATTCGGCGCCGCGATAAATCTCCGTGTGGCCCTTCTGTCGTCCGTAGCCTTTAACCTCAGTCACCGTCATTCCCTGCAGGCCGAGATCGGTCAGCGCGGTGCGGACCTCCTCTAGCTTGAAGGGTTTGATGATTGCCGTGATCAACTTCATGCCGTCCCTCTCTCCCCGTGACGCATCCGCCGGTAAGGCAGCGGACAATTCGCCGTCTTTTCTGGCTCAGACTCCCTGGGCAGGTCGCAAGCGCCGTGTAGGACGGAGTCAAGACGCGTGCCAACCTGGCGATGCCTAAGCAACCATTTGGATTCGCTTGAGAAATGCTGCTGAGAATTGAGGCGGCCCACCGAAATGATAGCCGATTGTGCCTACTGATTGAGCAATTGATCGCTGCTGCTCATCAATTGGGCACGAAATCTGACTGCCTCTGCCGCATCAGCCCCTCTTGCACGACCGAGGCGATCAAAGTCCCGTCGCGGCTGTAGATGCTGCCCCGACAGAAGCCGCGCGCTCCATAGGCATTGGGGCTGTCTTGCGCATACAGCAACCATTCGTCAGCGCGGAAGGGCCGGTGGTACCAAAGCGCGTGGTCGAGGCTGGCAAGCTGCACGTCGGCGTCGAACAGCAGCTTGCCGTGAGCGATGAGGGCCGTGTCGAGCAGCGTGAAGTCGGATGCATAGGCAAGCACCGCCTGGTGCACGGCCGGATCGTCCGGCAACCGCCCGTTGGCCCTGATCCAGATGTGCTGTAGTGGGGTCTTCTTGTCGCGCGTGAGGTAGCGCGAGACATCGACGACGCGCATGTCGATCGGCCGCTCGCGGCTCCAGTAGCTGCGCATGCTTTCCGGCAGCGCGTCGATCAGCTGGCCGATGATATCCTTCGGGTTCGGCAGGTCCTCGGGAGCCGGCACATCGGGCATTTGCGACTGGTGGTCGAAGCCCGGTTCGGCCTTATGGAACGAACAGCTCATCGAGAAGATCGGCCGCCCGTGCTGGATGGCCTTGACGCGCCGAGTCGTGAAACTGCCGCCGTCGCGAATGCGCTCGACATCGTAAACGATGGGACGCGAGGGATCGCCGGCCAACAGGAAATACCCGTGCAGCGAATGCACCGGCCGGCTGGGGGCCACCGTGCGCGCCGCCGCCATCAGCGCCTGGCCGAGCACCTGGCCGCCGAACACGCGCTGCCAGCCTTCGTTGCCGCGGGGACCGCGGAACAGGTTGTCCTCCAGCGGCTCGAGGTCGAGGGTGGCAAGGAGGGCGTCCAACGCCACTTGCGGCACGGCTTCATCGGTGGACATGGGGCCTCGCGGGTGGTGGAAGGCGACGGGCGGGTGGCATAGGCTGGGGCCGACTCTAGGCATTGGAACTTAACGCAGATGACCGGACGCGACATGCCGCTTGAGGGCGCCCGCTTCGATGTCGCAATCTCTGGCGCTAGCTTCGCCGGCCTCGCCTTGGCGTGCGCGCTGAGCGATGCGCTCGGCCCGGAGTTCAAGGTCGCGCTCATCGATCGCGTGGCCAACGCCGCCCAGCGGCCCGACGCGCGCGCCTTCGCCCTGTCGGCGGCATCCAAGCACCTGCTCGAGGCGCTCGCCGTATGGGAAGCCGTTGCCGAGCACGCCCAGCCCGTCACCGGCATCGACATCACCGACTCGAGCCTCGAAGCCGGCATACGGCCCGTGCTGCTGGCCTACGACAACACGACGGGAGCAGGCGAGCCGGCGACCTACATCGTACCCGTGGGCCCGCTCACTGCAGCCCTGCGCGCCAAGGCGGAGACCTATCCCTCTATCACCATGCTGGCACCGGCGGAGGCGACGGGCCTCGAAGTCGACGACGGCAGCGCGCGCGTGGCACTGGCCGATAGGCGCCAGATCGCCGCCTCGTTGGTCGTCGCCGCGGACGGGAGGAAGTCGCCGCTGCGCGATGCCGCCGGTATCAAGGTCATCGGCTGGAGCTACGGGCAGACCGGCATCGTCACCACCGTGCGCCACGACCGCCCCCACGGCGGCCGCGCCGTGCAGCATTTTTTGCCGGCCGGACCATTCGCCATCCTGCCGCTGACGGGCAACCGCTCGTGCATCACCTGGACCGAGGAGGCGCAGGCGGCGGCGCGAATCCTGGCGCTAGATGAGGCGGACTTCCTTGCCGAAGTGGAGAAGCGCTTCGGCGGCAAGCTTGGCGCCGTCGCGCTTGACGGCCCGCGGCAGTCCTGGCCGCTGGAACTGCATCTCGCGCGCCGCTATGTCGGGCCGCGCTTCGCGCTGCTGGGCGATGCCGCGCACGGGGTGCATCCGCTGGCGGGGCAGGGGCTGAACCTGGCGTTTCGTGACGTCGCCGCGCTGGTGGAAGTCATCGTCGACAGCATGCGTGCGGGCTTTGATGCAGGCGATGCCCAGGCGCTCGCCCGCTACGAGCGCTGGCGCCGCTTTGATTCAGCCGTCTCGGCGGCAACCTTTGATGGCATCAACCGGCTGTTTGCCAGCGACGCTACCCTGCTGCGTTCGGCACGCGAGGTCGGACTCGGCGTCGTCGATCGCATTCCGGCACTGAAGCGCTTTTTCGTCAGCGAGGCGGCCGGGCTAACGGGCGACCTGCCACGTCTGCTACGGGGCAAAGCCGGCTAGCCGACCTCTGGGGTTCCATTCTCGGGGTCATCATCTTCGTCGGCCGCAGGCTCCGGAATGACGACGACCACGCGCCCCGCTGCAACGTCGACGACCGGCACGTATGCATCGGTAAAGGGTATCAGCTCCGTGACGCTGGCGCCGTCGAGGCGAACTTCGAGGAGGTCGCCGGCACCGTAGTTCTGCACCGTTACGACCGACCCGACACGTTCGCCGGCTTCGTTGTCGGCGCGTAGGCCCGCGAGATCGGCATAATAGAACTCGCCCTCGCCAGTCGCGGGGAGCCGGCTGCGCAGCGCATACAGCGCCGTGCCGCGCATCGCCTCCGCAGCGTTTCTGTCGGCAACGCCCGTAACGCGCGCGATGACGCCCTTCGGGGTCACGCGCACGACCTTCACCTCCAACTGCTTGCTGCCGTCCTCGGACGACAACGGACCGTAGGCGCCAATGTCGCCGGGCTCGCCCGCATAGCTGTCGATCACCACGTCGCCGCGGATGCCGTGCGCGCCGACGATGCGGCCGAGGAGAATGCGCTGAGCCTTGTCGGTCATCGCCAGCATCGATCCGCGTTGCTAGTTGGGAAGTGGACCCAGATATCTTATCTGCACGCCGACCGGGGCGCCGGCAATCTGGATGAAAGATGTCGTCTCCGCCGAGGTGCCAGCAAAGGCGCCGACGATATCGAGAGTGGCTCCGGACGGGCCGGCGGCAAAGCCGGTGACCAGCACCCCGTCGGCCGGGACGTCGAGCCGCAGCCGTACCTTATTCAGCTGGCGCGCCGAATCGAACTCGTAGGTTCCGGTGAACACCGCACCCAGCGGGTCGGAGCCGAGCACCTTGCCTTCGCGCAGCACCGCAAGGCCGCTGCCGTCCCCGGCTTCGCCGTCGTGCGAAGCCGCAAAGCGCAAGGCATAGATCCCGTCTTCGAGCATCGAATGTCCCCCCGGTGAGGCGCGAACATCGCGGCCTCGTCGGGAGGATCATTGACACGGCAGGATTGAACGACCGGTTAGCGGCACGTGCCGATTGCAAACTTACTCGGCCGGCTCGGCGGGAGCAGCCGCGGCGGCGGCGGCAGCCTCGGCGGCCTTCTTGGCCTTCTCGGCCTGGGCAGCCTCGCGCTCCAGCCGCTTCTTCTTCGGCTTCGACTTCTCGGGGTTGTTGGAGGCCGTGCGCGTCATCAAGCCGGCGGCGTCGAGCAGGCGGGCAACGCGGTCGGTCGGCTGGGCGCCGACGCCGAGCCAATACTTGCAGCGCTCGAGCTGCAGGTTGACGCGCGTCTCGTCGTCCTTCTTGAGCATCGGATTGAACGTGCCGATCTGCTCGATGTAGCGGCCGTCGCGGGGCGAGGTCGTGTTGGCGACGACGACGTAGTAGTACGGGCGCTTCTTGGCGCCACCGCGCGACAGGCGGATCTTGACGGACATTGGACTAGTTCCTTCGTTTCAGTAGTTGTTGTTGAGAGCTACTTCTTCTTTCCCGGCAAGCCGGGGAATCTTGGCAGGCCACCACCCAAGCCGGGGAGGCCACCGCCCAGGCCTGGAAGCTTCGGCATCATGCCGCCCCCGAGCCCAGGAAATTTGGTCGGCATGCCCGAAGGCAATGCGTCTCTTAATTCTTGGGGCAACTGCTCGAGCGCCTTGGGATCGAGGCGCGCAAGCTCGTCCTGCATCGCCGCCATCTCCGCCTCGGTGGGCGCCGCGCCGCGTCCACCGCCGCCGACGAGCTTGTTGAGCATGCCCTTGTTGCGGCCCATCGACTTCATCATGTCGGCCATCTGCCGATGCATTTTGACGAGCCGATTGATCTCCTCGACCTTAGTGCCCGAGCCGGCCGCGATGCGGCGCTTGCGGCGCGCGTCGAGCACCTTCGGATTGCGCCGTTCGTGCGGGGTCATCGAGGTGATGATGGCGTGCTGGCGCTTGAGGATGCCGTCGTCGAGGTTGGCGTCGGCGATCTGCGATTTTATCTTGCCCATGCCGGGCATCATGCCGAGCACGCCCGACATGCCGCCGATGCGCTCCATCTGCTTCAGTTGCTCGGCCATATCGTCGAGATCGAAGACGCCCTTCTTCATTTTCTCGGCGATCTTGTGGGCCTTCTCGACGTCGATCGTCTGCGCCGCCTTTTCGACGAGACTAACGACGTCGCCCATGCCGAGAATGCGCGAAGCAACCCGAGCCGGATGGAAGTCTTCCAGCGCGTCCCACTTCTCGCCGACGCCGAGCAGCTTGATGGGCTTGCCGGTGACGGCGCGCATCGACAGCGCGGCACCACCGCGCGCATCGCCGTCGGCACGCGTCAGCACGATGCCGGTGATGCCGACGCGCTCGTCGAACGCCTTGGCGACATTGACCGCGTCCTGACCGGTGAGGCTGTCGGCAACGAGCAGCGTTTCGTGCGGGCGGGCGATGTCGCGCACCTCGACGGACTCGCGCATCAGCTCTTCGTCGATGTGTATGCGGCCGGCCGTGTCGAGCAGCACGACGTCGTAGCCGCCCAGCCGCGCTGCATCGATGGCGCGCTTGGCAATCTGCTGCGGCGTCTGGCCGCCAACGATCGGCAACGTATCGACGCCGGTCTGCTCGCCGAGCACGCGCAGCTGCTCCTGCGCAGCTGGGCGCCGCGTGTCGAGCGACGCCATCAGGACTTTCTTCTTGTCGCGATCGGTGAGCCGCTTGGCGATCTTCGCCGTGGTCGTCGTCTTGCCGGAGCCTTGCAGGCCGACCATCATCATGGCGACGGGCGGGGTTGCGTGCAGATCGATGGTGGCGCTGTCGGAGCCGAGCATGGCGACCAGCTCGTCATTGACGATCTTGATCACCATCTGGCCTGGCGTGATCGAGCGCAGGACTTCCTGGCCGATCGCCTTGGCCTTCACCTTGTCGACGAAGTCGCGCACCACATCGAGCGCGACGTCCGCTTCGAGTAGCGCCCGGCGCACCTCGCGCATCGCCTCGCCGACATCGCTCTCTGTGAGCGCGCCGCGGCGCGTCAGCTTGTCGAGAATGCCGGACAGGCGATCTGACAGCGATTGAAACATTCT
>JBDTOR010000029.1:0-20284 GCA_039933175.1 Hyphomicrobium sp. | reverse complement strand
GCCAGCGGGCCTGGGGCGTACCGATCACCGTTTTCCGCCACAAGGAGACGGGCGAGGTCATCCCGTCGGCCAAGTTTGCCAAGTCGAAGGAGCTGATGAGCCGCATCACGCAGGCGTTCGTCGAAAGCGGCGCCGACGTGTGGTTCGACGAGGGCGCCAAGGAGCGCTTCCTCGGCGGCCTCGTCGACGATCCGGCGCAGTGGGAGCAGGTGCGCGACATTCTCGACGTGTGGTTCGACTCGGGCTCGACGTACGCCATCACGCTGGAGGATGCGCAGCATTTCCCCAGCCTCTCCGGCGTCAAGCGCGTGCGCGACGGGGGCAAGGACCGCGTCATGTACCTAGAAGGCTCCGACCAGCACCGCGGCTGGTTCCAGTCGTCGCTGCTGGAATCGTCCGGCACGCGGGCACGCGCGCCCTACGACATCGTACTGACGCACGGCTTCGTCCTCGACGAGAAGGGGGCGAAGATGGCCAAGTCGGTCGGCAACGTCGTCGCCCCGCAGGACGTGATGAAGAAGTCCGGCGCCGACATCCTGCGCCTGTGGGTGGCGGCATCGGATTATTCCGACGACCTGCGCATCGGCCCGGAAATCCTCAATACCTTCGTCGACACCTACCGCAAGCTGCGCAACACGCTGCGCTGGATGCTCGGCGCACTGGCGCATCTGGAGCCGGGCGAGCGCGTCAAGTTCAAGGACATGCGCGAGTTCGAGCTGGAAAGGCTGATGCTGCATCGGCTGAGCGAACTCGACGCGGAGGTGCGCGAGGCGTATGCGACGTACGACTACCGCAAGGTCGTCGCCGTGCTGTCGCAGTTCATGAACACGGAGCTGTCGGCGTTCTATTTCGACATCCGCAAGGACGCGCTCTACTGCGAGCCTTACTCAAGCACCAAGCGCCGCGCCGCACTCACCGTCATCGACGAGATCTTCAAGGCGCTCGTCGCCTGGCTGGCGCCGATCCTGTCGTTCACCGCCGAGGAAGCGTGGCTGGCGCGTGAGCCTGGCCGCGAGGGCTCGGTGCATCTCGAGACCTTCCCTGAGCTCGACCCGGCCTGGCGCAACGACGACCTCGCCAAGAAGTGGGAGCTCGTGCGCGACGTGCGCCGCGTCGTCACCGGCGCATTGGAAGTGGAACGCGCCGCCAAGCGCATCGGCTCCAGCCTGGAAGCGGCACCCGAAGTTTACGTCGCCGATCGCGACATGCTGCGTGCGCTTGAAGGCGTCGAGCTGGAGGAAGTGTCGATCACCAGCGCTGCGAGGCTTATCGCCAAGTCGCCGCCCGAGGGTGCCTTCGCCCTGCCCGACGTACCGGGTGTCGGCGTCGTGCCCAAGCGCGCCGAGGGCCGCAAATGCGCCCGCTCGTGGCGCATCCTCACGGACGTCGGGGCCGATCCCGCCTACCCGGACCTGTCGCCGCGCGATGCCGCAGCCGTGCGCGAGTTCGATCAACGCGCCAAGCACATGGGCAAGGACATCGCATGACAACCGACACTTCCGGTTTGCGCGGCTGGCTGTGGGGGCCGTACTCCCGCCTGGGGGGCGCCGTGTTCCTCGCGACCCTCCTGCTCGACCAGGCCCACAAGTGGTGGATGCTGGAAATCTACGGCATCGAGGAGCGCGGCCGGGTGACCGTAACCCCATTTCTCGACTTGGTTTTCGTGAAGAACATCGGCATCAGCTACTCCATGTTCGACCAGGAGAGCTATGCGGGTCAGATCATGCTGGCGGTTTTCGGCCTGGCGGCGACCATCGCCCTGTGGGTGTGGCTCGCCCGGGGCGCCACCAGCCGCCTGCTCGCCGTCTCGCTCGGCCTGATCATGGGAGGGGCCATCGGCAACGCCATCGATCGGCTCGTTCTCGGCGGTGTGGCCGACTTCTTCTCCCTGCATGCCTTCGGCTTCTACTGGTATGTCTTCAACATCGCCGATGTGGCCATTGTTGCCGGGGTCATAGGCCTGCTATATGAGTCGTTGTTGGCGAGTCGCAAAGACGCCGCAAAGTCGTTGTAGCGCAGGGGATTAGCACTCGAAGCTGCCGCGATATTGAGTGCGGGACACGGGCGCCACGGGGGAATACATGCCACCGAGATCACGTCCTGCCAGATCGCTGCTGCCGGTCCTTGCCGCGTGTCTCACCCTTGGCATCGCCGGATGCGGTACGGACGACATCCAGTTCAACGGCGGTATTTTCGATGCCGTGGGTCTGTCGGATGCCGGCAAGACCAAGGGTGGCGATCCCAAGCTCGCGGAGCGCGCGCCGCTGGTGGTGCCGCCATCCCTTGATCGCCTGCCGACACCCGGGGAAGCGCCGCAACCGGCGCAAATCGCCGGTATCAAGGATCCCGACGAGCTGAAGGCCGTCTCGCGCGCCGATCAAGAGGCACAGCAGGCCGCTTACTGTGCCAAGAACTACGATGATCCCAAGATGCGCGGCGAAGAGGTCGACATGGTCGAGGGCCCGCTCGGTCCCTGCCGCAAGTCCGTGCTGACGGCGGTGAAGAAGTGGAACGGCGAAGACGAGGCCGAAGGGCAGTAGGCTGAACTTTGAAGTCGTCCCCGCTTGCTGCGCTGCCGCGTGGCCGAGGTGGGCGAGGAAACGCCCATATCCATAACCAAATCCGCAAGAATTCGGTTGCAGCCCTAGGTGCGGCAACTTATACCCCCTGCGGGGGGACGGGAGCGGCCGCTTTCGCCCTCCGTTTCAAGGAGGAAACTACCAATGAAGATCTGGAACAAGCCGCAGGTGCGCGAGCAGGAAGTTGGCCTCGAAGTCACTTCCTACATGCCGGCCGAGATCGACATCATCTAACGATTGTCGATTTAGCGGTACCGATACGGTGGTCGAGAAATCGGCCACCGTATTTTTTTTGCCTTGAGCGAATTGCCCGGCGCCGCGGGACTCGCGCGGCTTACTTGTCGAAGTTGCGCTCGACCTTTGCGACCCACGTCTCGAATGAGGCACGCAAGATATCGACGTCAAAGCGCATGCCCTCGGCGACACCGGCCGGATGATCTGGATGCGCGTCGAGTGCGCGGCGGATTTCGGTATGCTTGTCGACCATCGCCTGCCATTCGCGCTGCGCCTCGTCGTTGAATTCGCTGGGTGCGCCGAGCGATGACTTTGCCGCATGAATCCGCTGCTCCAGGTCGTCGAGCTTGCTCTTGGTGACGGCGATCGGATCCTGGCTCATGTCGCTCTCCGAATAGGCAATTTCGTTGGCTTCCCGGGGAAGGCCGGTAGACGCCAGCGTAGTGCGCGGGACTGAACGGTTCGTCAAGAGAGCGCCAGGGTCGCAGGAGGTGCGGCGCGCAAGGCTGAACTCCCCGGCCGCGCCTGGCGCGCGCAGTGGCTCTGTACTGAGAATTGAAAAGAGGGGCGGCCAATTCGCCGCCCTATGTCTGGCAGCGCTAACTAGCTGATGACAACTTGGCCGAGCACGGCCGCAATGGCGGCAATCAGCATCAGGCCGACGAAGAACCACGTGATTGCGCTGTCGCTCAAGCTTTCAAGCGTATTGATCCGTTTGCGTGACATGGCGTCTCCCATTTGCGCCCATACGCACGCACTTGACTATTTCCTCCGCATACTGCGCGCATAGACCTTCGCTGATTTGCCCCTGAGATGGCTAGACAATTCGACGCCTGACGGCTGACTAGTTTCGCAGTTGCGAGCGACAGATCCGCGTTGTTGCCGATACCGAATCAGGATTTGCACATCAAAATCACCCTGTAGGGCGCAATGCGCGGCCGCGTCCTGTCGGCCCGATCGCAAATCAGTTAGCCGGATAGGTGCTGCGGGGAACGGCTCGTCCGTGTGCAGCGACCTGGAGGCAACTCATGCTGGCGACCAATCGATTGACCTGGCTTGTGCTCGGCGGCGTCGGATCGCTGCTGCTGGCGGGCTGTGCCACCGATGCGCTGCACACCGGGTCGGTGCAGAAGCACTACCGCCGCGCCAAGGTTGAAAAATCGGTCGCCCGCAAGGACGAGCCTTCGAAAATCGACACCGGCAGCATCGCCAAGGACGCCGATCCCATCACCTCCAAGGAAGACCCGCGCTGGCAGTGGTGCGAGCAGCGCCATATCGACCACCAGGCCGGCAAGGCGCCGGGCGGGGCCACGGACCTCACCAAGAAGCTCGAGGACGACCGCCTGTGCGCGGCCGTCTACCAGCGCGGCTAGCCGCCCGCAGGGCCGGTCGGCACGCAAGGGTCTTACTTAGATCAATTTCAGGATGCCGCCGGAGTGGGGGGCGCGACCGGCGCGAGTGTTCCCGGCGTCGGCGCCCTGCGCACTGGCAGGTAGTGCCGGATCAGGCGGGCGGGGCGGTCAGCAGGAGGGCCGCCACCAGGATCGCCACAGCGGCGGCGGCGACCGACAGCACGACCGCGAAATCGGCGACAAACCTATACACAGCGCGGATCGCGGCGTGGACCTGCCGGCTGCGGGCGACGGCGACAGCGGTCGAGGCCACGAAAACAACGCCCGCGCGGATCCTGCCGGCAAGCTTGCGCAGCCCCTGCAGCCGTTGCGCGCCCGGTTTGCGCGGGTGGGCGGCGATCTCGGCGATGAAGGCGCGGTTATTGGTGGCGTCGCGTTCAAGGAGCGCTGCGACCAGCTCCAGCCGATCGAGCTTGGCGGCTGCATCCGTACGAAAAATCTGCTGTCGGCTCGGACGCATCGGCACTACCCACGCTGAACGGTCCGAGAATAGTGAACCTTCGTGACCGTTCCATCAACGGACGGCCTGGCCTCGGCCGCCGTAGAACACGTTTTTTTGAGCGGATGAATTGCTCACGCGTGCCCGCCACCCTCGGCCAAGCCGCGATCGATCTCGGAAACGAGCAATCGAACGCTGGTCATTACGGTCTCCACCCAGCGGCCGGCCGCAACGTTGTCCTGTCCCAAGTCGTGCATAGCATTGGCGTAGGCGCGGTGCGCAACGTCGAGCGCTGCGTCGCGCGAGGATACCGGAAGCGCGGCGATCTTCATGGCCGTGCGCTGGATGGTGTCGAGCGTCTGTTCGACCAGATCAAGCTTGTTCATCACTACGCTCCTCTTGCCCTCGCACGGTCGGAAGTTGTGCGGGCGTTTGTGAGGCGATCGCGCGGCGTGACGAAGCTCGACGCGATCTCGACAAAAATTCGCCGCGTATACGTGGGCAAATCGTCCCAGCGGGGAAACGCACTTAGTCCGACGATGCAGTGGGCGCCACACGGCGCGCAGGAGGTGACCTCGTGTTCAATACAGACCCAAAAAGCAATCCGCTCCAGTCGCAGCCGAAGCCGGCCCCCGTGCAGCTGGCGACAGCCGCGCACTCGCCCGCCCGCACTTCCCCTTCGCCCTTCGAAAAATCGGCGTCGGCACCCAGCGGCACCTCCGTCATCGGCACCGATCTCACCATTCTCGGCGACCGCATCACCATCATCTCGGCCAACAAGCTGCAGGTCGACGGCGACGTGCGCGGCAACGTGCATGGCAAGCAGGTCGTGATCACCGAGGAAGGCTCAGTCGTCGGCATGGTGTGCGCCGAGCACATCGAGGTCCGCGGCGGCGTCCGTGGCTCGATCCGGGCCGTCAGCGTGAAGCTGCAATCAACCGCCCAGGTCGAGGGCGACATCACGCATCAGAAGTTGTCGATCGCCGAGGGCGCCGAGTTCGACGGCCGGGTAAAGCTCTCCAAGGACGTCAACGAGCTCATGCCGGTGCTCGATCCCGAAGCGATCGAGCGCTCGCGTGCGAACGGTGATGGCCATCGCTACGAAACGACGAGTCATCTCGGCGAACATGCCGACTGAAGGGGTGGGAACATGACGACTTTGGCCGAGGCGCTCGCTACCGAGCGGGAAAAAAGACGCCGCGATGCCGAGGACGCCACGACCCGGCGTGAGGTAGGTCGAGCGGTGCTGCAAGCGTTAGCGCAGCGCCTCAATGCCGAACCTCTGCCGACCTGGTTCTTCATTTCCAAGGGCGACGAGATTCTCGTCGCCCACACCAGGAATGGAGCCGCCAGCCGGCAGCACGTCGGTTCGTGGACCGTGGACGGCCATATGCGTCTTGTCCTCGACCAGGAGTTGACGGAATGGATCACGGCGGAGAGCTGCGCCAGGGTCGTTGACGAGGCGGTCCTTATCACCGCCAAGTTCATCGTCGAGGCCGAGGCGCGCAATATGCCGGTATTGCGCGAACTGAGCGAGCTGCCGCGCCGCATCTAGCGCGGCTCCCGCTCACTCGGCGGCGATCATCGATTCGACAGCGGCGTCGTGCGAGGCGCCGTTGAGCTGCTCCAGCATGCCCAGCGCGTGCAGGTAGACTTCAAGCACGGCGTCCTCTTCCTCCCGCTCAGTGGCGCTCTTCTTGCGCAGGCGCACGACCTGCCGCAGCACCTTCACGTCGAAGCCGAGGCCCTTGGCCTCGAGGAACTTGTCGCGGATGTCGCCGGCGAGCGCCTTCTTCTCTTCCTCGAGCCGCTCGATCTGCTCGACGAGCTGACGCAGCTGCTTTTGGGCCGAAACCTGTAGCGTCGTCATAGCTCTTCTCCCGTCGTAATGATGAGCCACGACGCTATCGGCGCCGCCTTGCCGCTTCAAGGCGAGCCGGGGAGCCATCCATAGGAATCTTGTGCGGTACCTGCGGCACGCGCGTCACAGTCGGCCGTAGAAACTACGACTTGTGGCCGCCGGGGACGGCTTTGGCGAACGCGGACTGTGCTGCCGGCGAGGCTTCCGTCTGATGGCGCTGCTGCCATTCCTTGTAGGGCATGCCGTAGACAATCTCGCGCGCCGCGTCCTTGCCGAGATCGAACCCGCGCTCGGCGGCCGCCTCCTGATACCAGTTGGACAAGCAGTTGCGGCAGAAGCCGGCAAGATTCATCAGGTCGATGTTCTGCACGTCGGTACGCGTGCGCAGGTGCTCGACCAGCCGGCGGAAGGCCGCGGCTTCCAGTTGCGTCGCCGTCTCGCGATCGATGTCTGTCATGCTGGGTTCCTTTCCGCCACGCTGGTGAACGGCGGCGTGGCTTCAGTGTCGGTATGCGAGCCGAAGTACTGCACCTGATGCATCGCCTCCCGCAAATCGGGTTGAGCGAACACGGCCTGCACCGCCGCCGCGATGCGCTCGGCCCAAGCGCGCTGTCCCTCCGGAGTGCAGATGAGATCCTGCCGCACCTCGAGGATGGTGTGTGCGAGCCCGCGGCGCGTTCCGTGCTGCCACATGCAGTCGCCGGCGAGCTTGCCGTCGTACGGCTCGTTCTCGCCGACGACGATTCCATCCTCGGCACGCAGGGCTTCGAGCAACGGCACCGAGAAGCGATAGTCGCGATCCCACAGGATCGCCGCGTGCCAGGGACGCGGAACGCCCTTCCAACAATCGGTGAAGCTGTGCACCGACAAAAGCACGGGCGGCACGCCGGCGGCGACGCATTGCTCGATCAAGTTGTCGATGCGCAGGTGGTAGGGCTCGTAGTACTGCCGAATGCGCCGCTCGCGCTCGGCGGCGTCGAGATGACGGTTCCCGGGCACCACCGCGCCATCGGAGATGCGCATGATGAGCGTGGGGTCGTCGAGGCCACGGTTGGGGTCGATCAGCAGCCGCGAGAAGCGGGTACAGATGGCCGCCGCCCCCAGCAGCTGCGCGGCATGCCGGGTCACCGCCTCGGCGCCGATGTCGTAGGCGATGTGGCGCTGCAGCTGGTCGGCCGGCAACCCGAGGGTGCCGTAGGCGCCGGGAATGGCGTTTTTGGCGTGGTCGCACAGCAGCAGGAGGCCGGCATCGCGCCGGCCCGGGATCACTTCATAGCTGTCTGTTACGAGGGGTTCGACCAGCGAGGAGGCCTCGCGCCCGTTGGAATCCGGCATACTCCTCATATAGCTTTCCGCCCCAGCCAAGACCACCCGCGTCGGTGCGGCGCTTGACGCCTGAAACGCGATTGCGCAAACCACCTGCTTGGTAGGGAGCCGTAAAGAGCAATGGCCGCACCCGACGTATCGGCGATGGAAGCTGACACTGAAGGCTCTGGCTGGCGCCCTCCCTCGCCCTGCACATTCCTCTTACCCGCCCCGGCTCATCCGCAATGCCGCCAAGTTCCTGGAAAACAACACTCGCGCCCGCTTTTTCGGGGCGAATGGCGATCGCGCATGCGCCTTCCATTCTGTTACCCACCGGTCTCCGACGCCTGCTCGACGGCGAAGGCGAGCCCGGCCAGCGGCTTACCTGCCGCGGCCAGCAGATTGGCTCGAATTGCATAAGCGAGCGGAGCGAACCGGCGTGTTGGCGCAGCTACGTAACTGGCTTTGGCAGAGGGCGCGGCAGCATGCCGCCGCCATCGTGATGCTGCCCATTCTCGCCCTGTCCGGCCACGCCGCCCGCGCCGACCTCAAGCTATGCAACTCGACGGCCAGCCGCGTCGGAGTTGCCGTGGGCTACCAGGACGCCACGGGATGGGCGACCGAAGGATGGTGGAACATCGCCTCGCAGACCTGCGAGACGCTGCTCAAGGGCGCCGTCCCCAGTCGGTTTATTTACATTCACGCCCTAGATTATGACCGCGGCGGCGAATGGGTCGGCACCAACTTCATGTGTACCGGCGACAAGTCGTTTGCCATCCGCGGAGTACAGGATTGTCAGCAGCGCGGCTTCAAACGCACCGGCTTCTTTGAAGTAGATACGGGCGAGTCGCAGGAGTGGACCATCCGCCTCACCGACCCCGAGGCGAGTGAAAAATGAGACGCCAACGAAGGGTGAAGGTCGTCGCGACCTTGGGCCCTGCCTCGTCCGCAACGGAAATGATCGAACGCCTGTTTCTGGCGGGCGTTGACGTGTTCCGCATCAACATGAGCCATTCCTCGCACGAGACGGCGCGCGCGCTGCAGAACTCGGTGCGTTGGGTGGCCAAGCGCCATCGTCATCCGATCGGCATCCTGGCCGACCTGCAGGGGCCCAAGTTCCGCGTAGGGGAATTCGCCGGCGGCCGCGTGTTCGTCAACGACGGCGCCATCTTCCGCTTCGAGCGCACCGAAAAGCCCGGCTCTTCCGAGTTCGTGTGCCTCCCGCATCCGCAGATCTTCGCGGCCGTCGAGCCGGGGCATATGCTGCTGCTCGACGACGGCAAACTGCGCATGCGCGTCATCGAGAAGAAGAACAACTCGATCGCCGCTGAAGTGCTGGTCGGCGGCGCGCTGTCGAGCCGCAAGGGCGTCAGCCTGCCGGACACCGTGCTGCCGATGGGTCCGCTGACCGACAAGGACCGGGCCGATCTGGCCCATATCCTGAAGATCGGCGTCGACTGGATCGCCCTGTCGTTCATTCAACGCGCCGAGGACGTGCACGACGTGCGCAAGCTCGTCGGCGATCGCGCCGCCGTACTTGCCAAAATCGAGAAGCCGTCAGCCATCAGCGATCTCGACGACATCATCGCCGCTTCGGACGGCTTGATGGTCGCGCGCGGCGATCTGGGCGTCGAGATGCCGGTCGAGCGTGTGCCAGGGCTGCAGAAGCAGATCACCCGCAAGGCGCGCGCCGCCGGCAAGCCGGTCGTCGTCGCCACGCAGATGCTCGAGAGCATGATTTCTTCGCCGGTGCCGACGCGCGCCGAGGTGTCGGACGTCGCAACCGCTGTGTTCGACGGCGCCGACGCCGTAATGCTGTCGGCCGAATCCGCCATCGGCCAGTTCCCGCTCGAGGCGATCCAGATGATGGACCGCATCGCCATCGAGGTCGAAGCCGATCCGAGCTACGACGCCATCATTCACGCCACACGAATTATGCCGCAGCCGACCGGCGCCGACGCCATCGCATCGGCGGCGCACGCCATCGCCGATACGGTCAAGCTGGCGGCCATCGTCTGCTACACGGCGACCGGCTCGACGGCGCTGCGCGTGACGCGTGAGCGGCCGGGCCTGCCGATCATGGGCCTGACGCCGGTCGAGGCGACAGCCCGCCGTCTATCGCTCGTGTGGGGCATCCAGTCGGTGCTGACGGGCGATCCGGCGACGCTGACCGACATGGTAAGCAAGGCCTGCCGCATCGCCTTCGACGAGGGCTTCGTGAAGCCGAATGACGGCATCCTGATCACCGCCGGCGTGCCGTTCGGCTCGCCCGGCGCGACCAACATGATCCGTATTGCCTTCGTCGATGAGAACGGCGCCCCGGTCGCCGAGGTCCGCTAACCGCCGGGCACCAAACACCTTCAGGGAACCATCCCCTCACCCGGGGTCGCACCATATCTTCACCTCTCCCGGAGGGAGAGGTCGGTCAAGCATGAGGGGCGCAGCTCCGACATGCGAGGCCGGGTGAGGGGTTAAACCGATTCAAGTCCGGTGGCGCGCAGTAGCCCGACACGCCACTGGGCACTAGATCCCCTGGCCCTCGACCTCGACCGCAAGCTCGTCGGCGGCATCCTTGGCGCCATCCTGGAAGGGGTTGATCTTCAGGATCTGCTTGTAGGCCTGTAGGGCGCCCTTCTTCTGGCCGGTCTCGCGCATGATGCGGGCGAGACCTTCGAGCGCCTTGAAATGATTGGGGTCGAGCGCCAGCGCGCGTCGCAGGTCGCCGACGGCGCCTTCATAATTGTTCTGCAGGAAGTAGACGTAGGCGCGCCTGTTCCAGCCCTCCGAATAGTCGGGGGCCAGCTCCACGACGGCGTCGAGCAGCTGCAGGGCCAGATCGTTCTTCTGCTCGTTGATGGCCTTCGCCGAGCGCCCCATCAGCAGGGCGACCGTGTCGCTGCCGGACTGCACCCACAGATTCTCGATCGCCTGCGCGATGGGGGCGGCTTCCGTAGCGTCGTGGGATTTGCCGAGGTGCACGTAAAGCTCGGCGAGCAGGGAGTCGCGATCCTGTGGGATCGGCTTCTCGGCTTGCTTCGGCTTAGCCGAAGGGAAAACGGCGCCCGGCGGAGCCGGCACCGGCGGGAGATCGTGATGCGGCGCGGGCAACGGCTTCAAGCCCTCGGCACCAAGACCCGGCATGGGAATGCCATTCGGGTCATCCTGGGCCAGGACGGGCGCGGCCACGGCTATGAGGCTCGTGGCAGCGATGATCAAGGCGAGGCGAGGCGTCATTCTGCGCATCCCCGAAACATAGGATGCGCACAGGTAAGCGTCAAAGCGTGGCGCGATTACGCCCGCAGTGTCCCCGATACCGAAGTTCGCCAGAGCTTGCCGCTAGGGGCGGGAGCGAACTCTCCACTAGCCCTGACGCGCCTTGAAGCGCTTCTGCACCTTATTGATGATGTAGACCTTGCCCTTGCGACGGACGAGGCGGTTGGCGCGATGGCGACCGCGCAACGATTTCAACGAATTCCGGACTTTCATCTCAACACCGAATGGCAAATGATGGTGGGCGCGACAGGGATCGAACCTGTGACCCCTACGATGTCAACGTAGTGCTCTACCGCTGAGCTACGCGCCCCAGAGGCGCGGTTCTAGGCGGTCGCCCCGGCCAAGGTCAACAGTTGATTGAGTTGCCGCGCCCGATGCGTCTTCAGGCCGCCAGTAGGCGGTCGACCTCGCGCACCAAGTCCTTGAGATGGAACGGCTTCGAGAGGACCCGGGCGTCCTTGGGCGCAGCCGTATCGCTATTCAGGATGACGGCCGCGAACCCCGTGATGAACATGATCTTCAGGTCGGGATCGAGCTCGCTGGCCCGTCGCGCCAGCTCGATGCCGTCCATTTTAGGCATGACGATATCTGTCAGCAGCAGGGTGAACGGCTCCGATTTCAGCCGCTCGAAGGCCTCTTCGCCGTTGGGGAAGGCGATCACGTCGTAGCCCGCCTTCTTGAGCGCCCGGACCAGAAATCCGCGCATCGAATCGTCATCCTCGGCGAGAAGGATGCGGGAAATGGTGACGCTGGATGGTTTTGCGGTCATGGCTACTCTGGACTATCCGTTCGACGCGTCTGCCCGGCTGCAACGCGCCGGATTGACTGTGGTGCGACTATGGTAAACGGGAGGTGAAGCGTCCCCGACCCGTCGTGGCGACTTCGCTTTTCTCCACCAACGAGGCACCACGCTTACCGTCCCCTAATGGACATATTGAGACGACGTTGGCACAGTGAGCAAGGGTGATGGCCTGCATTGAGACGCATTGTCCCGGCGGTGCGTTTTTTTAAGCTCAACCACCTTGAACCGCGCCAGATTGGCCGTCGCAGCAGTGCGAGCAATCTCAGAAGAGTCTTCGCAAAAAGCATGCCCGCTCGCGACTTCCCTTTAATACCTCCGGAGCTACTGCCGCCTTACGCAGTAACCACGCCCGAAATGCAGCTGGGCCCGTTTGTCCTTTGCTCCCCCCATTCGGGACGCACGTATCCGGCGAGCTTCATCGAGCAGTCGCGTCTCGATCCGCTATCGCTGAGAAAATCTGAAGATTGTTTCGTCGACGAGCTGTTCGCTCCAGTCGCCGCGGCCGGCGTGCCACTCATCGCGGCGCGTTTTCCGCGCGCCTTCCTCGACGTTAACCGCGAACCCTATGAGCTCGATCCGGAGCTGTTTGCCGAACCGCTGCCTGACTTCGCCAATACGCAGTCGGTGCGCGTCGCCGGCGGCCTCGGGACGATCGCCCGCATCGTCGCGGATGGTGAAGAGATTTATCGCCGCAAGCTGCCGCTCGCCTCGGGGCTTGCCCGCGTCGAGCAGCTATATATTCCGTTTCATGCAGCGCTGTGCGATCTGATCGAGACCACGCGTCGCCGCTTCGGCTACGCGATACTCATCGACTGTCACTCCATGCCCTCCGCATCGATGGCGCCGGCGGGAGGACCACGCCCCGACATTGTTCTCGGAGATCGCTTCGGTGCCTCAGCCGATTGCAAGATCACCCGCTTCCTGAAGGAGGCGCTGTCTGGGCTGGGCTACGAAGTGCACATGAACCGCCCCTACGCGGGCGGCTACATCACCGAGCACTACGGCCGGCCGGCGCGCGACGTGCACGCGGTGCAGATCGAGATCAATCGCGGTCTGTACCTTGACGAGCTCACGCTCAAGCCGACGGCTGGCTTTGCCAAGCTGCAGAAGAACCTTCAGTGCCTCACCGGGCCGCTGCTCAACGAGCTACCCGCACTGTTCGAGCGCCGTGCCGCCGCCGAATAGGCGCCGGCCTTGAGCGGCCCATTGCCGAGCTATGCACCAAGCTCATGCTGCAACGCAAAATAATTGGCGAATTTCGGCGCCAGACGCGCCAAAAATTCCATAAACTGATCGATTGGTGGGAAGCTGATCGCCAGACGGCCCCGATCGCGCAATGGGCGATTAGGCAAGAAAAAAGGGCCGTTCGGGTCACGAACGGCCCAAGTCTAGGGAGGAAACGCCCAAGGAGGGCTACGACACAACGAGCCGGGCTCGCGATGTCGCATCGCAAAAGCTACTGGTGCGCCGCACCATTTTCAAATGCATTTTTTGCAGGGCTGCCCCGACTGAAACGAGGGGGTCGCATTGAAGGAGCCTCTACCATGAAAAAAGGCCGTTCGGAGGACGAACGGCCCAAGTCTAGGGAGGAAACGCCCAAGTGGGCAAACGGTAGCCTGGATCGACCAACGCCACCGCGCTATCGAGATATGAGCCGGTTCGCTGCAGCTATCAACTCACACCAGTGCTTGCGCCATCCATTGGTTGGACTCTGTCGCGGGCAAGCAACACTCATTGAACCGCGGCCACATTACTTGGGCGCCCCAAGCTGGAACAGCCTACTTATGCCCAAAATGAGCCTCATTCTATTGCGGGCCATCTTGCAGCCGCGGAGCCCAATACTGTGACAAATCAGTCTCAGCCTACTCTTGAGACCCTACTGCTATTTGCGCACCAGCTCGCAGACGCGTCGGGCGAAGTGATCCGACCGTACTTTCGCCAAACCATCGACGTGGCCAACAAGGATGCCCAAGGCGGGTATGACCCGGTGACGGTGGCGGACAAGGCGGCTGAACAGGTCATGGCCCGGGCCGTTGCCGAGCGCTGGCCCGATCACGGCTTCATCGGCGAGGAGCACGGCACGCGACAACCGGGTGCCCGGCTACGCTGGGTTGTGGATCCCATCGACGGCACGCGGGCCTTTATCATGGGCTGGCCGATGTGGGGCACGCTGATCGGCCTCCTCGACGGCGCCACACCGATCCTCGGCCTGATGGACCAGCCGTTCACACGCGAGCGTTTCTGGGCGGCGAGCGAGGGCGCCTACCTGCGCATGGCCGGCGGCGGCGACAGGCGCATCGCGACGCGGCCCTGCGCGCGGCTCGAGGACGCGATCCTGTCGACCACGCACCCCGACCTTTTCGACGGCGCAGAAATGGAAAGCTTCGGCCGGCTCAAGTCGCAGGTGCGCATGACCCGCTTCGGCGGCGATTGCTACGGCTACTGCCTGCTCGCCGCAGGCTTCGTCGATCTCATCGTGGAGGCCGGCTTGAAGCCCTACGACATCGTCGCCCTCATTCCGCTGATCGAACGTGCGGGAGGTCGCATCACGACGTGGGACGGCAAACCGGCAACTTCGGGCGGGCAGATCGTAGCGGCGGGCGATGCGCGCGTGCACGAGCAGGCGATGGCTCTCCTGTCGCGCTAGCCGCCCTTAGGCGACCCGCACGTCAACCCCGAGATAGGCGTCGAACGCCGCCCAGAAACGCGTGCGCACGGCATCGTTCTCTTGCAGGATCTCATGCTGCGAGCCCGGCATGAGGATGCAGGATGAAACCTTTGCCATCACGGCGAAATCTTCGATGGCGCGCGTCGAGACGACGGAATCGTTGCCGGCAGCGAACATCAGAAGCGGCACGTTGATGCGTGACGGAAAGCCAAGCGCAGCGATATGCCGGCACGATCTGAGTGCCGCCCTGAGCCAGCCGACAGTCGGCGAGCCGAGGCCGAACGAGGGCTCCAGAGCCAGCACCGCCTTGTTGCGCACCCAGCGCTCATAGTCGGAAGTGAGGCAGTTCCCTTCGAACTTTTGGTCCGAGACCAGATCGTCGGAGCCGCCGACCACATAGGCGGTCGACATTCCGAGCAAGGAGGCAACCTCCGCGTAGGCCGCGGCGCGTTTCGGCGTCGTCCCGAGGCTGCTTTCCGAGATGGCGATCATCGGCGCCGTCAGCACGATCCGTTCAAACCACAACCCGGGCATGGTGGCGTTGCGCAACAGGATATTGCCGCCCATCGAATGCCCAAGGCCGATGAACGGCGGGGGGCAGTCGGGGAGCACAATGTCCTTCATGAAGCGGATGAGATCGCGGTCGTATTCCCAGAAGCCGCGCACATAGCCCTTGCGCGGGTTGGGCAGCATGCGCTGCGAGCCACCCTGGCCGCGCCAATCCATGGTGGCGACGGCAAAGCCGCGGCGGCGAAGATCGGCGATCACCTCGAAGTACTTCTCGATGAATTCGGCGCGTCCGCTGAACAAACAGACGGTGCCCCGCCGCGGCATACGCGTGGCATCCCAGCGCGCATAGCGCAGTTCGGCACCGTCGTAGCCCCGGAAGGCTCCGACGGTCCCGCCGCTCGGAACCGGATTCTTAGCGAGTGATACCAGCTCCATCGCGCCCCCAGGCGTTGGCCGACTCTCTTCGCACCATATCAGACGCCGAAGAGTTGCGGCCACGGCCCAGGAGGTCGATAGCGCGGCTTAGTAGTAAGGGCGAGCCCAATACCGGCGTGGGCCACCCGCAAAGCCGCCATATCGCGGGCCGTAGCCATAGATGGGCTTGGCGTCGACGACCTCGCCGGAACAGCGGTCGATGGTCAGGTCGAACATCCGTCCGGAGGGACGGCGCGCCTTGACCAGCACAACGCCATCGCGCGGCTCTAAGGCGTGGAAACCGCGCCAGCCGGCGGCGCGCAGGCGATCACGGGCGACCTCGCGCGGCACGCAGCGGTCGCGTCCGACATAAGCCGGCGGCGGATAGGGCGGCTCGAAATCGTCAGGTACATCGGCGTAGCGGTCCGGTGGCGATGGACCTTCGCCATAGCCCTCATAGGGCGGCTCGTAGAGGTCGGCGGCGGCTGCCGGCAGAGCGAACACGGCTAGTGACACGGCAAGCGCAGATGCCGCGGCGATACGGACGTACGCTGGCATTGTGGAACTCCTCGTAACCGGGGTTGTGGCTACTTCCCAAAGCGTCGCGAGGGTGATGGTTCCAAGATGAACGGCAGCTGAAAGGGCGAACATTTTCCGTTGCCACGGAGCAACTTGGACGAGCTCTCGCATTGGCCGAGCGAGGCTTGAACGCCTCTCGGCAGCGCCTAAATAATTGCCTGCGCACGCCCGCGACGGGGTGCGCGCCCAAGACCGCCTGGCCGCTCCGGCAGGCGCACTGCATGTCGCTCAATCATGGAGGATATGTTCATGCGACAGTTCGACTTCGCTCCCCTCTACCGCTCGACGGTCGGCTTTGACCGTCTCGCTCAGCTGATGGACAGCGCCGGTGGCGTCGATGCCGACGGCTACCCGCCCTATAACATCGAGCGTCTCGGCGATAACGAGTACCGCATCACCATGGCGGTCGCCGGCTTTCACAAGGACGAGTTCAAGATCGAGGTCAAAGAGCAGACCTTGGTCGTTGCCGGCGACAAGAAGGCCGGAGACAAGCAGCGCGTCTTCCTCCATCGCGGTATTGCCGCTCGCAGCTTCGAGCGCCGCTTCCAGCTGGCTGACCACGTCGAGGTCAAGGGCGCCGATTTCAGCGACGGCCTGTTGCACATTGACCTCGTGCGCAACATCCCCGAGCGCATGAAGCCCCGGTCGATTGCGATCGGCTCGGTCCCCGGTAGGCAGATCGAAGCGACGGCCTAAACACACGCCTTAACCAGCGTGCAGGGAGCGCGGCTGCCGGCCGACGGCGGCCGCGTTTTCCGTCTCTGCCGGGCTGTAGGCCGCCCTTCGCGTTGATGCTTGTGTGCGCACAAGAAATCTGCGAAGCTGAGCGAAAGGTCAGTATTCCTGTCCTTTATGGAATTGAGCCGGGGCGGCTCTGCGGCATGCCCTGGCCGAAGCCATGACCGGAGCGAGCGAGGAATTTGTAGAGATGCGGCCTGGGGGAAGCCCGCAATACCCGGACCAGCGCGGCCCAGCCGCACCGCCGGGATGGGCGCCGTCTCAACACTCCGTTTCGCACTGACGTTCTTGACTAACGCTTCCTGAGATCGATCAAATCGTCTGAGGTGGCTCCGCTGACCCGTCCGAGTTGAGCAATTTTGCGCGCTGCAGCGTCCCGCACCGAGGTCGCAGTATGACGAAGAGCCAAGATCCAAGCGAAACCGAAGCCTTCGAAGGCTTCGAGTCGCCGCAGGCGCAGGGCCTTTACGACCCGGCGTATGAGCACGATTCCTGTGGCGTCGGCTTCATCGCCGACCTCAACGGCCGCAAGTCGCATCAGATCGTCTCCGACGCGCTCAAGATCCTTGCCAACCTCGAGCACCGCGGCGCCGTGGGCGCCGACCCTCTCGCCGGCGACGGCGCCGGTGTGCTCATTCAAATCCCCCACGAGTTCCTCAAGGACGAGTGCAAGAAGCTCGGTTTCGCGTTGCCCCCGCCGGGGCGCTATGCCGTCGGCCACATCTTCATGCCCCGCGACGAGCGCCTGCGCACCCACTGCGAACGCGTGTGGACGCGTGTCGTAAAGGAGGAGGGTTTGGAGCTGCTCGGCTGGCGCACGGTGCCGGTCGACAACTCGTCGCTGTCGGAAATGGTGAAGGGTACCGAGCCGATGCACCGCCAGGTGTTCATCGGCCGCCCGTCGAGCATCCTCGATCAGGAGGACTTCGAGCGCGCCCTGTTCCTGACGCGCAAGATCGTCTCCAACTCGATCCAGCAGGCCTACAAGAACCGCGAGATCGGGCACTACACGGTGTCGCTGTCGAGCCGCACGCTCGTCTACAAGGGCATGTTCCTCTCGTATCAGGTGAAGGCCTACTACACGGACCTGTCCGACCCGCGGCTGGTCTCGGCTATGGCGCTCGTACACCAGCGCTTCTCGACCAACACGTTCCCGTCGTGGAAACTGGCGCACCCCTATCGCTTCGTCGCCCACAACGGCGAAATCAACACGCTGCGCGGCAACGTCAACTGGATGGCGGCGCGCCAGGCGTCGGTGTCGTCGCCGCTGTACGGCAGCGACATCGCCAAGCTGTGGCCGATCTCCTATGAAGGGCAGTCGGACACCGCGTGCTTCGACAACGCCCTCGAATTCCTCGTCATGGGCGGCTACTCGCTGACCCATGCGGCCATGATGCTCATCCCCGAGGCTTGGGCCGGCAATCCGCTGATGGATCGCAAGCGCCGCGCCTTCTACGAGTATCATGCCTGTCTCATGGAGCCGTGGGACGGCCCGGCCGCCATGTGCTTTTCGGACGGCCGCCAGATCGGCGCCACACTGGACCGCAACGGCCTGCGTCCGGCTCGCTATTTCGTCACCAAGGACGGCCTCGTCGTCATGTCCTCGGAAGCAGGCGTCCTGCCAGTTCCCGAAGACCAGATCGTACAGAAGTGGCGCCTGCAGCCGGGCAAGATGCTGCTCATCGATCTGGAGAAGGGCCGCATCGTCTCCGATGAGGAGCTCAAGGCAGAGATCGCCGCCAGCAACCCCTATGAAACGTGGTTGAAGCGGACGCAGATTCTCGTCTCCGACCTGCCGCTGCCAAAAAAGAAGTCCGTGAAGAAGTCGAACGTCAGCCTGCTCGATCTGCAGCAGGCCTTCGGCTACACGCAGGAAAGCGTGAAATTGCTGATGGCGCCGATGGCCGAAAGCGGCCAGGAAGCGATCGGCTCGATGGGCACCGATACGCCGATTTCGGCGCTGTCGTCGCAATCGAAGCTGCTGCACACCTACTTCAAACAGAACTTCGCGCAGGTGACGAACCCGCCGATCGACTCGATCCGCGAGGAGCTCGTGATGAGCCTCGTGTCGTTCATCGGCCCGCGCCCCAACATCCTCGATCTAGAGGGTACCTCGAAGCAGAAGCGGCTCGAGGTGTATCAGCCGATCCTCACCAACGAGGATCTGGAGCGCATCCGCCAGATCGGCGAGGTCAAGGACAACGAGTTTTCCTCGATCACGCTCGACATTACCTACGCCGCCGAAAAAGGCGCCGCGGGCATGGCACCGGCGCTCGACTGCGTGTGCGCCGAGGCCGAGGAGGCCGTGCGCTCGAAGGAATACAACATCATCATCCTGTCCGACCGCGCCGTCGGTCCGGACCGCATCCCTATTCCGTCACTGCTGGCGACGTCGGCGGTGCACCACCACCTGATCAAGCAGGGCCTGCGCACGTCGGTCGGTCTCGTCGTCGAGACGGGCGAAGCCAACGAGGTGCATCAGTTCTGCACGCTCGCCGGCTACGGCGCCGAGGCCATCAACCCGTATCTCGCCTTCGAGACGCTCGAGCAAATGCTGCCCGATCTCGACGAGGAGGTCACGGCCGAGGAGGTCAAGAAGCGCTACATCAAGGCCATCGGCAAGGCCATCCTCAAGGTCATGGCCAAGATGGGCATCTCGACCTATCAGTCGTACTGCGGCGCGCAGATCTTCGACGCCATCGGTCTGCGCTCGTCGTTCGTGAAGAAGTACTTCACCGGGACGCACACGCAGATCGAGGGCATCGGCCTGCGCGAGGTAGCGCAGGAGACCGTCGACCGCCACGCCGCCGCCTTTGGCAACGTGCCGGTGCTGGAGAACGCGCTCGAGGTTGGCGGCGAGTACGCCTATCGGGTACGCGGGGAAGCGCACGTCTGGCGCGCCAATGTCGTCGCCGACCTGCAGCACGCCGTGCGCGGCAACCTGCCCGACAAGTACCGCTCGTTCGCCAAGCAGATCAACGATCAGTCCGAGCAGCTGATGACCATGCGCGGCATGTTCCGCATCCGCTCGGCGGAGGCGCTCGGCCGCACGCCGGTGCCGCTCGATGAGGTCGAGCCGGCCGTGGATATCGTCAAGCGCTTCGCCACCGGCGCCATGAGCTACGGCTCGATCAGCCGCGAGGCGCACACGACGCTCGCCATCGCCATGAACCGCATCGGCGGCAAGTCGAACACTGGCGAGGGCGGCGAGGAGAGGGATCGCTTCAAGCCGCTGCCGAATGGCGATTCCATGCGCTCGGCGATCAAGCAGGTTGCCTCCGGGCGCTTCGGCGTGACGACGGAGTATCTCGTCAACTCCGACATGATGCAGATCAAGATGGCGCAGGGTGCCAAGCCCGGCGAGGGCGGACAGCTGCCCGGCCATAAGGTTGATGCGACGATCGCCAAGGTGCGCCACTCGACGCCCGGCGTCGGCCTCATCTCGCCGCCGCCGCACCACGACATCTATT
>JBDTOR010000028.1:0-20854 GCA_039933175.1 Hyphomicrobium sp. | reverse complement strand
CGAATATACAGATTGTTCTGAAGTAATATTGCCGAGTCTCGTGGCGCGACATGCACGCCGCACGCTGCAATTGCAGGTTGGCCTCGGGGGCGTCGATCAGCACCGGTTCGGCATGCCACATGGTGTGGGCCGGAACCAGGTTGCCTTCGACCGACACGAGCTTGCCAATGGGTAGCTCTTGATTGCTTGCCTCGCCGGCGACGGCGGGACGTCCGCCGGTCGGCCCGTTGGTTTAACGGACCGGAGCATCCGCCCGCGTGACGCGGCAACCCTCGACAACATCCAGAGCGACGTGGCGCAGGCGCTCGGGGTTGCGCTGCCCGGCGCGCACGGCCGCCATGATGCGCAGAGCGAGGGCGCGGCGGATGCCCGACTTTTCCGGCTCGGCACGCACCCAGGTTCTCGCTTCGATCTCGGCCCACGCCTCGTCCAGCGCCCGGCCCATCAGGGTCAGCGTCTCGGGGTCGAAGGCGGAACGGGTCGGCATGCGAATCTCCCTCAATCTTCGCGCCGTTGAAACCATGGCCCCCTTACAGAATCATGACAGGGCGCCGCCGCATCTTCGCGCGCCGGGTGGGGGTCGGGGAAGATGCTAGGTTTGCGCTGCAATAGGCGAGCTTGACAGCAGTGCGGGCGGCGTGTTCTTGCCAGCCAAATCCGCCACATGAGCGCACAATCTCCAATGGCCATCGCATTCATATTTCCCGGGCAGGGCAGCCAAGACGTCGGCATGGGCCGCGAGCTGGCGCTAAACTTCGGCTGCGCTCGCGCGGTGTTCGCCGAAGTCGACGAGGCGCTGGGCCAGGATCTGTCGCAGATCATGTGGGACGGGCCGAAAGAGACCCTGACGCTCACCGAGAATGCGCAGCCGGCGCTGATGGCCGTGTCGATGGCGGTGATGCGCGTGCTCGAGGTGGAGCACGGCTTTGTGCTCAAGGATAAGGTCAGATTCGTCGCCGGCCATTCGCTGGGCGAGTATTCGGCCCTGGCAGCCGCGGGCGCCTTCTCGCTCGCCGATGCTGCGCGGCTGCTGAAATTGCGCGGCCAGGCGATGCAGGCCGCCGTTCCGGTCGGCAAGGGTGCCATGACGGCGCTGCTCGGCGTCGGCATCGATGTCGCCCGTCAGGTGGCGGAGGCCGCGGCGCAGGGCGATGTTTGCCAGGTAGCCAACGACAACGAGCCGACGCAGGTCGTGCTGTCCGGCGACAAGATCGCGCTCGATCGCGTGCCCGAGATCGGCAAAGGCTTCGGCGTGCGCCGCGCGGTGCCGCTGCCGGTGTCCGCTCCCTTCCATTGCGCGCTGATGCAACCTGCCGCCGACGCGATGCGCGCGGCGCTGGCCAACGTCACTGTTCGCGCTCCCGTCGTCCCACTCATCGCCAACGTGCTGGCCGCGCCGCTCACTGATCCAGAAGAAATCAAAAAGTGCCTCGTGGAGCAGGTCACCGGCACGGTTCGCTGGCGCGAGTGTGTTACCTACATGACCGCCAACGGCGTCACGGATGTCTATGAGATCGGCGCCGGCAAAGTGCTCGCCGGCCTCGCCAAACGTATCGACGCCGCACTCAACGCGACGAGCATCGGCACGCCCGCCGACTTCGACGCCGCGCTAGTGTCCCGATTCCGAAGTTCGCCAGATCTCGCGGCCGGGGCATAGAGCGAACTTCGGAATCAAAAGGGACACTAAAAATATATGCTTGCTAGTGTGATTCAGATCGAGAAATTCGCTCGGTAGCCAACCGCTCATGACGGCGAATTTCTCGATCATCACACTAGCGCGTCTCAACAGTTAGAGGACACTTCAATGTTCGACCTCGCAGGCAAGACGGCGCTCGTCACCGGCGCCACTGGCGGCATCGGCGGCGCCATCGCCAAGGCGCTGCACGCCCAGGGCGCCACGGTCGCCGTCTCCGGCCGCCAGGCGGACAAGCTCGAAGCTCTGGCCAGCGGGTTCGGCGATCGCGGCCACGTGCTGCCCTGCGATCTGGGCAAGCGCGATGAGGTTTCCAAACTCATCGAGCAGGCCGTCGCCAAGCTGGGGCGCCTCGACATCCTCGTGAACAATGCCGGCCTGACGCGCGACAACCTCTTCATGGTGATGAAGGACGAGCAGTGGGACGAGGTGATCGCTGTCAACCTCACCTCGACGTTCATGCTGTGCCGCGCCGCCGCCCGCGCCATGCTGCGGGCCAAACCGAACTTCGGCCGCATCATCAACATCGCCTCGGTCTCGGGCGTCTTCGGCAACCCCGGGCAGGGCAACTATGCTGCCTCGAAAGCGGGCATGATCGGCATGACGAAGTCGCTGGCGCGGGAGGTCGCGCCGCGCGGCATTACGGCAAACTGCATCGCGCCGGGCTTCGTCTCCACCCCCATGACGGCCGCACTCAACGAAAAGCAGACCGAGGAGATCGCCAAAATGATCCCTCAACAGCGTTTTGGCGTGCCCGAGGAGATTGCGGCCGGCGTCGTTTATCTTGCCAGCAACGAGGCCGGCTACATCACCGGGCAGACGCTTCACATCAACGGCGGCATGGCCATGGTTTGATGCCCATGGTAAATGTCCATCGGCTTGCACTAACGCTTGGCACGTCACGCGAAATCGGGTCCGGAATGCCGCGGCCGGATGGGGCGTGGCGCCGCTGGCCAAGGCCAATGAAGTGTGTTAACGAGCCGAACGGTTTTTCGGCCCTCGGCACTTCTGCGCGAGTAAACGAAGGGCCAATGTTTGGCCGCCGCACGGAGTGCGAACTAGTGGAATAGCGCGTCGTTTCGATACCCGCCGGGCGCGTGCTTCTCTATAGAAGCTGAGGCCCATGACCCGGTCACGGGCTAGTCCTGAACAACCGAACTTACGAACTGCTAAAGCAACCGACGCGAGGGAAGACTATGAGCGATGTCGCTGAGCGCGTGAAGAAGATCGTCGTGGAGCACTTGGGCGTGGAGGCTGAGAAGGTCACCGAGAACGCCAGCTTCATCGATGACCTGGGCGCCGACAGTCTGGACACAGTTGAGCTCGTGATGGCCTTCGAGGAGGAGTTCGGCTGCGAAATTCCGGACGATGCCGCCGAGCACATTTTGACTGTCGGAGACGCGGTCAAGTTTCTTGAGAAGAACGCCAGCGCTGCCTGACGCCGTCGTTTCCCTCAACGGCTAAAGCTGCGGCACGAATCCGGCACCACCGGGGCGGAATTTCAAGCTTGCGCGAACGCACCAGGCACTTCGAGGCTTGACTTCGAGGCTTGACCGGGCCGCAAGTTGGAGGCGACCGGTCGATCCCTGCATCGAAGGACACTGATGCGTCGCGTTGTCATCACAGGTCTTGGCATGGTCTCGCCCGTCGGTTGCGGCGTCGAGGCTTCGTGGCACGCATTGCTCGCCGGCGCCAACGGCGCGCGCCGCATCGAGGAGTTCGAGGTCAGCGATATCACCTGCCAGATCGCGTGCTTCATTCCGCGCGGCGCCAAGGCCGACGGGAAGTTCAATCCCGACGATTGGATGGAGCCGAAGGAGCAGCGCAAGGTCGACGACTTCATCATCTACGCGATGGCAGCGGCTGAGCAAGCGATCACCGACTCCGGCTATGTCGCCGATACCGCAGACAAGCAGGAACGCGCTGGCGTGCTCATTGGCTCCGGCATCGGCGGCCTGCCCGGCATTGCCGAGACGGCGATCCTCCTGAAGGAGAAGGGCCCGCGGCGCGTCTCTCCGTTCTTCATCCCTGGACGTCTCATCAATCTCGCGTCCGGCTACGTGTCGATCAGGCACAAGCTGAAGGGACCCAACCACGCCGTGGTCACCGCCTGCTCGACAGGAGCGCACGCCATCGGCGATGCGAGCCGCATCGTGGCGCTGGGCGACGCCGACGTCATGGTCGCCGGCGGCGCGGAATCGCCAATCTGCCGCATCGCGATGGCGGGCTTTGCCGCCTGCCGCGCCCTTGCCACTGCCTTCAATGATCGGCCACAGGCAGCGTCGCGTCCCTATGACAAGGACCGCGATGGCTTCGTCATGGGCGAAGGCGCCGGTGTCGTCGTGCTTGAGGAGTACGAGCATGCCAAGGCGCGGGGCGCGAAGATTTACGCCGAGGTCATCGGCTACGGCATGTCGGGCGACGCCTATCACATAACCGCGCCGAGCGAGGACGGTGATGGTGCCTATCGCTGCATGCGGGCAGCTCTGAAGCGCGCCGAGATCGACGTCAGCGACATCGACTACGTCAACGCGCACGGCACCTCGACCATGGCCGACACCATTGAGCTCGGCGCCGTCGAGCGGCTTTTCGGCAATGCGTCCGGCAAGTTGGCCATGTCGTCGACCAAGTCGGCCACCGGCCATCTGCTCGGGGCCGCCGGCGCCATCGAGGCGATCTTCTCCACGCTGGCTATTCGCGACAACATCGCGCCGCCGACGCTGAACCTCGATAACCCATCGGTCGAAACGGCAATCGATCTCGTGCCGCACAAAGCTAAGAAGCGGGAGATCAACACGGTCCTGTCGAACTCGTTCGGGTTTGGCGGCACCAACGCCTCGCTCATCCTGCGGCGCGTTGCCTGAGGCAACGCCGCAACGCGATTGCGCTGGCGCCGTCCTCAGCGAGGTTTTCCATTCGCGCTTTTGCCATAATTGGCTCTAGTCTCCCGATTGCGAAGCTCGCTAGAGCTTGCTCTGCACCTTGCCGCTGTGATGGCGAATTTCTCGATCATCACACGAGGGTCGGGGCGATAATCGTCTGCACCGCTTGGGCCGGCTTCGTCGGTGAATGGAGCGCTATCGTTGAGCACCTTTCCTCCTTCGAGGCAGGAACCGCCGCCCTTTCGCCGCGGCGCCATGCGTCCGCGCAGCCCGGCAGAAATGCTGGAGCCCTCACGGCCGCCGGGTCCTCCGCGCGGGTTGCCGCCGCCCAACGCCCCGCGGCGCGGTTCGGGTTTCATGCGCTTCCTGAGCGGACTGTTCACGCTCGCCCTGTTCATCATGCTCGCCGCCGGCAGTGTGGCGGCGCTGCTCTATCATCAGTTCGAGGTGCTGGGCCCACTTGCGGTGGCGCGCGTCATCACCGTGCCGAAGGGCGAGGGCCGGATCGAGATCGCCACGCGACTCGAAAAGGAAGGCGCCATTTCGAGCCGCTGGGCCTTCATGCTCAACTACCTTCTGCGCAGTAAACTCGGACCCAAGCCACTCGAGCTCAAGGCCGGCGACTACGAGATCAAAAAGAACTCGAGTATGGCCGAGATCATGGAAACACTGACGCAGGGACGCGGCGTCCTCTCCAAGATCACCATCCCCGAGGGCATGACGAGCTTGCAGATCGTCGAAAAGCTGCGTGGGGAGGATGAACTCGTCGGCGACATCACCGACATCCCGCCCGAGGGCTCGCTGCTTCCCGATACCTATCGCTTCTCCAAGGGTATGGAGCGGCGCGAGCTGCTGGACCGCATGCAGGGCGAGATGCAGCGCTTCCTCGCCGTCGCGTGGGAGCGCCGCCAACCCAGCTTGCCGATCAAGACGCCGGAGGAGGCGATCATCTTCTCCTCCATCGTGGAGAAGGAGACCGGCCGCGCCGACGAGCGCGGGCAAGTCGCCGCCGTATTCATGAACCGGCTGAAAAAGGGGATGCGGCTGCAATCCGACCCGACGGTGATCTACGGCATTGCGGGCGGCCAGGGCACCCTCGGCCGCTCCATCACGCGCGCCGACCTCGACACCAAGTCAAGCCACAACACCTATCAAATAGCCGGCCTGCCGCCGACGCCGATCTGCAACCCGGGCCGCTCGGCGATCGAGGCCTCGCTGGCGCCGGCGGCGACCAACGACCTCTATTTCGTCGCCGACGGGACGGGCGGCCACACATTCTCCGACACTTTGAAGGAGCACAATGCGGCGGTGACCACCTGGCGCAAGGTCGAGCGCGATCGCAAGAAGGAGACCGTCGGCGCCGCTACCGGGCCCGATGCCATTCCCGTCGCCCCCGCCGCCGCCGCGGCGGCGCCGCATGTCATCAACGCCGGGACTGCCGCCGCCGCTCCGGCTGCCGCTGCATCCGTGCCGTTGCCGGTACGCAAACCCAAGCAGTAGGACTGCGATAACCGTTCCCCGACGGCGAGGCCCCGCGCGGCTTGTTGGGCGGCGCGCGTACGGATAGATTTCGCCTCGCGTTGGGGGCCCCCGGCGCCTGAGCGCAGCGGAGCCGCAATGGGCATCAAGAGTATGACTGGCTTCGCACGCGCGGAGGGCAGCCACGACGGCGCCGCTTGGCACTGGGAAGTGCGCAGCGTCAACGGCCGCGGGCTGGACGTGCGCCTGCGCTTGCCCTCTGGCGCCGAGCAGCTGGAGCCGAAAGTCCGCGAGATGGTCGCCCGGCATCTGTCGCGCGGCAGCGTCACCATCAACTTGTCGTCGGAGCGCGGCGAAACCGGCACCGAGATCCGCATCAACGAGCGCGCGCTGGCGCAGGTCATGGTGGCTGCCGCGCGCATCCGCACGCTTACCGATGCCGCGCCACCGCGCGTCGACGGCCTGATTACCATCAAAGGCGTGCTCGACCTCATCGAGCCGCAGGAGGATGCCGAGCAGGCGACGGCACGCAGCGAGGCGATGATAAAATCGCTCGACGGTGCGCTCGTCGCGCTCGTCGCCGCCCGCGCCGGCGAGGGCGCGCGCCTGGCGTCGGCGCTGAACGGCCAGCTAGATGAGATCGAGCGCCTAGTGCGCGTCGTGCAACAGTCGCCGGCCCGCTCGCGGGAAGCCATCGAGCAGCGCCTCAAGGAGCAGGTCAGCCGCCTGCTCGATACGGGCAACGGATTTGATCCGGCCCGTCTACATCAGGAGGCAGTGCTGCTGGCGACACGCGCCGACGTCGAAGAAGAGCTGCAGCGGCTGACCTCGCACATCAGTGCCGCGCGCGAGCTGCTGACCGAGGACGGCGCCGTCGGCCGCAAGTTCGATTTTCTCACGCAGGAATTCAACCGCGAGGCCAATACGCTGTGCTCCAAGGCCAGCGACATCGAGATCACGCGCGCCGGGCTCGCCCTGAAGACGGTCATCGACCAGCTGCGCGAGCAAGTACAGAACATCGAATAAACTCCGACAAGAGGACGAGCGGAAACGCGCCGGCGAGAGGGAATGGTAGGAACGCCAACGATCGAACGCCGCGGACTGCTGCTGGTGCTGTCATCGCCCTCGGGCGCGGGCAAGACGACCTTGGCGCGCCGCCTCATCGACGCCGACCCTGATATTTCGATGTCCGTCTCGGTGACGACGCGCAAGCCGCGCCCCGGCGAGGAGGACGGCCGCGACTACTTCTTCGTCGACGACGCCAAGTTCAAGCGCATGGCCGAAGGCGGCGAGCTGCTCGAGTGGGCGCGCGTATTCGATAATTTCTACGGCACGCCGCGGGCGCCGGTCGAAGCCGCCGTCGCGCAGGGCAAGGACATTCTCTTCGACATCGACTGGCAGGGCGCCCAGCAGCTGTCGGAGAAAATGAAGCACGACGTGGCGCGGGTTTTCATTCTGCCGCCGTCGGCCGCCTCGCTGGAGCAGCGCCTACGCACCCGCGCCCAAGACAGCGACGAGGTCGTGCACCGCCGCATGAGCCAGGCATCGGACGAAATCAGCCACTGGCCCGAATACGACTACGTCCTCGTCAACACCGACCTGCCGACGTCGATGGAAGGGTTAACGGCGATCCTCGCCGCCGAGCGGTTGCGGCGCGAGCGGCTCAACGGCCTCACTGGATTCGTGCGCCAGATGCAGTCTAAGCTCTGAACATGCGTCATCCCGAGTTGGCCTGGGTCATAGCCGCTTTGCTGCTCGCCTCACCGGTGCGCTCGGAGACCGTCCATCCGCTCGGCGACATTGGCAGCCACGAGATCAGTGCCGCCAAGCCCGGCACGATCTTGCGCGTATGGCCGCAGATCGGCGGCTCGGTCGACAAGGCCAAGGCGTACCGCATTATCTACCGTTCCACCGGCATGAACGGCGAACCGATCGCCGTCTCCGGCGCGATCCTGTTTCCCAACGGACCGACCCCGCGCGTGAAGCGCGATGTGGTCGCCTGGGCGCATCCGACGACGGGCGTCGTCGAGAAATGCGCGCCGACGCTGCTGCCGGATCTTTCCGGCACCATCGCCGGCATCGACGAGATGCTCGACCGCGGCTTCGTTATTGCCGCCACCGACTATGCCGGCCTCGGCGGGGAGGGGATGCATCCCTACCTCATCGGCGTGAGCGAGGCGCGCGCGGTGCTCGATTCCGTACGCGCCGCCCGCCAGCTTCCCGACGCGGCAGCGGGTTCGCGTTTCGCGGTATGGGGGCATTCGCAGGGTGGCCATGCGGCGCTGTTCACCGGCGAGCAGGCAGCGAGCTATGCGCCGGAGCTGCAGCTTGTCGGCGTTGCCGCGGCCGCACCGGCAACCTATCTTGGCGAGCTGTTCCGCGACGATAAGGGCTCGATCGGCGGCAATGTCCTTACTGCCATGACGATCCTGTCGTGGTCGAAGTTGTTCGACATTCCACTCGACACGGTGCTGGAGCCCAGCGCAAAACGGACCTTCGAGGCGGTTGCCAGTACGTGCATCGAAAGGATCACCGAGCTGCTGCGTCTTCAGGAAATTGAGCAGCCGCTGCAGCGCTCATTCCTCAAGGTAGATCCGACCACCATCGAACCGTGGCGCGGGATCATGGACCGCAACAAGCCGGGCCAAGCGCCGGCCGGAGCACCTGTTTTCATTGCGCAAGGCACGGCCGACGTTCTGGTGCGGCCGCAGGTCACCATCCAGTTCGCCGACGAGCTGTGCAAAGCGGGTACGGTCGTACAGATGAAGATGCTTGAGGGCGTGTCACACGGTTTCGCGGGCTATGACAGCGCCGACGAGGCGGTCGCCTGGATGGCGGACCGGTTCCGCGGCCGTCCGGCCCCCAATGGCTGCGGCAAACCCCGGTAGTCCCTGCGACGCTTGGTGTACACCCTGTTGCATCTTGGCGGCAGACAGCCGACCTGCGGACGCGATACCTTGAGCCCAGTCCCAGTATTGATCGTGGCGGTATGCGCGCAGTTCCCCCTTCCGTCCTCTCCATCAATGTCGGTCTATTGAGCCTGCTCGCGATGCTGGCGCTGACACCGACTGCGGCGCGCGCGCAGCCCATGCCTGGCGTCAAGCTCGACGTCTCCGCCGCGGATATCCGCCGCGCCAAGCCGGGTACGGTGCTGCGCATCCATCCGCAAATCGGCGGGGCGCCGGCGAACGCCAAAGCCTTTCGCATCGTCTACCGCTCGACCGGGCTGAACAACGAGCCGATCGCCGTCTCCGCCACCGTCATCTACCCCGACGGTCCGGCCCCGAAGGGAGGCCGCGACGTCATCGCCTGGGCGCACTATACGACCGGCGTCGCCGAGCGCTGTGCGCCGACGCTCCTCCCCAATCTTTCCGGCACCATTGCCGGTCTCGAGCAGATGCTGTCGCGCGGCTACGTCGTCGTCGCCACCGACTACGCCGGACTCGGTCTGCCGGGTGTGCACGCCTACCTCGTCGGCATCAGCGAGGCACGCTCGATTCTGGATTCGGTGCGCGCCGCGCGCGACCTGAGCGGCACGCATGCCACCAACCGCTTCGCCGTGTGGGGTCATTCACAAGGCGGTCATGCTGCGCTGTTTACCGGCGAGCTGGCGCCCGACTACGCCCCTGAGCTGAAACTTGTCGGTGTCGCCGTCGCCGCCCCGGCGACCGATCTCGTCGAGCTGTTCAAAGCGCAGAAAGGATCCATCGCCGGCAACAGCCTGACGTCAATGGCACTGCTGTCGTGGTCGCGCACCTACAACCTTCCCCTGAATACTGTTCTCGAAAACGAGGCCGCCGCGAGCTTCGAGAAGGTGTCGCGCAGCTGCATCCAATCGATCTCGCAAATGCTCAAGCTGCTGCAGCTGGCCAAGCCGCTGAAGAAGGCGTTCCTCAAGGCAGATCCGACGACGTTGCCGGCCTGGCGATCTTTGATGGAGCAGAACTCGCCGGGCAAGCTCCCGCAGAAAGCGCCGGTGTTCATCGCCCAGGGGACAGGCGACACGACGGTCAACCCCGCCGTCACCTTGCGCTTTGCCAAGCAGCTGTGCGCTGCCGGAGTGCCCGTCGTGATCAAGATGCTAAAGGGCGCCTCGCACAGCTTCGCTGCCGAGAAGAGTTCCTATCAGGCCATCAGCTGGATCTCGGATCGCTTCAAGGGACGCCCGCCGCCATCGGACTGCAAGCGCTGAACCGGCTCGGCTGAATTGGGCCGCGATTGGTGCTAAGCGTCACCAACTTCATGGGACCGCGGGAACCGCCATGCTCCGCTTCGCACTCTCGTTGCGCTACATCATGCTTATCGCCTCGATCGGAACCGCCGCCGGCGCGTTGGTGATGTTCTGGATAGGCTCCGTGCATATGTTCAAGGGCGCCTATTCGGCAGCCATCGACCACGATGTGAAAGGCGCCGTGGCGCAGGTGATGGGAGCCACCGACACCTACCTGTTTGGCATCGTTCTGATCATCTTCGCCTATAACATCACCTTCGGCTTCGTGTTCGATTTGAGCAAAGCCGAGCGGCAGGTGCTGCCGGCATGGATGCGACCGTCCGGAATGCACGAGCTCAAGACGACGCTCGTTGGCGTCATCCTCGTCTATCTCGTCGTCGACTTCGCCACCGACTGGGCGGAGAGCAACTTCGTCGACGGGTGGACCATGCTCATCAAGCCGATTTCGATCCTGCTCATCGCCGCCACGTTCCGCCTGCTCGTCATGCCCGAGCCGGGAGACAACCAGCACTAGTGTGATGATCGAGAAATTCGCATCATCGGCGGCGAGGTCCGGAGCGAATTTCTCGATCTGAATCACACTAGCTAGTCTCTGATTCTAGTGTCCCTTATGATTCCGAAGTTCGCTCCAGATCCTAGCCGCGAACTCTGGCGAACTTCGGAATCGGGACACTAAGCGCGGCGCAGGGTCGAGCGCTCGTAGATGAGCGCCATGCGCGCAAAGTCCTTCACGCTGATGTCCTCGGCGCGCAGGTTGCCGGCGATTCCGGCGGCTTCCAGCAACTGCTCGGGCTCGACGACAAGCTGCTTCAGGCTCGAGCGCAGCATCTTGCGCCGCTGCCCGAATGCGGCGGCCGTCACCCGCGCCAGCATTTGCGGCTGACATGGCGGCGACGGCTCCTTGTGGGGCACGAACTCGACGACGGCCGATGCAACCTTGGGCGCCGGCGTAAAGGCTTCGCGCGGCACCTGCAGAACTATGCGCGGGGCTGTGCGCCACTGCGCCAACACCGACACGCGGCCGTAGGCCTTGCTGCCCGGCGCGGCGACGATGCGCTCCGCCACCTCTTTCTGGAACATCAGCACCATGCGGCTGAACCACGGCGGCCACGGCTCGGTGTCCAGCCAGCCGGTGAGCAGCAGCGTCGCGATGCCGTACGGAAGATTGGCGACGAGGACGGCCTGCCCGTGCGCCGGTCCTAGCAGCTTGGGCCAGTCGGCTTTAAGCGCGTCGCCGAAATGCACATCGAGTTTGCCGGGATAGCGCTGGGCGATCATGGCGAGCGCGCCGCGGGTGCGTTCGTCGCGTTCGATGGCAATGACGCGCGAGGCCCCCTCCAGCAGCAACGCACGCGTCAGCCCGCCCGGGCCAGGTCCGACTTCGACGACCGTGCGGCCGTCGAGAACGCCGGCAGTGCGCGCGATGCGCCGCGTCAGGTTGAGGTCGAGGATGAAATTCTGGCCCAAGCTTTTCTTGGCGCTCAGGTCGAAGGCGCGGATGACTTCGCGCAGGGGCGGCAGGCCGTCGGGGCTGGGGCCGGAAGCGGTCTCTCGCTCACTGTCGCTCATGGTGGCGTTGCCACGGCGCGGGCCGCCGCAATGGCCGAGGCCATCTTCAACGCCTCGATAAGGCTCCGCGCCGACGCTCGCCCTTCGGCTGCGATGTCGAAGGCCGTGCCGTGATCCGGGGAGGTGCGCACGAACGGCAGCCCGAGCGTGACGTTGACGCCCTCATCGAAACCAATGGTCTTCAATGGGATCAGCGCCTGGTCGTGATACATCGCGATGACCGCGTCATAGCCGCGCCGCGCAGCAGCGTGGAACAGCGTGTCGGCCGAGTGCGGGCCCGTTACCGACAGGCCCTCGGCGCGTAGGTCGGCAATGGCCGGCGCGATCGTCTCGATCTCTTCGGTTCCCATCGTGCCCGCCTCGCCGGCGTGCGGGTTGAGCCCGGCGATGGCGATGCGCGGGCTGGCGATGCCGAAATCGCGCTTGAGCGCCGCATATGTCGTCCGCGCCGTCTCGAAGATGAGCGTCCGCGTGATGGCCTTCGGCACCTCGGCGAGGGCGCAGTGCACGGTGAGGGGCACGACGCGCAGCTCGTGCGAGGCGAGCATCATCACCGGGCGATAGCGCTTGCCGGCGAAATGGTGCTCGGTAAGTGCGGCCAGAAACTCCGTGTGGCCGGGAAACGGAAAGTCGGCGCTCTTGAGAACGTATTTTGCGATTGGGTTGGTCACGATGGCGGCGGCCTCGCCACGCACGACGGCTGCCGTCGCCGCCTCGATGGCCGCTATTACGGCCGCCGCGTTGGCCGGATCGCCAACCCCGGGCCGCACGCGCACCGCGACGGGTGCGTGCAACACCGGCAGTCCGCCGCGGAAGGCCTCCAGTGCTTCGCCCGGCGTCTTCACAGCCGTGATCGGCACCGCAAGGCCGAGATGACGGGCGCGCTCGGCAAGCACGTCCTGATCGGCGAAGACGACGAACGGCTCAAGTCCCCGGTCACTACGTTCTAGCCAGGCGCGCAGCGTGATCTCAGGGCCGATGCCAGCGGGGTCGCCCATGCTGACCGCCAGCGGGTGCCGCCGGCGCGGATCGCCCGCCACGCCCATCAGCGGTACTCGATGTGGGCGTCCGTACGCAGATCCTTGAGGTGCTTCTTCGAGATGATCTCGAATTCCTTTTGGCGCAGCTCGTTCTGCGCCGTCTCGCGCTTGGAATCGGCGGCCTTCACCAGCTTGCGGCTGCACACGGCCCACAGCTCTACGCCGTTCTCCCCGATCGTCGCCGGCAGCAGCTCGTCGTCGTGCGCGGCAAGCAGCAGGCTGCGGGTCGGTTCGGGCAAGCTGCTCGGGCGGCGGTCGCCGAGGTTGTCGAAGCGGGTGCCGGGAACGCCGCGCGCGATCGTCTCCATCGTCTTGCAACCGGTGAACTTGCCGCGCAGCTGCTCGGCATCGTTGAGGCGTTGGGCGAGACGCTTCTGATCCTGGCCGGTGGGAACGTTGAACAGTATGCGGTGGATGCGCAACTCCACGTCGTCCTGCCCCTCTGCGCTGGCGACCATGCGATCGACGTCGCGGTTGGCGACGGTGATCTGCGGCCCGAACTTGCGGCGAATGACATCGCTCCACGACAGCGAGGAGCGAATACGCTCGCGCATCGCTCCGAGACTGGCGCCCATCTTGGTCATGTGCTCGGCGAATTGAGGGATGGTCATCTTATTGCGTTCGGCCATGCCCGAGATGACGCGCTCGACTTCGTCGTCGGCAGCGACGATGCTCAGCCGCTTGGCCTCCTGCATCTTCAAGCGCTCGTCGATGATCTCATCGAGCGCCTGCTTGCGGGCCGTCGGTACGTACTCTTTCTCTATCTGACTCTTGAGACTGTTCACGAACTCGCCCTGCAGCTGCTTCACGCGCGCCTGCTGTTCGGCCTCGCTCTTCGGCGGATTGGCTTTCAGGTGCTTCATGGCGAAGTTCTTGAACTGCTCGTTCATGCTCGGCGATTTGAGCTTGGCCTGCAGCTTACGCTGTACGTCGGTCGCGCCGAGCATGGCGAGCGCCACGCGCTGCTCGATCTCATAGCCGGTGATCGGCTCGTCGTTCACCAGCGCCACGATGGATTGGATCGGACGGTCGTCCGACGGGCCCGTTTGTGTCGCCTTGGCGGTGACGGTGGGCTTGTCCTTGGCCAGCAGCGTCGACGGCATGGCCGCCAGCGACACGGCCGCGGCGCAGCCGAATATCGCTGCGGCCCAGCGCCATGCCGGGCCTCTACCCGCCCCCGGCGGGGCTGGTCGGGGCTGCCGGCTCATTCGCGCAAGCGCCATGCGAGTTGTCATCCAACTTCTCAGTGGTCGGGCCTCTGCGGGCTCGGGCCGTGCGGATATGGCCGACAGTCGAACCATACGCGAATGTTAGCGTCGGCGGCAGCACGCCCGGCCGCTTTATCGACGCAAACATTGGCGGTCCCGTGGCGCGGGTAGGCGCCTGCTGCGGCTTGCACTACACCCGCTCCGCCATTGCCGGCGTGACGCGACTGTACAAAGTTAACCGCCCGACTGCTGCTCACTGAACGAGGAGCTGAGCACATCCGTCGAGTAGCCGAATTCGCCGAGGTGCTTCAGCTCGAAGCGCAGCATGAGCGTCTGGCCGTCCACGAGGTCCGGATTGACGTAGTAGTTGTCGGTGTACGTGGCCGTGAGCACGAAGCACTCGTCGCCGTACCGCACCTGGAACATGTCCGAAGCGATCTCGTCGGCATCGATGTCGTAGCGTACGGCCGCCCCGACACTCCAGCGATCCGTGAGCTGGATATTAAGGTTGCTGTAGATGTCTTCCTGCCCCGTGCTGATGGCGTTCGTCGGGTCCGTGTTTAGGTAGGCGTAGACCGCGCTCATCGAGAACGGACCAAAGGCCACCTGGGCGCCGGCATCCTGACGCGCAAGGGCGAAGTTGGACTGGTCGAACCGCGATTGCGAGATCAGCTGGAGGAAGCTCCACGGCGCCACGTAGGCGCCGAGGACGTAGTCGGAGCGGTTTTGCTGCAGGCCGCTGTAGGGTGAGAACAGCGGATTGCCGTCAACGTCATCGCCGGGGTCGGCATACGGGTTGACGCCGGCGAGCTGATAGCTTTCGCCGGCCAGCACGCGGGCATAGCCGCCAGTGTTGGACTGGAACGTGTACTGCAGGCCGACGTTGGCGCGCGTTCCCGTCTCAATGCGGTCATAGCCCGAGAATTTGGTGAGTTCGAATAGGTTGGTGTCGTCGAACACCAAGCTCTGTGCGTCTTCGTTCGGCAGGAAGTCCTGATTGACGCTCGCTTGCCGGGCGATGATCTGGCCGATGGGCTCGATGACGTGCGAGCCGCCACCTGTGTTGGCTACCCAGGGATAGGCAACCGTCACGCCGCCGGCCGCCAAACCGCGAGCGAGTGACGTGCTCTCGAGCGGCGCGCCGACGTCAAAGGGATCGACGTAGTTGCTGATCTGATAGAGGTCACCGCGCAGCTGGGCGAACGGCGTGTAGGTGATGCCGATCGGATCGGTGAGGCGCCGCCGCCAGTTGAGCTCCGACACCACGCGGTTCATCTGCTGATTGCGGTCTGCATTCAGTGCGACAGCCGTCACATCCTGCACGTTGGTTAAGCTCAGGGCGTTAGTCGTCCACGAGAGCTCGCCGCCGAGGACCGGATCGGAGAAGATGTAGTTATAGTCGAGGATCGGGTGCGCATACGACTTCGTCTCGTTGGTCCCCGGTGCCGTGAACCCCAGATCGGTGAACTCGTAGGCAGCCAGTTCGAAGAAATTGCGATCCGAAAGGCCCGCGAAGAAGATCTTGTTGACCCGATCCGTCAGCAGGACGTTGTCAAGCTTGTAGAAGCGGCGGAACTCGTCGTCGCTCTCCGTCGTGATGTCCCAGCCGAACTTCCACCAGCTCCCAACATTGAACAGTCCCTTGGTATCGAGGCTGCCGCGCCAGCCGTCGTACTGGTCGCGATCCTCGATGCTGGACGGCAGGTCGGCTGAGTCCTGATCGATCCCCGTGCCCTTGATGTAGTACTGCCCGTTCTCCGTCCGGTGCCGCCACTCGCCCTGCCACAGGATGCCCTGCCGGGAGCTGATCATCGGGTAGAATGTGAAGTCGTAGTTCGGCGCCAGCGCGAAGTAATACGGAATAGTGGTGCTGTAGCCGAGGTTGTCGGAGATCGTCGGCTGCGGCATCAGGAAGCCGGACTTGCGCTTCACCGACGGATCGGCGTGCTCGAAGTAGGGCGTGTAGAGGATCGGCACGCCGAACAGCTCGAACTGTGCGTCTTGATAGCTGATGGTCGCCGCGGCCTGATCATGCACGACGGTGGCGGCGCTCAAGCACCACAGGGGCGGCATGCCGTCGGTCGTCTTACAAGGCGTGAACCGGCCGTTGGTGAACACGGTCGTGTTGCCGCCGCGGCGCGTCGCCTTTTCGGCGGCGATGCGCGTGTCGTCGGCAGCAACGATCGACAGCTGCGATACGAAGCCGTCGCGGAAATCGTCGGTGAGCGTATAGCGGTCGGCGCGGACGATATTGCCGTTCGGCTCCTTGAGCATGACGTTGCCGACAGCCGTCAGCGTGTTGGCCGACTGGTCGTAAACCACTTGGTCAGCAGTTAGGATGTAGTTGTTGTAGAAGATCTCGACGTTGCCGCGCGCGACCACCTTGTTGCCGCCGGTGTCGTAGATCAGCTCGTCGCCCTGCAGATAGAGCGGCTGCGACTTGTCCAGGTTGCGTGAAGGTCCGACCAGCGACTGCTTGGGGAACGAGCTTTGGTGCTGCACGCTCGGAGCGAGCGTTGAAGGATCTTGAGCGTACGCGTCAGTCGAAGCGACGAGCGATCCGATCAGGAGAGCGAGCACGCCAAAAAGCACCCAATCGGCAGCCTTCCGGCGCCGATAGGTGACGCGTGACGATCCGCAACCCTCTTGCGGTGCCCGCGTGTGACGCATCACTCAGCCATCCTCCTGGTGCAACAGTACCCAAGCCGAGACAAAACTAACGAGGACCACGGGCAACCAGATCGCCGCCCAAGGAGGCGTCAATCCAGCCACTCCGACTTGCCGGGAGACTTCCGAAAGAAGAAAGAAGCCGAACCCCCCCACCAGTCCAGCAATGACCATAGTCTGGATGCCACCACCGCGGAATGACCGTAACGACACAGTGGCGGCCAAAAGGACCATCGCCGCGCAAAGAAGTGGTCTTGACAGCAGGGCCTCGTACTGAATGCGCAGGCGGTCTGATGAAAGTTTAGCCTTTTCAGCCACTTCTATGAGCGCTGGCATTTCCCAGAAGGACACCGAGAAGACCGTTCCCAGCGCGTCCGTCACGCGATCCGGTGTAAGGTATGTGGACACGAGGTAGATATCGAATTTTTCAGGCTCACGGCCTATGCGTGCGACCCACGCATCGGTGACCTCCCAATAGCCCTCGTGCAGGTCGGCGCGCTTTCCGTCGACCCGCTCCACGAAGTGCCCCTCGTTGTCGAAGATGAACACCGCGACGGAGTGCAGGGTCAGCCCACGGTTGGTGGCCAGCTGGGCGCTCATCACGGACTGACCGTCGGCCCCGTTCTGGCGCAGCCACGAGGAGCCGGACTTGTTCCGCAACAGATTGGTTTCCTTGCCGAAAGCATCGGCGAACAGACTTTCTGCTGCGGTGCGCCCGGCGGCCGCCAGGGGATTGAAGACGGCCACCGTCAGGACGCCGATCGCAAAGGCGACGAGAAGGCCCGGACGCAGGAACTGCCACACTGACATGCCACCCGCGCGCATCACGGTGAGCTCGCTCTTGCGGCTCAGCTGCAGGAGGGTGGTGATCGAGCCGACAAGGACCGCGAACGTTATGAGGAACTCGGCGTAGGCCGGCAGGCGCAGCAGCGCGATGAGGCCGAGGGTCGTCAGCGCCACCTCGCCGTTCTTGCCGGACTGGCGCAGCAGCTCGACGAAGTCGATCAGAAAGATCAAAACCGAACACAGCAGGAACGCCATCAGGATCGCCATCGCGAAGCGGGTAGCGATGTAGGTGCCGAGCGTCCGGGTGACGATCATGGGCTCACCTCCGCCCGCCGGTGGGCGCCGGGGGGGCCGAGCGCCAGCGCGGAATGAGCGTAACCAGGTAGCCGAAGAACCGCGCGATCGGGTCAGAGATCAGTGCCTGAAGACGAGATGTCGAAAGCCGGCGGCGGGCGCGCTCCATCAGAACGATGGCGCCCAGCATGGCCGACAGCGGCAGTGCGTAGAGCAGTGCGGTTGCCGCCTCGTTGGTGACGACGATGTTGTTTAGGGCCAATCCGCCCAGGCGCAGTGCCGCCGCCAGGACAAAAGCCAATGCGACCTGTTGCACGCGGTTCTGGCGCGTCGAGTGCGCCTGGCCGACCGCGGCCACGGCGATGAGAGCAAAGGCCAACGGGTAGAGCGGGTTGGCGAAGCGCTCATGCAACTCGGCACGGAATCTACCCGGCGCCTTGCGGTAGCTCCCCGAGGTCGCCTCCGGATACATCAGCTCGCTGAGGTAGCGCTCGCGCGGCTTCAGATCGTCGTTGTCCTCGTCCATCTTCTTTTCGAATTGGTCGAGATCGACGGCGTACTTCTCGAACGCGATGATTTGTGCCGGCTCGTCCTTGTCGTTGCGACGGACGATGTGCCCGTTGGTCATCACCAGGTAGTTCGACGGGGCCCGCTGCACGATGACCCCGCGCTCGGCGAGATAGGATTGGTTGAGCTCCTTGTTGCGCGTGTCGTGCACGATCAGCCCCAGCAGTTCCTCATTCGGGGCGCGCTCACGGATGTGGAAGGTCAGCCCTTCCTCCGGACTGGTAAAGGCGCCCGGCTGGATCACCTGGGTCAGGATGTTGGCGCGCACCTGCACAATGTATTCGCGCAGCAGTTTTAGGCTCCACGGCATCGCCAGGTGATTGACGAAGGCGACGCCCAGCGCCACGAGCAGCGCCAGCATCAGCAGCGGCCGCGCCGCCCGCCACACGGTGGCGCCCGACGCCGTCAGCACTATGAGCTCACTATCGCCGTTGAGGCGGTTGAGCGTGTGAATGCAGGCGATCAGCAGTGAGAACGGCGCGATGACCGCCATCAGGTTGGGAAGCGCCAGCGTAGTCATCTTGATCAGCATCCACACGTCCTGGCCTTGCGAGGTCACGACGTTGAGCTGGCGCAGGGCGAGCGCCACCCAGACGATGCTCGACAGCGACAATAGGACGATGAGCAGCGCGGACCCGGCCTGCCGAAAGACATACCTTTCGAAGATCGTCATGTTGACCGAGTGCTAAACGGAGGGCTCTGGCGGGATACCGGCCCCCCGGCCCGTCCCATACCCTCTGCGTTCCATGCCAGCGTGGCGGAAATTCGGCTTTTCCCCAGTGACTTGGCGTCCCGAGATGGGCGCCGGACCGATGGAGGAGCGAGGGCCCGTGAAATTCGCGAACAAGGGGAGAACAGCACCGCGAACACGGCGGCTTGATGGCCTTTGCGGCCTGCCTCGCTTGCCAGCGCGGCGCCCACGGGTTAGCTCGAAGGACAACGTTTCGGACTCCCCTGCCTTCCATGCATGGCTCGAGTCCCTGCTCGGCGGCGGGGTCTAGCGCGGAGATTGATCTCGCGCGGCGCAGTGCATCCCGGCGGGAAGCCCCCCGACGCCAACGCCACCTGGAGCCTCCACGCATGACCAGCCGACCCGAAATTGTCTTCCAATCGCTGTCGGCCGACCTCGAGCCGACCGTCGTCGTCCTCGCCGGCGAAGACGTCGCGATCGGCGGGCGCGCACGCGAGATCGACCAGCGCGCGGGCGGCGCGCTCCTCAAGGCGGCAGAGGCGGCACAGTACAAGGGGCGCAAGAAATCGACCGTCGAGGTGTTGGCGCCGCCGCGCCTGGGCAACGTCAACCGCGTGGTGCTCGTCGGCACAGGCAAGACGAGCGACCTCAAAGAGAACGACTGGGTGCTGCTCGGCGGCACGGCCGGCGGTGCCATCAGTGCGCGCAAGACGAAGTCGGCGAGCCTCATAGCCGAGGCGGCCGACAACGGTGGCACCAAGCCCGAGGCGATCGCCGCACTGCTCGCCTTCGGCGCCGCGCTACGTCACTACGAGTTCCGCAAATATCTGACGAAGCGTCCGCCCGACGACGAAGGCACCGAGGCGGACGGCTTGCAGAAGCTCGTCATCCATTGCCCCGACCCCGACAAGGCCCGCGCCGCGTTCGCCCGATACCAGGCGCTCGTCAACGGCATCGTCACGGCGCGCGACCTCGTCAACGAACCGGCTAACGCGCTTGGTCCGGTCGAATTCGCCGATCGCGTCAAAGAGTTGGAGAGCTCCGGACTGGAGATCGAGATTCTCGACGAGGACCAGATCGGCGAGTTGAAGATGGGCGCTCTCCTCGCCGTCTCGCAGGGCAGCGTGCGTCCGGCCCGCGTCGCCATCATGCAGTGGCACGGCGCCAAGTCGAAGCGAGCCAAGCCGTTGTGCTTCATCGGCAAGGGTGTCGTGTTCGACACCGGCGGTATTTCCATCAAGCCGGCCGCCGGCATGGAGGACATGAAGGGTGACATGGGCGGCGCCGCCGCGGTCGTCGGCACCATGCAGGCGCTCGCCGAGCGCAAGGCCAACGTCAACGTCATAGGCATCATCGGTCTCGTCGAGAACATGCCGTCGGGTTCCGCGACGCGGCCCGGCGACATCGTGCGCGCGCACTCCGGCAACACGGTCGAGATCCTCAATACCGACGCCGAGGGGCGGCTCGTCCTCGTCGACCTCATTTCCTATGTGCAGGAGCGCTTCAAACCGCGCCTGATGATCGACCTCGCTACGCTCACCGGCGCCATCATGGTGGCGCTCGGCAAGGAGTACGCGGGCCTCTTCGTCAACGACGACAAGCTGTCCGCCGACCTGCTGGAAGCTTCCGCCGAGACGGGCGAGAAGCTGTGGCGCATGCCGCTCGACAAGGCCTACGACAAGATGGTCGAGTCCAAGAATTGCGACATCAAGAACATCGGCGGGCGCTGGGCGGGTGCGTGCACGGC
>JBDTOR010000027.1:0-21003 GCA_039933175.1 Hyphomicrobium sp. | reverse complement strand
GAGCTATGCGAGCGGTTTCACGCTTGTAGCGTCGGTCGCGTCGTACATGGCGCGCACGCTGCGGCCACCGACCACCAAGTCTGGAGCGATGTCCATCAGCGGTGCCAGAACGAACGCCCGGGCGCCGATGTGCGGATGCGGAAGGACGAGGTCCGGTTCGTTGACCTCTCTGTCGCGAAAGACCAGCAGATCGAGATCGATGATGCGCGGCCCCCACTTCTCTGTCTCGACGCGCCCCATGGCCCGCTCGATCCCCTTGCACCTGACCAGGAGCTCCCGCGGGTCGAGCTGCGTTGCAACGGCGATGGCGGCGTTGACGAACCAATCCTGATCCGTCTTGCCCCACGGCTCCGTTGCATAGTTGCGCGAGCGGGCGAGCAGCCGCACGTCGCCGCGCTCGGCTAGCAGCGCGATGGCCCGATCGATGTTGGCCGCCTTGTCGCCCAGGTTCGAGCCGAGCGCCACGATGCAGTCGAACGCGGGATGGGGTGGCGTGGCGGCGTCAGACATCAGGGCTCGCTTGCCGGCCGGTTGCAGGGAGCTGCTCGTTATCCGGCCTCCCCCGGCGAAGCAAGCGGCGCCCGCAGCCGATCAGTCGTATTTTATGTAAGCGAACCGGGCATCCGAATGGGGAGTTCCCTCAAGCGAGCCCTTTTCGGCGCCGGGTTGCCAGTGAACGACGTCCTCTATCTTCTTGGCCAGCTCGAAGTCCTTGGCCGTGATGCCCTTGGCGCTATGCGTCATAAGGCGCACCTCCACCCAGGCGTATGAGGCCGTGATATCGGGATGATGCCAGGCGGCTTCGGCCAAGTGACCGACGGTATTGATGACCATAAGCGTGCCCTTCCACCCGCTCGTCTTGTATGTTCGCCGGATCCAGCCGTCCTCCAGACGCCATTTCGGTAGGTTTTTTTGCAGCCAGGCGTTGACTTCGGCCTCGGGCATGGGCTTTTCGCGCTCTGCCGCCATATTGTCCTCTCCTCCACCTATGGGGACGCTTCGCACCAGCAGGTTTGGACCGTAATGCCACTGGCCGACGCAACGCAAACAGAGACGCCCGCCAAGGGAAGGTCCATCGAGCAGTCCCTCCGTGCCCACCCCGGGGCCGTGCGCGTCATCGCCCCGGCGCGCTTGCACCTCGGCTTCCTCGACCTCAACGGCAGCCTGGGGCGCCTGTTCGGAAGCATTGGCCTGGCCATCGACACGCCGCGCACCGAGCTCGTCCTGAAGCGCGCCCGCGCCTTCAAGGGCGAAGGTCCCGACAGCACCCGGGCGGTGTCGACCCTGCGCCGTTTCGCCGAGGTATTTTCGCTCGACACCGCGTACGACGTGAAGGTCACCTCGGCCATCCCGGCCCACGCCGGTCTGGGATCGGGGACGCAGCTCGCCCTCGCCGCCGGCGCCGCCTTGATGGAACTCGAGGGTCTGCCTTACAGCCCGGCGCGGCTCGGCGAGATCGTCGACCGGGGCGCACGCTCGGCCATCGGCATGGCGGCGTTCGAACGGGGCGGCTTCATCGTTGACGGCGGCCGCGGCGCCATCGATCGCGCCCCCCCGATCATGGTGCAAACAGATTTTCCAGAAGCCTGGCGTGCGCTGCTCGTCATGGATGCGCACACGGCCGGCGTCCACGGGGAGGATGAAGCCAAGGCCTTCGCCGCCCTGCCGCCGCTACCCGACGCTGCAGCAGCGATTGTTTGCCGTCTGGTTTTAATGCAGCTGGTGCCCGGCTTGATGGAGGCTGACATCGAGGTGTTCGGCAGTGCGCTGACCGACATCCAAGCCATCGTCGGCGGCCACTTCGCAGTCGCACAAGGGGGCACCCCGTGGACCAGTCCGGCCGTGGGACGCGTCGTCGAAGCGCTGCGCGCCCGCGGCGCGTACGGGATCGGGCAGAGCTCATGGGGCCCGACCGGGTTCGCCTTCGCCCCCTCGAAGGAAATTGCCGACCGCCTCTATGATTCTTCGATCGAACTCGCTAGAGCCGAGGGTCTCGATATCCTCGTCGCCGCGGGGCGCAACAGGGGCGCGAGTATCGAACGGATCGCGAGCCAATAATCAGAAGCCGAGGAAGACGACAAAATGAGCGACGCCACTCCGATTTTGCATATGCTCTCGCCGCAAAAGCATATGTCCCCCTTCGACGTGAACATGGCCGCAGATGCCGGTTGGAAGGTCATCGTCCCCTACATCAACGTGACGCTTGAAGAGGTGCCGGCGCTGACGCAGGACGCCATCTTCTCGCGCCCTCCGAACTATGGCGTGCGCACGGGCCTGTTCATCGGCGGCAAGGACGCCATCCTGGCGCTCGACATGATGGACGCCGCGCAGAAGGCGCTGGTTCCCCCGTTCGGTCTTTCAACATTTGCCGACCCTGCCGGCTCGTTCACCACTGCCGCTGCGATGGTTGCCTGCGTCGAGCGCGTCCTGCGCACCAAGTTCAACAAGACCTGGAAGGGCACCAAGGTCGCCGTGTTTGGCGCCACCGGCGTCGTCGGCTTCGCTTCGTCAATCATCGCTGCGCTGGAAGGCGCCCAGGTCACGCTCGTCGCCCACCGCGGCGTCGACCGCGTCATCAAGTCGGCCGAGGTGTCCAAGCAGCGCTTCGGTGTCGACCTCATCGCCAAGTCGGGTGAAACCGAGGAACTGAAGCGCGCGATCATCGCCGATGCGGAGGTGATCTTCGCCGCCGCCGCCGCCGGCGTGCGCGTCATCAGCGCCGAGGACAAGGCTCTCGCCAAAAACCTGCTGGTCGTCGCCGACGTCAACGCCGTGCCGCCACCGGGTGTCGAGGGCATGGAACTGTTCATGGACGGCGCGCCGCTGCCGGGCTGCAACGCCCTCGGCGTCGGTCCGCTCGCCATCGGCGACGTCAAGTACAAGACGGAATCCGGCCTGTTCAAGCGCATGCTCACTTCCGACAAGCCGGTGCACTACGACTTCCGCGCCGCCTTCGATCTGGCGCGGACGCTAACCACTTGAGGACCGAAACCGTCCTTGTTGCAGCGCTGTCCGGGCGGGGGCTTGCGGCCTCCGCCCGGCGCGCTGGATACCTGCCGCTGGTCGCCGACGCGTTCGGCGACAGCGATACTGCCGAGCAAGCCGCCGCGGCCTGCTGCGTCGCCGATGCAGCCCGCATCGGCTTCCGCGCCAGGCCGGTCTTCGCAGCCCTCGGGGCACTTGAAGCGGCGGCCGCCACGCCACCGATAGGGCTCATCCTCGGCTCCGGCTTCGAGGACCGCCCCAAGCTCATCGCCGCCTTGTCGCGCCGCTATCGGCTGATCGGCAACAGCGCCGAAACCGTGGCCCGTGCCAAGAGCCCCACCGGCCTATTCGCGCTACTCGACACACTCGGCATCGCGCACCCTGCAACGCAGCTGGCGCCACCCCAGGATGCCGGCGGCTGGCTGTCGAAGCGCATCGGCGGCAGCGGCGGGACGCATGTAGTTCCCGCATCGTTGGCCGAACGCAGCCCGCGCCGCTATTTTCAACGCCACCTAGCGGGCGAACCTCACTCCGTCCTTGCTGTGTCCGCAAACGACGGCGTGCATATCGTCGGCATCAGCCGCCAGTGGACCGTCGGCAGCGGCCCGCGCCCGTACCGCTACGGCGGCGCCGTTGGCCCTGTGCAGCTGCCACCCGCGGTCGATAGCGCGATGCGAGCGGCAGTCGCGCGAGTGTCGGCAGCGCTCGGTCTCGTCGGTCTCGTCGCGTTCGACTTCATCCTGGCGGGCGATCAGCCCTTCCTCATCGAGGTAAACCCGCGCCCCAGCGCCACCCTCGATGTGTTCGACGACGCAGACGGTGCTCTGTTTGAAGCCCATCTCGCCTCCTGCGCGGGGCAGACGCCGCAACTGCCCGTTCAGCCGGGCGCCCGTGCCGCCGCCATTCTCTATGCCGACCGGGGTCCGCTCATCGCCCCCCCCATCGTATGGCCCGCATGGACCGCCGACCGGCCGGCCCCCGGCACCCGCGTCCCCCGCTACCGGCCGATCGCCACGGTTTTCGCCGCCGAAGCCACCGCCGAGGCGGCCTTCGACAGCTGCCGCGGGCGCTTGGACGAATTGGCGGAGATGCTGTATGCACAGGCGCCAAACAGGGAGCGCAACGACAATGCAGAAGTACAACGGCCCCGCCCCGAGCGTCTCGGCGCGCGCAGCGAAGCTCGTTGACAGCATCGCCGCCGACGCCAGCGCTCTGCGCTGCTCGGTGACGACCGGCGTAGCAGGCGAGCGGCTGATTGACATGGGCGCCAGCGTCCCCGGCGGCCTCGAAGCCGGCCGCCGTCTCGGCGAAATCTGCATGGGCGGCCTCGGCACCGTGGCCCTGAACATGTCCTCGCCGCTGAAGCGCTGGCCCCTGGGCGTCACCGTGCATGCCTCGAACCCGGTCATCGCCTGCCTCGGCAGCCAATATGCCGGCTGGTCGATCTCCGAGCAGGAGAGCGGGTTCTTCGCCCTCGGCTCCGGCCCTGCTCGTGCCCTGTCGCGCGTCGAACCTCTCTACAAGGATCTCGGCTACGTCGATCACTGCAGCAAGGCTTCGCTGGTCATCGAGGGCGACAAGGCCCCGCCGGCGTCGGTAGTGCGCCAGATTGCATCGGCCTGCGGCGTGCAGCCGTCCGACCTGACGATCCTCTTCGCGCCGACCGCCAGCCTTGCCGGCACCGTGCAGATCGCCGCTCGCGTGCTCGAGGTTGCACTACACAAGGCGCACGAATTGCACTTCCCGCTCGAGCACATCGAGGATGGAATCGGCACCGCACCCATTGCGCCGCCGGTACCGGACTTCATCCGCGCCATGGGCCGCACCAACGACGCCATCATCTACGGCGGCCGCGTGCAGCTGTTCGTGCGCGGCGCCGACGAGCCGGCACAAAAGCTGGCGCAGCAGCTTCCCAGTTCCACATGCTCGGCCTATGGCCTGCCCTTCGCCGATATTTTCGCCGCCGCCGGCGGCGACTTCTACAAAATCGATCCCATGTTGTTCAGCCCCGCCGAGGTGATCGTTTCCAACCTCGATACCGGCTCATCCTTCCATGCTGGTGAACTTGCTCCAGACGTCGTCGACAAAAGCTTCAGCTGAGCTTCCCGCGAGCGGGTTGCGGATTGCGCTCTTCCTCGAGGAGGAAAGCGGCAATTGGCATGTGCGTCGTCTCGCCGAGGCGCTGCAGGCGCGCGGCGCCGATGTCGTCGTGAGCTCGCTGCCGCGCTGCGCGTTCGATACGCAGCTCCCTAGCGGCATCGACATCCCCGGCTTCGACGGCCAACTGCCCGACGCGGTTTTCGTGCGCTCCATATCGCAGGGCACGCTGGAGCAGATCACGTTTCGCCTCGGCATCCTGCATGCGCTGCGCGAGAGCGGCGTGCGCGTGTGGAACGATGCGCGCGCTATAGAGCGCTGTGTCGACAAGTCGGCGACGACGTTCCTGCTGCACAAGGCGGGCATCCCGACCCCGCGAACGCGTACCATGGAAACCAAGCCGCCGGCCGACGCCTACGTGGCTGATGCCGGCCGGCCGCTGATTTACAAGCCGCTGTTCGGATCGCAAGGGAAAGGCCTGCTGCGCATCGACGATGCGGCCCAGCTGCCGTCCCCCGAGGCCGCCGACAGCATCTATTACCTGCAGGATTTCGTGCCGCCGTCCGGGTCGAGCTTCGAGGACTGGCGCGTCATCGCCACGCGCAACCGCGTCGTCGCCGCCATGACGCGCCGTGCCGGCACCTGGATCACCAACGTGCACCAGGGGGGCGAGCCGAGCGCGCATCAGCCGAGCGAGGAGATGGCGCAGCTTGCCTCCGGCGCGCTCGCGGCCGTCGGTGCCGATTACGCCGGCGTCGATCTTATCCGCACGCCCGACGGGCGGCTGCTGGTGCTCGAGGTGAACAGCAATCCCTCCTGGCGCGGATTGCAGAGCGTGTCCGACGTCGATATCGCCCGCACCATCGCTGAGGACTTCCTGACCGCCGTCGCCGAGCACCGGAGGCGCGCGTCCGAACCGCGTTCCGAAACATGTCGGGTCTAAGCGCGAGGCAGACGAGCGAGCTGTTCCTCGCCGCCTGCCGTGCCGAGCTTCAGGCACTCAAGCCGGGCAACGTTCACGTCCACGCCGGCGGCCACGGCATGGAGGCGGAGCAGTTCGAGGCGAGCGCCGTCGCTGCCGCGCCCTTCTTGGCCGCCACCGGCGAGAAGGTCGGCGCCCGCATCCAGCGCGCCGTCGAAGCCTCCTTTGCTGCTGCAGGCTGCAACACCAATCTCGGAATCCTGCTGTTGTGCGCGCCTCTGGCCGCCGCGGCCGAAGCGCCGCTTCAAGGCCCCCTGCGTGACCGCCTGCGCGTTGTGCTCAACAGCTTCGACGATGAAGACGCGGCTGCGGTCTTTGCCGCCATCCGCACAGCCAACCCGGGCGGCCTAGGCTCGGTTCCAGAGCAGGACGTCGCCAGTGAGCCCACCGTTGGGCTCCTTGAGGCGATGGGCATGGCGGCCCGGCGCGACCGCGTCGCCGCCGCGTATTTGAACGATTACGTCGAAGTCTTCGAGTTCGGGCTGGGCGTGCTGGCCAACGCTCGCCGGCAGACCGACGATGACAGCCTGGCCGTCACCTCCCTGCACATGGCCTTTCTTGCTTACTTTCCTGACAGTCACATTCTGCGCAAACACGGTGCTGCCATCACCGAGGCGGTTCGCGAGCAGGCGCATACCCTGGCGCCTCTGTGGCAACCCGTTGCGCAGCGCAACACACTGCCCAAACTGCTCGATTTCGATGCAGAATTGAAGCGTCACAACGTTAATCCGGGGACCACCGCCGACCTTGTTGTAACGACCATTTTTGCCGCTTCCCTCTGCGACGCATTGGGCCGTCAGACGGCTCCTTAGGCCCTTGTCTCGGTGGGGGTCGTTGCGTTATCTAGTGGCGGTGCTAAAGGCGCGCCGCTATCCAGCCAACCGGTTCGGGGACCACGTCACCGGACGCCGATAACAACGGATAGCTTTTCGAAATTAGGGAGAACCGGTGCGCTCGGCCTCGGCGGGGTGGCGTTGGTGCTCGTGGTGTTTAATCGCTTGGGAGAAACCCCGAATGGCCAAGATCAATAAAGTAGTGCTCGGCGAGTCGCTCGTCGGTGATGGCAATGAGGTCGCACACATCGACCTTCTTATGGGCCCGCGTGGCTCGGCCGCTGAGACCGCGTTCTGTAACGCGCTGACGAACAACAAGGACGGCTTCACGACCCTGCTCGCCGTCATCGCTCCGAACCTGCCCTGCAAGCCGAACACGATCCTTTACAACAAGGTCACCATCAAGGACGCCCGTCAGGCCGTTCAGATGTTCGGCCCGGCTCAGTATGCCGTCGCCAAGGCCGTTCAGGACTCGGTCGCCGAGGGCGTGATCCCGGCTTCCGAAGCTGATGACATCTTCATCTGCGTCGGCGTGTTCATTCACTGGGAAGCGGCTGACGACGCCAAGATCCAGGACTTCAACTATCGCGCCGTGAAGGAGTCGATTGCTCGCGCCGTTGCCGGCAAGCCGACTGCTGCCGAAGTTACTGCCCAGCGCAACTCCGCCACTCATCCCTTCGCTGCGAAGACTTGAAGCGGAAACCGTCCACAGCAGGATGATGCCCCTCCTATGAGGGGGGGTCTGCTGCAGCGATTGGGTAGACTACTTTCCGGCCGTTGGAACGGGTAGAACCCCCGGCGTGCGGTTCTGCTCTGACCCTTCGTGCTACGATGTCAAAGGCCGGCGATCTCCTGGAGATCGCCGGCCTTTATCGTTCCAGCGTGCAATGCCGTGGCAATGAGCACGCCGGCGGCGCCGGCTGCCTGCAACGCTTCGATATCGGCCCGATCGCGCACGCCGCCCGCAGCATAGACGCGGCGGCCGCCGGCGGCGGCAACGATGGACGCGATGCGTTCTAGGTCCGGGCCATCGTTGGAGCCGACGCGGGCGAGCGTCATAACGATGACCGCCTCCGGCCAGTGCTGCGCTTCGTCGAGCACCTGCCGCGGGCCGGCAAACATCTCGTCCTTGAAATCGAGCGACAGCACGTAGCGGTCGGGCGGCAAGGCGCGAAGCGCGGCGGCATCATCGGGCCCCCCAAGGCTTTCACTGCCGATGACCAGCGTCGCATTCTTTTCATCAGCGATACGCCGGGCAGCATCTGCGGCGGGCGTGCCATCGTCGATCCAAAGCCGCGAATTGGGAACGGTGCGTGCCAGTTCCTTCGCCAGATCGGCGTTGCGCCCCCTCCCCTCGATGCCGTCGAGATCGGCCACGTAGAGCAGCGGGAAGGCAAACAGGGCGGCGTAGCCACGCGCGATGTCGGCCGGATCGCTTCCCACGGCCAGCGGCGTTACCAGCGGTTTATAATCGGCGCGCCGGCCGCGCACCGCCGCCACCGCCACGCCGTGGCGCACGTCGATGACCGGGATAACGTCCATGGTTACTTGCCTCCGCGCGCCTCTCGTGTAACACGGCCCGGCTTACGGGAAACCCGCGGAGGTCCCATGGCTATTACGGCCGGCTACGATGTCGGCGGCGCCCACTTGAAGGTGGCGCTGGCCGAGGACGGCCGCACCATCGCCGTCAAGCAGATACCTTGCCCGCTGTGGCGCGGCATGGAACAGCTCGACGCCGCCCTTGTCGAGGCCGTCGCCCTCATCGCCCACGCCGAGCAGCACGCTGTAACCATGACCGGGGAGCTATGCGAACTGTTCCCCGACAGGCAAACCGGCGTGCGCGAGATCCTCTCGCACCTTGCCACCGAGCTCGATGCGGACCTTCGCGTCTATATGGGCCTGCAAGGGTTCGCCGATACCGCAACCGCGATGGCTGAGCCGGCGAGCGTCGGGTCGATGAACTTTCTCGCCAGCGCCGCACTCGTCGCACGCAGCGCATCCGAGGCTCTACTCGTTGACATGGGCTCGACGACGACCGACGTCATTCCGATCGTGGGTGGCACGCCCTTCCCGCGCGGCCTCACCGACGGGGACCGGCTGCGCACCGGCGAGCTCGTCTACACGGGGCTCACGCGAACAGACGTGAGCGTCGTCGCCCAGCGCGCGAAGTTTAAAGGCCACGATCAACGTCTCGCCGCCGGCGGCTTCGCTAGCATGGCCGACGTGCGCCGCGTCCTCGGCGAGTTGCCTGACGGCGTCGATCAGCACGCCACACTCGACGGGCGCGGCACGTCGATAGAGGAAAGCGTCGCGCGCTTCGCCCGCTGCTTCGGCCGCGACGCCGTTGACGCTTCGATTGAGGATTGGCGCCACGCCGCGCGGGATATTGCCGACCGGCAGCTGGCCGAAGTGCGTGCCGCCATCGAAGATGTTTTGGCGCGCTCGACCCTGACGAGCGATGCGCCGGTGGTCGCTGCCGGCATCGGTGCGGCGCAGATCGAAGCTATTGCGCATGCACTCGGGCGGGCGACGCTGCGCTTTGCCGCCCTGGCCAATGCCGCTTCCGATTGCGAGGAGTGGGCCACCCGCTGCGCGCCCGCCGTCGCCGTCGCTCTGCTCGCGTAGCCCGCCTAACGCCGCTCGACGCGGAAGGCGGCGATCTTCTCCAGCAGCCAGCCCCACGCCTCTTCCTCGCGCGGCCCGGCCGTCTTGGAGATGGCGATCTCGAGATACTTCAGCTCGGCGTCGACCTTTTCCGGCGGCAGCATCTTAAGGCGCGTGACGAGCACGGCGCACTCCAGCACCGCCGCCTGGGCGCGATTGAAACCCTCCCACGGCCGGTTGCTCGCCTCGTGCACGAGACTGCACGAGTAGCGCGGCCGCTGCGGATCTTCGGTGACCTTCGCCACCGCCAGCTCCCAATGCGAAACCGCATCGGCCAGCATAACTCCCGGTACGCGGTTGGCCGGCCGTGTCGGCCAGTCCTTGCGGCCGGTCACGCAGCCGGCAAAGACGCGCACGTCGTCGGTGTGGTTGGCCACCGCGTACGGCACCTGCTGCAAGTTATCGAGCGTCGTCGAGGGGCGGAACGGCGCGATAATCCAATTCTCGCCGTCCTCGATCAGACCGAGCGGCGCGATGTGCGCCTCACCCTTGGCGTTCGTCGTCGTCACGATCGTTTCGACGATACGCGGCATCCTGCTTCTCCTTGCGGGCGGCTTTCAGCGTCGCGCCTTCGGGCGCATGTTGCGTCAGGTCATCGGACTTGCGATCGGCGCCGACGCCCCAGTCGAGCGGGCTGTCCTGCGCATAGCGTTTGCCGAGGGCACGCGCAATCTCGGCTTTGGCCAATTCGTAGCCGAGATAGAAAGCGTGCGCGCCGTCCTTCTCGACGCCAAGCTTGTCGAACAGCGCAAACGGATCGGCCGCGACGTGGTGGCCGTCGCGATTGTAGATGTGCACCCCGTCGTCCGCCGTCTCGATGCGGAAGTTCGCATCCTTGATGTTTTTGGCATCTTCGGCGATCTGCTCGGGCGTATCGGGATAGGGGCGCACGTCGTGCAGCGACAGCAGCTGGTTGCCGTAGCCTTTCGGCAAGTTGTTGTCCTCGCGCGCCCGGTACATGAGGCGGCGCGCGGCGTCGTGCTCCTCGACCGTGCGGCGCGTATGCGGCGACACCTGCACGATGAGCACGTTGCGGATGGCGAGTTCGGCGCAGATCCCGATGAGCATGGCGGTGACGCCGCCGCTGTCGGCATCGGTAAGTTCCGTCAGGTTGCCGGTACCCATAAGGATCTCGACATCGGGCCGTGCGCGGCGCAACTGCGCGTAGCGCTCCAGCGAAGTCATGAAGCCGAAGTTGATCGGATCGAGCACCGGATCGGCGATGTGCGGAATGCCCTTGGCAACGCATATGTCGATGGCGCGCAGCAGCGAGTCGAGATCGCCATGCGGGCGCGGCAACAGGATCGGCACGCACTTGGTGCCGTCGATGGCATCGAGGCTCGATTCATCGAGGCTGAGCACGTAGTCGGCGCCGGCACGCGCCCCGCGGCGCAACTCCTCCACATCGCCGGAATCGACACTCACCTTGAAGCCTTCGCGCTTCAGCGCCGCGACGGTTTCCTCAAGATGCGGAAACTTCACATCCGGCTGGCAGCCGATATCGACAACATCCCCGCCCTTGGCGATCAGCTCGCGGCCGCGCGCCACCAGCTGCTCGACCGTGAAGCCCGGCGCATCGACGATCTCGGCGAAGATGCGAATGTCCTGCTTCGATAGGTCAGGCGGCTTACCGTCGTGGCCGAAGAACTGGGGCAGGTCGACGATCTCATCCGGCCCACGCTCGAACGGCACGCCGTAATGCTCCTCGAGGTGGCCGAGGTTCATGCGGCTGCGCCCCGGCACGATGACGCGATCGGCCTCGAGCGGCTCCTTCAGCCGGTTGCGGACGATGTTCTCGGTCATCAGCGCGGCGACCTTGATGCCGAGGTTGGCGATGCGCCACGACCCGTTTGGCAGCCCCATGGCCGCCACCGTCTCCGCGAGCCGCGGCTCGGCCAGACGGCCGGTCAGGAACAGTAACTTCTTATCAGCCATGTGAGCCGTGCCTCGACTGCGTCCTCGCGCCGGCGCCGCCTGCAGTCATCTCCGCCGCGCGATAGCACGGGCGGGCGGGGTGCGTCGACCGGATCGATGGGGAGAACCGAGCAGATCGGCCAGCTCCGGCTCGTCGCCAGCACCCAGCACCCGCCAGGAAAGCCTCGCGCGCTCGACGATAGTCGCAAAGGTCGGGTCGACGATCCCGTCCTTGGCGAGACGATCCGCTGAGGCCGAGCGCGGCACCCGGCACGATTTCACCAGCACCACCGGCGCGCGGCCCATGCGCTCGGCAAGGCGCGCTGCAAGGCCGTCGGACGTCGTCTTCCAGTCGCGGGAGATGGTGGTGTCGCCTTCGGCGAGCTTCAGAGGCAGCCACACGGGGATGCGCGATTCCGCGATCGCCTGGCGGATGGCGGCAAGCGTCTCGGCCGGCTGCAGGCGCGCGTGCATGGCACACAGCATCATGCCCGACTGGTGCATGGCAAGGATCGCCATGCGGTGAGCGACCGCCTGCGGGAACTTGTGCTCGGTCTGTGCGCTTCGCACCGCATCGGCGAAAGTGCCGCCACCCGGCACGATCACACACCCGAGGCGCGCGCGTCCGACGGTTTTCAGAATAGCGCTGAGGCGCCCGCTCTCGACAAGGCTACCGCCAAGTTTGATGACGGTCGGCCGTGCGAGCGCGCTCACAGGCTGCGCGAGCGCACGATCTCGACGCCTACGGCATCGGGGCCGCGCTCGAGCTTCTCGACCCGCACCAGCACCGACACGATACGCTTGTCGGCCAGGCAGCGGTCGGCGATGCGCGCCGCCAGCGTCTCGACGAGATTGATGTGGCCGGCGGCGACGATGGCCTTAACGGCGCCGACGAGATCGTCGTACGAGGGCACCTCCTCGAGGTTATCGCCCTTGGGCGACACGCCCGCGGCGACCGACGCTTCGATGGTAAAGCGCACCTTCTGGGTAATGCCCTGCTCTTCGTCGTAGACGCCAATGGCGATCGGCAGCACCAGACCGTGCACGAAAATGCGATCGTGGATCAGGCCGTCGCGGCGGCCTGTAAAGGTCTGCTTGTCGCTCATGCCACGTCTTCCGCCTGATGCCGCGCCAACCTGCCGCCCAGCGGTATGCGGCTATCGCAGAATGGAACGGAGCGGCGCACGACGCGCACCGCGTCGGGGTCGAGGGTCGCCGTGCGATCGCCGCGCCGGCACAAGCCACCGCGGAAACCGAGGACATCCGGCTCTAGCTCGAGAAGGTCGGCAACGTGCTCGGCGCGCAGCGAGCCGGCAAAGCCGGCAAACATTCCGGCGGCGTGTGTGGCCACGACGAAATCGTTCAGCATCTCCGCCGGCACGATGTCGGGAAGCGCGCCGCGCCTCTTGTCGGCCGTGTCGAGCATCAGTCCGGCGCAGCCGGCAGCGGCGGCTGGTTCGACGAGGTCGAGATCGACGCCGCGATCAGCCAGCAGGACGCCGACGAGCAGGACGTCGGCGAGGTCGAGTTCGGCGAGGCGTTGCAGTGTCTCCGCCGCGCCGGCCTGAGCACTCAGCCCGACTTTGACGATGTCGGCACCGGCGGCAGCCATGGCGAGAACGGCGCGCGCCGTGGCGTCGGCATCATGCGTCGGATCGCCGATGGTGGCGCTCACCGGGATGTGCCGCGGCACACGGGCGCGGATGGCCTTGACGGTCGCGTGCGGCAGCGCGCCCAGCGCACCGGCGGCCGGATTCTTGGCATCGATGATATCGGCGGCGAGATGGGCGCACAGCAGCGCCTCGGTCTCATTGGTCACGCTGGCAAGCAGCCTCGCCGTTCGGCGGATTTTTTCCATTGTTTTTATTGAATTCTGATGAGGCCTAAGCTTCGCCAAAGATGCGCCGCTGCTCCGTCCGCACTTTCTCGCGGTCGGCCCGGTCGGCCACGGAAAGCCGCACCGGAACATCCTGGGCGATAGTCGCAGCTCCGCTCGACAGGCGCAAGATACGGGTCCCGAGCATCACCGCTTCGGGCCGGTCATGGGTAACGAACAGCACCGTTGTCGGCCGCGCCGACCACAGCTCGACGAGAAGCTCGCGCAGGGCGTGCGCCGTGGGGTCGTCGAGCGACACGAACGGCTCGTCCATCAGCAGCAGCTCGGGCTCCAGCACGAAGGCGCGGGCGAGCGCCACGCGCCGCTGCATGCCGAGCGAGATCATTTCAGGATAGGCGTTGGCCGCCTCGACGAGGCCGACGCGCTTTAGCATCTCAGGGATGTTGGCGAGGCGCGGATCGTCCTTGGGCAGCGCCAGCGCGATGTTCTCGTATACCGTGCGCCACGGCAACAGCCGCGGCGACTGAAAGACGAAGGCGATGCGAGGCTCGTGGTCGCCACCGAAGTCGACCGAGCCGGAGTAGTCGTGGTCGAGACCGGAGACGATGTTGAGCAGCGTCGACTTCCCGCCGCCCGACGGCCCGGTGATGATGACGAACGAGCCCGGTTCGACCTGGAAGGTGATGTTCTTGAGGACAAGATTGTCCGGCCTGTCGCCGACGGCGGGGAACACCTTGCTGGCAATGTTGACCGAGAGAGGTCGCTTCACCGCCGCCATTTGTTGGCCCTCGCGATGAGCGGCTGCAAAATCGCCAGCTCGATGATCTGCACGACGACGATGAACGCCAGCGCGTAGCTCAGGATCATCGGCACGTCGAATAGCTGGAAGGCGATGTTGAGCTGATGGCCGACGCCATCAGAGCGCCCGAACGCCTCGACCACGAGCACGATCTTCCAGACGAGCGCGAGGCCCGAGCGCGAGGCCGCGGCGAAGAACGGCGCCAGCTGCGGCAGCGTCACGTGACGCAGCGTTTTCCACCAGCCGAAGCGGTAGATGTGCGCCATCTCGTTGAGATCTTTGGAGAGGCTACGCGTACCTTCGCGCATGGTGACGGCGACGTTCGGGATCTTGTTGATGGCGACGGCGGTGATCGCCGCCACCTCCGTCAAGCCGAACCAGATGTAGCAAAGGACGATGATGACGAGCGCCGGCAGGTTGAGGAAGAAAATCAGCCAGGCGTCGAAGAAGCGATCAGCCTTCGGATAGCGCCCCAGCGCCACACCAATGGCCGATCCGATGAACATGGCGATGACGAAGCTGAAGGCGACACGGATCAGCGTCGCGCCGATGTTGCCCCACAGTTCGCCCGCCTCGGCTTCGCGCACCATGACGTCGAAGACGGCCAGCGGGCCCGGCAAATAGCGGCTTTGAGCGATCAGCGCGGCGAGTTCCCACAGCGCGATGAGCGCCAGAAGCGAGATCAACGACCAGCCCAGTCGCCCGACCCGTGGGCCGCGCGTCGGCGCGTTAACTACCTGCCGCATGGAAGAGCTTGGGATCGAACTGGGTGTCATTGCCCAGGAGTTGGGAGCCGCCGACACCGACCAGCACTTGAGTCAATTTCTCCGCCGATTTCGTCTCGGCGCCGGTCCACGGCGCGGGGATGCCGGCGCGATAGTACGACTTGATGGCAGCGAACTCGAGGTCGTTCTCCGGCTTGACGAGATTGCGGATGCGATCCCAGGCGGCATCGGAGGTGGCGAGCACCTGGTTGGATTGCTCGACCGCGGTCAGGAAGGCGGCGATCTCTTTGCCTTTCACCTGCTCCGTCTCCTCACGCCAGATGAATCCGACGAGCGAGGGCACGGGCTGAATGCCGAGCGCCTTAAGCACATCATCCATGCCGAGGATGGTGCGATAATTGTCACCTTCGAGGCGTGCCGCATAAGTCCAGAAGTTGAGCACGGCATCGAGCCGGCCGGAGCGCGTTTCCTCGGTCAACAGTGGCGCGGCACCGTAGGACGGCAGCGCCAGTTGCGCGATGTCCGTTCCGAGCGCCTGGCGGGAATAGGCACGCAGCAGCAGCCAGCTCTTGTCGATGGCCCCACCGGCGACGCCGAGCCTCTTACCCTTGAGGTCGGCGAGCGACTTGATGGGCGAATCCGGCGCCACCATGATGGCACCGAGCGCCGACGAATACGGCGCGAACTTTACCTGCTCGCCCATCGCCCGCTGGCGCAGCGCCCACGGCCAATCGCTGACAATTAGGTCCGCTTCACCCGACAACAGCGCCACCGGACCAGCCTGATTGGTCGCCACTTCGACGATCGTGACGTTCAGACCCAGCTTATCGGCAAAGCCTTCGGTGCGCATCGTCTCCAAGAGCCAGCTCAGCGAGCCGAACTTCAAGGAGGCAATGCGCAGTGTGCCGGCGGCACGCGCATGCGTCAGCGGTAGTCCGAAAGTCGCCAACGCGGCGGCGCCTCCGGCAACAAGAACGCGGCGGCGGTCGATCATTTTGAGGTGCCCTTGTCGGCGTACAACCGGCGATCGACGATGTAGTTCACCGCACGGAGCCACATCTTGTCGGTATTGCCGTAGATCTCGCTCGAGCCTTGATGGATGATCTTCTGGTTCTTCACGTCGCGCACATAGATGCTGACGGTAAAGAGGACGTCGGAAGCCTTACGAACCGTACCGATGAAGGCGATGTCGGCACCGACCTTCTTTGCCAGGTCATCTTCGCAGCCGTTGCACTTGTGGATGGGCGATTTGTCGTCGATTTCCTTGGCAATCGGCGTGGTGTCTACGACCTCGTAGCGACCACTTTCCTTCATCAACCGAACCAGTTCTTCGGAGATGACTTGTAGGCGCCGCTTCTCCTCCGGGTCGATCCCCTTGGGCATTAACCCGATTTCGAACTGCTGGCTTTGATCGATGAGGTCGAAGGGGAAAATGATCGCCTTCTCAGCCGCCATCACGGCTGCCGGAAAGACCGCCAAGCCCAACGCGAAGATGACAAAACGTTTAGCAATCAAGACGTTTCCCCTGGACGCGCTAACCGCGTTCTCGGCTGCTTAGGACGTTATAGTGTTAGGGTTAGGTGTGCTGAACAGGGGGGTAATTGCAAGGGGGTAGTTGCCACGTGGCAGTCACCGCGGGTCACAAGTACGCGAGTAAAATCGGGAGACCTTGACAAGGGTGGTACCCCATACCCTTCTACTGCAACATAGTAACAGAGCGCTCGAGACACCGTTAAGGTGCCGCTCGCGTTTGCATCGCGAGCCGTGCGGCCAGGAGGAATGAGCTTGATGGCTTCAGGCCAAGGAAACCGGCGCGTGCGTGGCAGCGTGGCGACTTCAATCTTGCACAGCGGCACGGCGTTGGCCTGTGTGTTGGCGGCAATGCTGGCGCTGAGCGCCGCGCCGCTAACGGCGCAAGAGGCCCCCGCGGCGAAGCCCGAGACGCCCGCCGCCGCCCCCGCGGCGCCTCCTGCGCCGGCCGCCGCTACTGAAGCCCAAGCGCCTGCCGCCGATGCGACAAAGGCCGCGGCTGCCGATCCCGATCATGTAACTATCCCCATCGTCCTTGCGCGCGAGTTGCGCGATGAGCCGCTGCCGCTCTCGCTGCTCGATCTGCCGCCGAAGGACCTCGGCATTGCCGGCGCCAAGTTGGCGATCACAGACAACAACACCACCGGCCGCTTCATGAACCAGGAGTTCACGCTCGATCCGATCGAAGAAGCCGATCCGGCCAAGCTGATCCAGGACGTGGTGCAGAAGGTCGACGCCGGTGCGCACTTCATCATCGTCGATGCGAGCCCGGAAACGCTGCTCAAGATGGCCGACGCGCTGAAGGGCAAAGAGGCGCTTCTCATAAATTACAGCGCGCCAGACGACAGCCTACGCGAGGAGAATTGCCGTCCGCAGGTGCTGCACACGGCGCCAACGCGTTCGATGCTCACCGATGCGCTCGCCCAGTATCTGGTGTGGAAGAAGTGGCCGCACTGGTTCCTCGTGCTCGGTCCGACCGAGAAGGACAAGCTCTACGCCGAGGCTCTGCGGCGCTCCGCCAAGCGCTTCGGCGCCAAGATCGTCGAGGAGCGCACGTTCACGTATGACTCCGGCAGCCGGCGCACCGACGGCGGTTTCGAGCAGGTGCAGCAGCAGATCCCGACATTCACGCAGAACGCGCCCGCCCATGAGGTGCTCGTCGTCGCCGACGAGGGCAACCTGTTCGGCGATTACCTGCCCTACCGCACCTGGGACCCGCGTCCCGTCGCCGGTACGGCCGGTCTCATCGCCGAAACCTGGCATCCGGCCATCGAGCTTTGGGGCGGCACGCAGTTCCAAAATCGCTTCAAGCGCCTCGCCGATCGCACGATGCGGCCGCTCGACTACAACGCCTGGCTCGCCGCGCGCATGGTCGGTGAAGCCGCTTCACGCACAAAATCGGGCAAATACGCCGATCTCGTCGCCTACATGAAGGGGCCTAACTTCGACGTCGCCGGCTTCAAGGGTGTCGGCCTGTCGGTGCGGAACTGGAACGGCCAGATCCGCCAGCCGATCCTGGTCACGACTCCCAAGCTCTTGGTCAGCGTCTCGCCGCAGCAGGGCTTCCTGCATCAACATAGCGAACTCGACACGCTCGGCGTCGATAAGCCGGAAACCAAATGCCAGGCGTACACGCAATGAGCGCGGCAGCGACAACGATCGCTGCAGGCCCCAGAAAAGCTCCAGGAGGAAATCCCCTAATGCGTTTCAAGTTCACCGTCGCCGCGCTGCTCGGCCTCGGCTCCGCTCTTGCCCTGCCGGCGCCTGCGGCCATGGCCTACACGGCGTTCGTCACCAATGAGAAGGACAACTCGGTCACGGTCATCGACACCGAGAAGCTCGAAGTAATCAAGACGTTCCCCGTCGGCCAGCGCCCGCGCGGCGTCATCATCTCGAACGACGGCAAGTGGCTGATCATCTGCACCAGCGACGACAACATCATCCAGGTCTACGACACCAAGACCTATGAGCTGGTCAAAACCCTCCCCTCGGGCCCCGACCCCGAGTTGCTCATCCTGCATCCGTCGGGCAATCCGCTGTATGTCGCCAACGAGGACGACAACCTCGTCACCGTCGTCGACATCAACAGCGGCAAGGTTATCGGCGACATTCCCGTCGGCGTTGAGCCGGAGGGTATGGGCATGAGCCCTGACGGCAAGGTGCTGGTCAACACCTCCGAGACGACCAACATGGCCCACTTTATCGACACGACCACACACAAGACCTTCGATAACGTGCTGGTCGACAGCCGCCCGCGCGTCGCCATGTTCAACCCGGCCGGTACGCAGCTGTGGGTGAGCTCGGAGATCGGCGGCACGGTGACCGTGATCAATCCGGCCGACCGCAAGGTGCTCAAGAAGATCGGCTTCGAAATCCCCGGCATCACCAAGGAAGCGATCCAGCCGGTCGGCATACGCATTACGCCCGACGGAAAGTTTGCCTTCGTCGCGCTCGGGCCGGCCAATCGCGTTGCGGTGGTCGATACGACGACGTTCGAGGTCGTAAAGTATCTGCTCGTCGGCCAGCGCGTCTGGCAGATGGCCTTCACTCCGGACGGCAAGAAGCTATTGACCACTAACGGCGCATCGAATGACGTGTCGGTGATAGACGTTGCGGCCATGAAGGTCGTCAAATCGATCCGCACCGGCCGCTACCCCTGGGGTGTGGTGGTGGCGCCGTTCTGAGTTTTCGCCGTTCTACCGGGGCCCGGCGGCCTTGCGGAACAAGGATGACAGTTGGACTGGAGCAAAAAGACGAAGGGCCGCCCGCTGGTTTGCGTGGCCAAGCTTTAGAGAAACAATAAATGTTTCCAATGGCTTGAAGTAGACGCGCGCGGTTTAATCGTCGTATGGACATGACATCTGAAACGCATCCGCCTGATGCCGGCGCCTCTGCGCTCGTCGTCAAGAATGTTAGCCACGCCTTCGGTGAGAACCTCGCTCTCAACGACGTGACGCTGGACATCCCGCGTGGCCGCTTCGTCGTCCTGCTGGGCCTCAACGGCGCCGGCAAGTCGACGCTGTTCGCGCTGATCACCCGCCTCTATGACAACGTCACCGGCGAGATCCGCATTTTCGGTCACGACATCCGACGCCGCGCCTCGGCCGCGTTGCAGCGTCTCGGCGTCGTCTTCCAGAGCCGCACGCTCGATCTGGACCTCACGCTACGGCAGAACCTGCTCTACCACTGCGCCCTGCACGGCATCCGCGGCCGCGAGGCACGCGAGCGCACGGAACGAGCGCTGCAGATCGTCGGTCTCGCCGACCGGGCCCGCGAGAAGGTGCGCAACCTTTCGGGCGGCCAGGCGCGCCGCGTCGAGATCGCCCGGTCGCTGCTGCATCAACCTTCTTTGCTGTTGCTCGACGAGCCGACTGTCGGCCTCGACATCGGCTCGCGCGAGAGTGTCATCAACATCGTGCGCTCGCTGGTCGAGAAGGAGGGCATCGGCGTCCTCTGGGCGACGCATCTGTTCGACGAGGTGCGCCCCACCGATCTCGTCGTCGTGCTGCATAAGGGACGCGTGTTGTTCGAGGGCCCGGTGCCCGAATTGCTCGCCAAGACGGGAACGCAGAACGTCAGCGATGCCTTCCGTAAGATGACCGGCACCGTCACCACGGAGCGCGCCGCATGACTGCCCTAACCACCACCGCGCAGCACGTGAGTGCAACCAGCATGAGTATCGGCGACCGCGCCTGGGGCACCCAGCCGCCGCGCCTTGGCCTGCGCGCCTACGCCACCTGCCTCAAGGGCATCGTCTGGCGCGAGGTGCTGCGCTATCTGCACCAGCGCGAGCGCTTCATGTCGGCGCTGGTGCGGCCGCTGATCTGGCTGTTCATCTTCGCCGCCGGCTTCCGTCAGACGCTCGGCGTATCCATCATCCCGCCCTACGAGACCTATGTGCTTTACGAGGTCTACGTCGTGCCGGGCCTGCTCGGCATGATCTTGCTGTTCAACGCCATGCAGTCCTCGCTGTCGATGGTCTACGACCGCGAGACGGGCGCCATGCGCACGCTGCTCGTCAGTCCCTTCCCGCGCTCGTTCCTGCTCGTTTCCAAGCTCATCGGCGGCGTCGCGGTGGCGGCCATCCAAGCCTACGTGTTCCTCGGCATCTTCTATTTTTGGGAGGCGGAACTCACGGGGTGGGGCTACCCGTTGCTGCTGGGCCCGCCCGCGGCGCTCGCCGCGCTCATCATGTTCAACTCGGCGACCGAGAAGCTGTCCGAGCGCTTCATGCAGAACGCGCTTATCGCCTTTGTTGTCGCCCAGATCGCCGCCATCGTCTACGTCATCTGGGCTTGGCAGTTGTCTACGCCGTCGATGAACTACATCGCGGTGGCGCCGGCGCTGGTCATCTCGGGCCTCATGCTGGGCTCGCTGGCACTGTTCATGTCGTCGGTGATCAAGCAGCTCGAGAACTTCGCCGGTGTCATGAACTTCGTGATCTTCCCGATGTTCTTCGCGTCATCGGCCCTTTACCCGCTATGGCGCGTCAAGGAATCAAGCGTGCTGCTCTACCAGTTGTGCCTGATCAACCCGTTCACGCACGCGGTGGAACTCATCCGTTTTGCTCTCTACGGCCAGGTCGACTGGCCATCGCTCGGCATCGTCGTGGCCTGCACCGCCGTGTTCCTCGGGGC
>JBDTOR010000026.1:0-21267 GCA_039933175.1 Hyphomicrobium sp. | reverse complement strand
GGTGGTCGAGATGTCGGCGTGGCCGAGCAGCTGCTGCACCGAGCGTAGGTCGGCGCCGCGGTCGAGCAGATGGCTGGCGAAGGCGTGACGCAGCACGTGCGGGCTGACGCGCTCGGGGTCGAGCCCGGCTTCCTCGGCGACCAATTTGAGGTCGTTGGCGAAGCGCTGGCGCGTCAGATGGCCCCGCGCACTTTTCGATGCAAACAACCACTTGGTGGTGATGCGGCCCTCGCCCGCGTTGGCGGCGATATAGCGGTCGAGCGCGGCTCGCGCAGCGGCGTTGAGCGGCACGAGGCGCTCGCGCCCGCCCTTTCCCTTGATGGTGAGAACGCGCGCGTCGCCGGCCAGCACGCTGCGTGGCAACGATACCAGCTCGCTGACGCGCATGCCCGTGGCGTACAGCATCTCGATGAGGCAGTGCAGGCGCAGGGCGCGCAGGTGCTCGATACCGTCGCCCGTTTGCGCGCGGGCAGCGGCGGCGCCGATGAGCCGGTCGACCTCCGCAACGCTCAGCGTCTTGGGCAGTGGCCGCTGCTTGCGGGGGCCCGACTGGCCGTGCGTCGGATCGGCGCCGACGTGGCCTTCGGCGAGTAGAAACTTATAGAGCTGGCGCACGGCCGAGAGCCCGCGCGCGCGCGATGCGGCGCTGAGGCCGGCGGCGGACGATGCGGCGAGCCACCCGGACACGTGCGCCGGTTCGGCGGCGAGAAGACCGACGTCGCGTCCATCGAGAAAAGCGCGGTACTGCTCGAGGTCGCGGCGGTAGGCCTCGATGGTGTTGACGGCTGCGCCACGCTCGACGCCGAGCATCTCGAGAAACCCGTCGATGTGCCGCTGCGCTGCGCTCATGTCGGCCCCATTGCCTCGGCGCTAATTGGTGATGGCGCGCGGCCAGCCGGCAAACAGCGCTTCGAAGCCGAGGTTGCGCGCGTCGGGTTCCAGCCCCGCCCGCTTCAAGGCGCGAATGGAATCGCCGAGCGCGATCATGTGCGCGCCTTCGGCGCCGTTGGGCCCGAGCGTCTTCATGGCGAGCAGGACGGTGCGGCCGAACTCGTGCTTCTTGGCGGCGTCCTGCAGCTCCGACAGCACGCCGGTTTCCGGCAGATAGCCGCTAGCAGGTTGCGGCGTGCGGCTGGCAGCTTCCCACAGCGGTATGGGCACGTTGTACTCCAGCGCGTCGAGCACGGTAGCCAGGCGATGCAGCAGCGTCGCGTCGATGCGGCCCAGCACGGCGAGCTCCTCGACGTGGCGCAAGTTCTCCTCGCGCTGCGCCGCGGGCCGGCCGTCGGCGATGTCGATCAGCGCCAGCCAGTGCGCCAGGCTCGGACCCGCGCCACCATTCGGCGCCGAGCCGAATTCGGCCCATTCGCGCGCCTTGTCGTAGCTGCCGGCAGCGAGGGCCACCTCGACGCCGGTCTCGGCGTACCAGCCGATCTCCGGCGCGGCGATGATGGTGTCGGAGGCCGGAGCCACCATGCGGAGGGCCGTAAGATAGAAGCCGGCGCGATGCGCCTCGTCGAGGAAGGCGCGGATGAGACGCACTTTCTTTTGCGGCGTACCCTCCTTCTCGGCCGCAACGAACAGCGCAGCGCGCCGCTGCGGCGCGTCGGAGCCGGCGGCATCGGACAGTACAGCGCCCGCCGCCGGTTGCGCGCGGTAGATGTCGGCGAGCTGCAACGCGGTGATGGCGTTGAGGTTGGCGGCGGCCTCGGCGGCGGCGATCCTCAAGGCAGGCTCGCCCTGCGCGTCGAGGGCCAGCGCGGCGAGCAGCGAGGCTTTGGCGTGCTTTATGACTTGCGCTTCATCGACAGTGCCGCCAGCGGCCTCGATCAGACGGTAGTCGAGCAGCGAAATTTCCTGGTCGGGCGCGACCTGTGGCTTGCCACCCATCGACATGGCGTCGAGCGCCTGCAGGCCGGGGTTGTCCTTGACGCCTTCTTCGCGGGCGAGTTCGGCGGCCAGGCCGGCGCCGGGCGCATCACCGGCCACGGCCGAGCAGTAGCCGGCAATCAGCGCCGCATCGGCTTTCACCGGTTTGGGTAGCTGCGCCGGTGCGCCGCCGGCCTTCAGGCCTTCGCAGCCGCGATCCTGTGCACCCAGCCCGATATCGTTGCGGGCGGCGAGAATGGCGATGATCGGATCGCCGGCCGGCATGTCGGCGAGAGCCTTCGCGGCCTCCTGCAACAGGCCCGAGCGGTAGAGGATTTCCACGCGCAGCGCGAGGAACTGCTGGTCGGTGACGCCGCCTTCGGGTGGCGCCACGTTGGAGGTTATCAGCTGCAGCCACAGCTGATGGAGGGCCGGCGAGCGTGGCGGAATGTCGATCTCGGAGATGAGGCGCGACAGCGTGCCGACGTCTAGCCCCTGCCACAACTCGTGCGGCAGGCCCGAGCCGTCGGCGGCCATAACCGGGGTGAGGTCGCCGCGCTCGACCGTGGTAGCGCCACTATCGCCGAGCGGGCGTATGACGTCATCGCTGCCGCCCGGGGGCGATGCCGCGCGCTCCGGCGCCTCGGCGGCCGGCGGATTCTGCTGCCCGCGGGCCGGGTTCTTGAACGGGTCGAACGGGCTCCACTCCTGCGCCGCGGCCACGCCGGCAAGCCAAATCCCGCCCGCTAGGACGGGCAGCACGATGAATGGAAAGCGCTTTCGCATGGCCGCGCGCGGGTCACTCTGTACGCACCTTGACGCCCGGGACGGGCTTGGTGACGGTGCGCGGCTCCGGCTCGAATTTCGTGGCGAGAACGTAAAGCGTACCGGTAATGATGGCGCCGGCCGTGCCAACGATGAACAGAAACCGGAACAAGCTGGGCATTTGCTATCCCGTCCCTACCGCTTTGGTCACTTTGCAAGTTGGCGCCATTATGACTTGCACTCGACGATGATCCAAAGTAGGCGGCGCAGGCGACCCGGGCAATTCTCGGCAAACGTTGCCGCAACGTAGGCTGTGGGCGAAAAAAGCCAATGGTCTTGGTCATCGGTCGATTCGGCCGGGATCGGAAGAGAAGAAGATGCCAGACGCTCAATCGGTGCACGCGATCCGCACTGCCCTCGGGCAGCGATCGGTCGTGCTCGTCGGGCTGATGGGTTGCGGCAAGTCGGCCATCGGCCGGCGGCTGGCCACCAGGCTCGGCCTGCCGTTCATCGACGCCGACGAGGAAATCGAGAAGGCGGCCGGCAAGAGCATCGAGGATATTTTCGCCGACCATGGGGAGCCGTATTTCCGCGAAGGCGAGCGCAAGGTGCTGGCGCGGCTGCTGCGGTCAGGGCCGCAAGTGCTGGCGACCGGCGGTGGCGCCTTCATGAACGAGGAGACGCGGGCCTCCATCGCCGAGCATGGCGTTTCGGTGTGGCTCAAGGCGGAGTTGCCGCTGCTCGTGCGCCGCGTCGGCAAGCGCGGCAACCGCCCGTTGCTCAAGGCAGGGGATCCCGAGACGGTGCTGCAGAACCTCATGGCGACGCGCTATCCGATCTACGCGCAGGCGGCCATCACCATCGAAAGCCGCGATGTGCCGCACGAGGTTATCGTCGGCGAGATCGTCCAGAGCCTCGACCGGCAGCTAACGGCATCGTCCGAGGTGGCCCGATGAGCGCGACTGCAACTCGCGACGTCCGCGCCGTCAACGTGCCGCTGGGAAGGCGCGCCTACGATGTGCTGATCGGGCCCGGGCTGCTGGCGCGCGCCGGCGAACTCATCAATGCGCGGCTTGGGGCGGCGCGCTGCGCCATCGTCACCGACGCCAACGTCGCGCGCTTTCATCTCGCCGCGCTCGAAGCGGCGTTGCAAAAAGACGGCCGCCACGTCGGCTCGATCACGCTGCCGCCGGGCGAGTCGACCAAGAGTTTCCGCGAGCTGGCGCCGCTGTGCGAGCGGCTGCTGGAACTGGGGCTTGAACGCGGCGATCTCGTCGTGGCGCTGGGCGGCGGCGTCATCGGCGACCTTGCCGGATTTGCGGCGGCCATCCTGCGGCGCGGCGTGCGCTTCGTGCAGATCCCGACCTCGCTGCTGGCGCAGGTGGACAGCTCCGTCGGCGGCAAGACCGGCATTGATACGCCGCAAGGCAAGAACCTGATCGGCGCCTTCCATCAGCCGGGTCTCGTGCTGGCCGACACCGATGTACTGCGCACGCTGCCCGAACGGGAGCTGCGCGCCGGCTATGCCGAGGTCGCCAAGTACGGGCTGCTGGGCGATGCGGCGTTCTTCGCTTGGCTGGAGCAGAACTACGCCGCCGTGCTGGCGCTCGAGCCGGCGCCGCTGACGCACGCCGTCGAGACGAGCGTGAAGGCGAAGGCCGGCATCGTCGGCCGCGACGAAACCGAGCAGGGCGAGCGCGCGCTGCTCAACCTCGGCCACACATTCGGCCACGCCTTCGAGGCCTGGTGCGGATATTCCGATCGCTTGCTGCACGGCGAGGCGATCGCCATCGGCATGAGCATCGCCTTCCGCTTTTCGGCGGCGCTCGGCTATTGCAATGAGGCTGCGGCGGATCGCGCCAGCGCGCATTTCCGTGCTGTCGGGCTGCCGACGCGCATTGACGAGATCCCCGGCGACAAGCCCAGCATCGACGCCATGATGAAGCTGATGGCACAGGACAAGAAGGTGCGCCACGGCAAGCTCGCCTTCATCCTCGTGCGCGATGTCGGGGAGGCGTTCATCGCCCGCGACGTGCCGTCCGAGACGGTGCGCACCTTCCTGGGCGGCGAGATCGGCCCGGTTTAGGCCGCGCTAACGATCCGCATTCCCACATGTGCTAAAGGTGCGCGTGCCGCCGCGCCTGCTAGGTGCAACAGCAACCGTTAGCGAGCTGCAGTCCGAGTACCCATGACGCTGGTAATCGTGCTCATCGTTGTGGCGATCATCGTCCTGATCGCCCTATCGGCCTTCTTCAACGCCAGCGAGACGTCGCTGACGGCTTCCTCGCGCGCGCGCATGCACGCCCTGGAGCAGGAGGGAGACCCCAAGGCAGCGCTGGTCAACAAGCTGCTCAGCACGCCAGAGAAGATGATCGGCACCATCCTCATCGGCAACACGCTGGTGGATGTGCTGGCCGCTGCCCTAGCTTCGGGCCTGGCTGTGCACCTCGTGGGGGAGGTCGGCGTCGCCTACGCCACGGGCATCATGACTCTACTTATCGTCGTGTTTGCCGCCGTGCTGCCGAAGACGTACGCGCTCGCCTATTCCGATCGCGTCGCGCTGCTGGTGGCGCCGATCATGCGCGCCGTCATCGTCGTGATGAACCCGATCACGGTGGCGATCGAGTACATCGTGCGCATGTTCCTGAAAATGACGCCGAGCAAGCTCGACGACGAGGCCAACATCCTCGCCGCGCACGAGGAGATCCGCGGCACCATCGCCTTGCAGAAAATCGAAGGCTCGGTGGGGCGCCACGATGCCGACATGCTGGGCGGCGTGCTAGACCTGCGCGATCTGCAGGTCGCCGACATCATGGTGCATCGGACCAAGATGGAGACGATCAATGCCGACGATACACCGCAGCAGATCGTCGACGAACTCCTGAGCAGCCAGTACACGCGCGTACCGCTGTGGAAGGACGATCCCGAAAACATCGTCGGCTTCCTGCACACCAAGGACCTATTCTCGGCGCTCGGCCGTTCCGGCTGGGACGTGAGCAAGCTCGACATCATGAGCTTTGCCGTCGAGCCGTGGTTCGTTCCCGACACGACACCGCTGAAGGACCAGCTCAATCAGTTCCTCAAGCGCAAGGCCCAGATGGCGCTGGTCGTCGACGAGTACGGCGAGGTGCAGGGGCTGATCACACTGGAGGACATTCTCGAAGAGATCGTCGGGCAGATCGCCGACGAGCACGACACGCAGGAAGCGGCAATCCGCGTGCAGACCGACGGCACCGTCAACGTCGACGGCACGGTGGCGGTGCGCGATCTCAATCGTCAGATGAACTGGAATCTGCCCGACGAGGAAGCGACGACGGTTGCGGGCCTCGTAATCCACGAGGCGCAGACGATCCCCGAGCCGGGGCAAGTTTTCACGTTCTACGGATATCGCTTCGAGATCCTGCGCAAGACGCGAAACAAAATCACCGCGCTGCGCATAAGCCCGGCTGTCGCCATCGCCGCGCGCACGCTGCGTACCGGAAACGCCGGGCCGTCAGCGGCATAGCTGTTAGCAAAATTGTCGTTCAGGTTAGGTTCACGCGACGGACGCGAACCTGTGCGCGGATCTGGTCAGGAGGATCCAAGTGTTGTGCGCCGCTGAACCGCAAAAATGCTGGCGGTGGCGCATTGGAAACAGAAGAAGGAGCTAACATGACTCGATTCCTCCCCCTCGCTGCCATCGCCGGCGCACTTGCGTGCGTCGTGGCCGTTGGTAGCGCCCAGGCTGCTCCGGCATCCGGCAACATTCTTGGCAAGCTGACGACCGCCAGCGATGCCAGCTCGTCTGTCGAGAAGGCCGGCTACCGCCATCATCGTCGCCATTGGCGTTGGCGGTTCTACAAGCGGAATCACCATCACCGCCACTATCGTCGTCATCACCGCTGGCACTAAGCGCCAGCGGACGCCGACGTTACTGGTGTCTCCAGATCTCGCCTTCGCAGAAGCGGAGGCGAGATTTTTTCGTGCTATGTTGGCTCACCGGGGGCGAGCGCCTTGATCGCCAGCGCGTGCACACCATCGTTCAGCTCGTCCCGCACCACATCGTTGACGATCCGATGCCGCTCAATGCGCGACCTGCCGGCAAAGGCGTCGGCGACGATCAGCACGCGGAAGTGGCTTTCTCCCGTTTCCGGCGACGAGCTGTGACCGGCGTGCAGGTGCGACTCATTGACAACGTCGAGGCGCGTCGGGTTGAGGGCGATCATCAGTTTCTCGCGCATGCGCGCCTGCAAGCTCATTAAGGGTCGCCTCATCGGGATGTGAAAGAGTAGGTCGTGGGTGATCGATTGCTATGCCAAATCGATCGCTTGTCTGGGGACTGAGGGCAGATCATACTTCGCTTACGATGAAGCTCGACTCCAAATACTTCGACAGCATCCGTGTCGGCAAAAAAAGTGCAGGCAGCGCGCCTGCGCCGGAGGAGCGGCATGCGCGCTGCCAGTGGAAAGGGTGCAAGGCGCCCGGCGACCACCGTGCGCCCCGCGGCCGTGGCCAGGATGGCAAATACTACCTTTTTTGCATGGAGCACGTGCGCCAGTACAATGCCGCCTATAACTACTTCGACGGCATGAACGACACCGAGGTGCAGGACTTTCAGAAAGACGCCATGACCGGCCACCGTCCGACCTGGAAGGTGGGCGTCAACTCCAAGGCCCCCGGTGCCGCTGCCCCGCCCGAGCCCGAGTCCGCGCCGGCCGCTGCGGAATTCCGCACCCTCGATCCGCATGCGTTTTTTGCGCGGCGGGCGAAGGCCGCGCGGGAGCAGCCGGCCGAGAGCCGGCGCCAGATGAAGCCGCTCGAAAAGAAGAGCTTCCAGACGCTCAACTTGTCGAGCGAGGCAACGAAGGTCGAGATCAAGGCGCGGTTCAAGGAGTTGGTAAAGGTTTACCATCCCGACGCAAACGGCGGCGACGCGCGCTCCGGCGATAAGTTGCGCGAGATAATTCAAGCCTATAACTTTCTGAAGCAAGCGGGCCTCGTCTGAATCCGGCAGCCATCGCGCCCATTCATTCTGCTGCCCCGCGCCACTCCGAGGACTCCGCGATAATGCGTGCGCAAACCCAGTCGGGTGCCGAAAGCAAGCCGGCCAAACTTCCCGACATGAAGCTTTCGGTGCGGCAGGTGTTCGGTATCGATACCGACCTTGAGGTGCCGGCCTATTCAAAGCCCGACGAGCACGTTCCCGACCTCGACTCCGACTACCTGTTCAATCGGGAGGTGACGCTCGCCATCCTCGCCGGCTTCAAACACAACCGCCGCGTGATGATTCAGGGCTACCACGGCACCGGCAAGTCGACGCACATCGAGCAAGTCGCGGCGCGCCTCAATTGGCCATGCATCCGCATCAATCTCGACAGCCACGTGAGCCGCATCGATCTCGTCGGCAAGGACGCGATCGTGCTCAAGGACGGCCAGCAGGTGACGGAGTTCCGCGAGGGCATCCTGCCGTACGCATTGCAGTCCAACACCGCGCTGGTGTTCGACGAATACGACGCCGGCCGGCCTGACGTGATGTTCGTCATCCAGCGCGTGCTCGAAGTGTCGGGCAAGCTGACGCTGCTCGACCAGTCGAAGGTGATCCGTCCCCATCCGTCGTTCCGGCTGTTCGCGACGACCAACACCATCGGTCTCGGCGACACCTCCGGCCTCTATCACGGCACGCAGCAAATCAATCAGGGCCAGATGGACCGCTGGTCGGTCGTGGCGACGCTCAACTATCTGCCGCACGACGACGAAGTGAAGATCGTGCTGGCCAAGGCGAAGTCGTTCGCCAAGACGGAAGCCAAGCGCAAGGCCGTCTCGCACATGGTGCGCGTCGCCGACCTGACGCGCAACGCCTTCATCAACGGCGACCTGTCGACGGTGATGAGTCCGCGCACAGTCATCATGTGGGCCGAGAACGCCGAGGTGTTCGGCGACATCGGCTTTGCCTTCCGCCTCACCTTCCTCAACAAGTGCGACGAGCTCGAGCGCCCGCTGGTCGCCGAGTTCTATCAGCGCAGCTTCGGCGAGGAACTCCCCGAGAGCGCCGCCAACGTCGCGCTGAGCTGAGGGGCGATGTCGCTTGGGCCGAAACGCAAGGAAGCGCCGACCGAACCGCTGAAGCGGGCGGTTGGGCTGTGCGTTCGCGCCATCGCCGGCCATGCCGATATCGAGGTCGGCTTCGCGGCGGGGCCGCCTGAATATTCCACCGGACACGCGCAGCTGCCCGAGCCCTCGCGCGTGCCCTCGCAGCGCGAGATTTCCGTCATCCGCGGCTGGGCCGACAGCTTCGCGCTGACGGCCGGATGCCATGACGTGCGCGTCCACAACAAGCTGGCGCCGAGCGCCGGGCCGGCGCGCCTCGTGTTCGAGGCGGCGGAACGCGCCCGCGTCGAAGCGCTGGGTGCCAACCGCATGCCGGGCATGGCGCGCAATCTCACTGCGCGGATCGAGGACCAGTATGCGCACGGGCGCTATGCGCAGGTGAAGACGCGTGCCGATGCCCCGCTCGAGGACGCCGTGGCACTGCTGATCCGCGAACGGCTCACCGGCATGCCGCCGCCCGATAGCGTCAAGGCGCTGGTCGAAGTGTGGCGCCCCTCGATCGAACAGCGCGGCGCCAAGCTGCTGAAGCGTCTCGACAGCCTCGCCGAGGATCAGGAGAGCTTCGGCCGCCTGCTGCGCGATCTGCTGCGTGCTCTCGAGCTCACCGAGGACAGCGTACAAGCTGACCGCGACGAGAACGACGGCGAGGACGACGACAAGGAAGAAGGCAGCGACGGCGATACCGAATCCGCCGAGGACGGTGCCGAGGGCAGCGACCAGCGGCAGGAGGAGGGCAACGCCGAAGGCGAGGTCAACGAAGGACAGGAATCGTCCGAGACTCCGAGTGCTGACGACCTAGACAGCATGCTCGACGGCATGGAGCAGATGGAGCCGCCGGAGCCGTGGCGGCCCAACACCTCCGTTCTCGATAACCCCGAGGCCTTTGGTTACAAGGTTTTCACGCGCGAATACGACGAGGAGATCGGCGCCGAGCAACTGTCCTCGCCCGAAGAGCTGGAGCGCCTGCGCGCCTACCTCGACCGCGAGCTCCGGACGCTATCGAGCGCCGTCGCCCGTCTCGCCAACCGGCTGCAGCGCCGCCTGCTGGCGCAGCAGAACCGCGCCTGGGACTTCGACCTGGAGGAAGGCACGCTCGACGCCGCGCGCCTGACACGCGTCATCATCGACCCCATGCATGCGCTGACGTTCAAGCGCGAGCGCGAGATGGATTTTCGCGACACCGTCGTCACGCTGCTGCTCGACAATTCAGGCTCGATGCGTGGGCGCCCGATCATGGTGGCCGCCTGCTGCGCCGACATCCTGGCGCGCACGCTGGAGCGCTGCGGCGTCAAGGTGGAGATCCTCGGCTTCACGACGCGCGCCTGGAAGGGCGGGCAGGCGCGCGAGCAGTGGCTTGCCGCCGGTAAGCCGCAGGGGCCCGGGCGCCTCAACGACCTGCGCCACATCGTCTACAAGACGGCCGATTCGCCGTGGCGGCGTGCCAAGCGCTCGCTCGCGCTGATGATGCGCGAGGGCCTGCTGAAGGAGAACATCGACGGCGAGGCCCTCGCCTGGGCACATCGCCGTTTGCTGGCGCGGCCCGAGCAGCGCCGCATTCTGATGATGATTTCCGACGGCGCTCCGGTCGACGACTCAACTCTTTCTGTCAACTCCGGCAGCTACCTGGAGCAGCATTTGCGGCAAGTGATCGACGAGATCGAAACGCGCTCGCCGGTCGAGCTGATCGCCATCGGCATCGGGCATGATGTGACGCGCTACTACCGGCGCGCCGTGACCATCACCGACCCGAGCGAGCTGGCCGGCGCCATGACCGACAAGCTCGTCGAGCTGTTCGAGGAAAAGGCGCCAGCGCCGGCGCCGCGTCGCGGCTCACGCGGGCGGCGGAGGCACCTCAATTGAGCGTGCGAGAGATTGTCGCCAAGCATCGTGGCCGCCGCTTGCGGTTCCCCGCCGGCGTAGTTTTGATCCTCGCCGCCGGTGCGGGTCTCGCTCTCGGCGGGTCCAAGCCGTCGACGGCCGATCTGGAAACGGGACCGATCACCGTCGACGCGCGCCCCATCGGCGGCTTCGACCGGCTCAAGCGCGATACGACACGTTTCGGCCGGCTGACTTGGCGCGGCGGTCTCGTGCTCACCTCGCCGTCGAAGCATTTCGGCGGCTGGTCGGGCCTTTCCCTCGATCCCGACGGCAAGGGCTTCTTTGCCATCTCCGATATCGGCGCCTGGATGTCGGGAGCGCTTACCTACGACGACAAGGGCCCGCCGCAAGGGATGACCGCGGTGCGCATGGGCGCCATCCAGTCGAAGGACGGCGATACGCTTTCACGCGCGCGCGACCGCGACGCCGAAGGGCTGGCACTCGTGAAGGGTACGTCGGAGAAGGGCAGCGCGCTCATCTCGTTCGAACGCAAGCACCGCATCGTGCGCTTCGACATCGACGCAGCCGGGCTGTCGCCGGCGCGCGGCAAGGTCTCGCTGCCGAAGTCGGCCAAGAACATGCCGGCCAATGGCGGCTTCGAGGGCATCGCCGTGCTGCGCGGTGGGCCTTACAAGGACAAGCTCGTCGCCTTTTCCGAGCGCATGCGCGACGACGACGGCAATCATGTCGGCTGGATCTGGCAAGACGACGACCGGCCGCGCAAGTTCTACCTGACCAACGACGGCGACTACGACGTAACCGACGCCGCGCCGCTGCCCGACGGTGGCCTACTGGTGCTGGAACGGCGTTTCCGGTGGAGCGAGGGCGTCAGCATGCGCTTGCGGCTGATCAAGCAGCAACAGCTGCGCCCGCGCCAGGTGATCGACGGAGACATTCTGGTCGCCGCGAACGGCAGCCGCGAGATCGACAATATGGAGGGGCTCGCCGTGCACGCGGCGCCTGATGGCGAGACGATCGTCACGATGATTTCGGACGACAACTTCAATCAAAGGCTGCAGCGCACGATCCTGCTGCAGTTCGCGATCAGCGCCGCCGATCTGGCGGCGTCAGGCGGAGGTTTGAAGGCCGATCAGCCTTAGGCTGCGCTGGCCGCGCCCTTGGCGAGCTTCTTAACTTCGCGCTTCATCTTCAGGCAGCGCTCGGAAAGCTCCTTGTCGTCCGCCTTAAGCAGGAAGGCGTCGAGACCACCGCGGTGCTCCACCGATTTCAGCGCATGTGCACTGACGCGCAGGCTGAACTTGCGACCGAGGGCGTCGCTGATCAGCGTGACCTCGCAAAGGTTTGGACGGAACTTCCGCTTCGTCGCGTTTTCGGCGTGGCTCCTAAGGTTCCCAGAAAGGGGCAGTTTGCCGGTAAGCTCGCAGCGCCTCGTCATCGTAAAAGCTCCTTCGCCACCGCTCCCGTGCGGCGGGCGTCGTGCAAGAATTGCGGGAAATATTGACCCGCCGGTCGGGCCGGAGGGGATTTGGCGGTGTCTATGCCCGACGCCCCCGTTTTCGTCAAGACTTGGGACACGCCGCAGGAGCAGCCGATTTGGCATCCCCGAGGGGCCTTCACGGACGCGCTACGGGCCACAGAATAGACGTAAAACGGCACTACCCGCAGCATTGAGAATAGTCGTCTTTCCGGGGCTTGGGGCATCATGACATATCGGTTCGGGCACGGAGCCAAGCGGACGCTTGCTGCGCTCGTTCCAGCCGTGCTGATCCTAATCGGTAGCGCCGCCGGCAGCTGGGCGCAGCGCGCCGGAGGCCAAATGCCGGCATCGGTCGATGCGGTCTATCGCATCTCGTTCACGGCGCTGGGCAACATCGGCAACTTCCACTTCAAGTCGACCGTCAACGGCGACGCCTACACGCTGGCGGCCGATGCCAAGATCGATACGACGATCTTCGACTACCGCGGCAATATGAGCAGCAACGGTGCGGTGCCTTCGCGCACGCCACGCCCGGTCGATTACAAGTTCAATTACAAGCAGAAGACGTTCCTGAAGAAGAAAAAGCTCAAGGCCCTCAATATCGCCTTCAACGATGGTGCCGTCAGCAAGGTGACGTTCACGCCCCGCGACGAGCTGTCGGGGAAGGCGGTCCCCGTGACGCCCGAGCAGCTGAAGAGCGTGCTCGACCCGCTCAGTGGCGTGATGGCCCTGTCGCTCACTGACATCACCAAGCCGTGCTCCCAGAAGCTGCCCATTTATGACGGCAAGCAACGCTTCGACCTCGTTTTTACGCCCAAGGGCCGCTCCGGCGGCGACCATGTGTGCGGGGTGCGCCTGGTGCCGATCTCCGGTCACAAGCCCGGCGAGGGCGCCGCCTCCGTCATCAAAGGCGACATCGTACTCATCATGCGGCCGGTGCCGAAGGCCAACGTCGTAATCCCCTTTCGGCTGACGGTGCCGACCATCGTCGGCACCGCCGAGCTCACCTCCGAGCGGGTAGACATCACCATGCCGGACCAGCAGCGCTTCGCACTGCGCTGATAGCGGGACAACTGCCCCCAGCAATCGCCAGAGGGTGTCAGGACGATTACAATGCGTGCTGGTTTCGCGGTGGTGCGAGCATCATGCGCTTGATATCGACGAACGTCTCTGCAATGCCATTGCCGGAGACATGAGGAGTTCAGATGGGCAGCGATCTTGAAACGCGCATCCGCCATGTGACGGCGGTGCTCGGGCCCACCAATACCGGTAAGACCCACCTCGCCATCGAGCGAATGCTCGGCCACGAAAGCGGCATGATCGGATTGCCGCTGCGCCTGCTGGCGCGTGAGGTGTACGACAAGATCGCCACGCGGGTCGGCGCCGACAAGGTCGCGCTCATCACCGGCGAGGAGAAGATCAAGCCGGAGCGGGCACGCTATTGGGTGTGCACCGTCGAGGCGATGCCGCGCGACGTCGACGTCGACTTTCTCGCCATCGACGAGATCCAGCTGGCCGGCGATCCCGATCGTGGCCACGTATTCACCGACCGCCTGCTGCACGCGCGCGGCCGCTCCGAGACGCTGCTGCTCGGCGCGCAGACGATGCGCGAGGCGATCGCCGATCTCATTCCCGGCGCCAACTTCATCTCGCGCCCCCGCCTGTCGAAGCTCAGCTATGCCGGCCAGAAGAAGATCACCCGCCTGCCCAAGCGCACGGCGATCGTCGCCTTCTCGGCGGCGGAGGTCTATGCGGTCGCCGAGCTGGTGCGCCGGCAGAGCGGCGGAGCCGCGGTTGTGCTGGGCGCGCTGTCGCCGCGCACGCGCAACGCGCAGGTGGAGCTGTATCAGTCGGGCGATGTCGATTTCCTTGTGGCGACGGACGCCATCGGCATGGGCCTAAATCTCGACGTCGACCACGTCGCCTTCTCGGCGACGCGCAAGTTCGACGGCAACAATCATCGTAACCTGACGCCGTCGGAGCTGAGCCAGATCGCCGGCCGCGCCGGCCGCCATATGAATGACGGCACCTTCGGCGTCACTGGCTCGGCCGAGCCGCTAGATAGCGACACCATCGAGCGGCTCGAGACGCACAATTTCGACAGCGTACGCACGCTGCAATGGCGCAACCGCAAGCTCGATTTCTCGACCCTCGAAGGGCTCAAGCATTCGCTGCGCGCCGTGCCCGACATGGTGCGCCTGGCGCGTGCCCGCATGGCCGACGACGTGGAGGCGCTGGAGAGCGTCGGCGGCGATCCCGAGATCGTCGCCATGGCGTGCGCGCCGGCCGCCGTCGTGAAACTGTGGGAGGTCTGCCAGATCCCGGACTACCGCAAGATCTCCGGGCAGAACCACTCCGAGCTGGTGGCGACGATCTACAAGTCGCTGATGAGCCCGGAGGAGCGCATTTCGGAAGACTGGTTCGCCAAGCAGGTGGCATTCGCCGACCGCACCGACGGCGACATCGATACGCTCGCCAACCGCATCGCACACATCCGCACCTGGACGTTCGTGTCCAACCGCGCCGACTGGCTGCAGGATCCGGCCCACTGGCAGGCGAAGACGCGCGAGATCGAGGACCGGCTGTCGGACGCGCTGCACGAGCAGCTGACGCAGCGCTTCGTCGATCGCCGCACCAGCGCCCTGATGAAGGGCATGCGCGACAAGGACGAGTTGCACGCCGAGTTCGCCGCCGACGGCGCCATTCACGTCGAGAATCATTTCGTCGGCCGCCTCAAGGGCTTCCGCTTCCAGCTCGACCCGGCCGCCGAGGGCATTGACGGTAAGGCGACGCGCAATGCGGCGGCGCAAGTTCTCGCTCGCGAGCTGGCCATGCGTGCCCGCCGCGTCGCTGCCGCACAGCCGGACGCGCTGTCGCTCAACCGGCGCGGACGCATCCTGTGGCGCGACGAGGAGATCGGCCAGATCGAGGCGACCGACGATCCGTTGAAGCCGACGGTGTCGCTGCTCGTCGACGAGCACCTGTCCGCCTCCGACCGCGAGAAGGTGCAGACGCGCCTCGAAGCGTGGCTGACGCAGATGATCGGCGACAAGCTGAAGCCGCTGGTCGAGATCGGCAAGGCAGAGGACATCGCCGGGCTGGCGCGCGGCATCGCCTATCGCCTGCGCGAGAGCCTCGGCGTGTTGCGTCGCGAGACGGTGGCCGAAGAGATCAAGACTCTCGATCAGGAGTCGCGGGCGCAGCTGCGCAAATACGGCGTGCGCTTCGGCGCCTTCAACATCTACTTCCCGATCCTCCTGAAGCCGGCGGCGGCCGAGCTGATCCTTACGCTGTGGTCGCTGAAGAATGCCGGTGCCAATGGGCTATCGGTCGATGCACTGCCCGATCCGCCCCGCGCCGGCCTGACCTCGTTCGCTCCCGATCCGGCCTGTCCGGAGGCCTTCTATCGCGCCTACGGCTATCACGTGTGCGGCCCGCGCGCCGTGCGGCTCGACATGCTCGAGCGGCTCGCCGATCTCATTCGCCCGCTCTTGGCGTGGCGCGGCAACAACGGCGCGACGCCGCCCAAAGGCGCGACAGGTGACGGTGGTTTCACCGTCGTTCCCGAGATGATGTCGCTGCTCGGCTGCTCGCCCGACGAACTCGGTGGCGTCCTCAAGGCGCTGGGTTTCCGTCTCGATCGCCGGCCGATCAAGCCCGACGCTGCCGCGCCCGTACCGGCTGAGGCGCCGGCAGCCGTAGTCGGCGAAGGTGCGCCGGAAGCGCCAACTGCCGACGCCGCGCCAACCGCTGAGCCGGTGGCTGCCACCGCGGCAGAACCGCCAGCGGATGCGACACCAGTGGCCGCGGAGGCGGTCCTCGCCATCGACGGCGCTACGGCCATAGCCGCGGAAGTGAAATACGAGGACATCTGGCGCCCGCGGCGCCACCCGCGCGGCGAGCGCCGCCCCGAGCGCGGTCAGCGCAACCGCCAGCGCGGCAATAATCGGGCGACGGATAGTACTACGCCGGCGCAGCCGGATGGAGCCGTCGCCGCGGCTCCGAGCGAAGCTGCGGTACCGGCAGCGACAACGCCCGAGCCCGAGCGCCGTAGTGAACGCACCGACGACAGGCGCCCGCGCGGTAAGGATCGCGGCGGCGAGCGCAATCGCGAGCGCGACCGCAACGCCGGCCAGCAGCAGAACCGCGGTAGCCCGCAGGGCGATCGTCGTCCGCGTCGCGAGGAGCGCCGCGACGATCATCGCCGCAAGGCTGAGGTGCACACGGCCGCTCCGCCGCGCCGCGGGGGCATTGATCCCGATTCACCTTTTGCGGCGCTCGGTGCGCTACGCGATGAACTGGCCAAGCGCGGCAAGGAGAGCAGCACTTGAGCGCCGGCGATGCAGACGAGGCGCACACCGCGCCCGGTACGCAGCGCCTCGACAAGTGGCTATGGTTTGCTCGGTTCACGAAGACGCGGACGCTGGCAGCCGCCATCGTTACCGCCGGCAAGGCACGCATCAACCGTGTGCGGGTTGACAAGCCGGCGCAGACCGTGCGGGCCGGCGACGTGCTGACGCTCAACCTCAACCGGCGCATTCATCTGGTGCGCGTTCTGGGGCTTGCCGAACGGCGGGGCCCTTCTGCCGCGGCTCGTGCTCTGTATGAGGAATTGACAGCCGAGGGCGATGTCATCAAACCTCAACCGCCATCTGCGGCGCCGATCGCCGGATGGCAGCCGGGTGAGGTAAGACCTGTCAGGCGGCCAGTGGGGAGTGGGCGGCCGACTAAGAAAGAGCGCCGCGATCTCGACCGGCTGAGTGGCAAGGACCGCTGAACGATAGCGGATCTTGGGGGCCTCGACCGACCGCCGCCACTATGATGGAAGTAGCGCCCGCTGCCCGCCGGCATCGGGAGCAAGCCGGAACTAAGCATGACCTATATCGTCAACGAAAAATGCATAAAGTGCAAATACACCGATTGCGTGGAGGTCTGCCCGGTCGACTGCTTCTATGAGGGCGAGAACATGCTCGTCATTCATCCCGACGAGTGCATTGACTGCGGGGTATGCGAACCGGAATGCCCGGTGGACGCGATTAAGCCCGATACCGAGCCCGGGTTGGAGAAGTGGCTGGAGGTCAACCGGAAGTTCTCAGAGACCTGGCCGAACATCACCTCCAAGAAGGACGCCATGGCCGACGCCGACGCCCATAAGGACGAGGCGGGCAAGTTTGAAAAGTACTTTTCGCCGGAGCCTGGCTCCGGGGATTAGCGGTCGGCCGCCGCGTTGCGGCAAAACGCGCACCCTTGTCGCAGTCTTTTCAGAATGCTTACGATTCGGCCGTCCCGGGTAAGGGCGCCCATACCCTGCCGAGCGCCCGCCCTTCATTTTCAATGAAGTTTATGTTACGCTGCCTGTAGATGATGCCAATAGACCGGTACATAGTCGGAACAGGAGCGAACAAAGAGCATCCGCGTTGCCTTTTGGGCAATGTTCGGACCCTCCTACGGTCCGGCCATCAAGCGGGTTTGACCATATCAGAGCAAAATAGCGGGTCGTCCGGCTCCCCACGGCAAGGCCGATCCACCATATCAGCTTGGAGCGATAGCGAGCACCCGCTGTCGCGCTGGGTTGACGCGCATCGCTGCTAGTCCGCACCCGACGAGAAAGTGAGACGACCCCTATGGCTGACAAGAAAAAGGCGCCTGCCGCCCGCTCGGCGAAGTCCACGGCTGCCGCTGGCAAGAAGGCTGGCCGCAACCTGACCGCTGCGAAAAAGCCGGGTCGCTCGGAAGCGAAGCCTGTCGCGAAGAAGCCCGTTGCAAAGGCTCCATTGGCCATCAAAGCCAAGAAGCCTGTAGCGAAGACAGCAGGAACCGCTCCGGCCGTCAAGCTGCCCGGAAAGCCGGCGCTGAAGGTTGCGCATAAGGCTGTTGCCGGGAAGCCAGTTGCTGCCCCGGTTCGCGCCGTTGCCGCCGCCGTCAAGCCGGCCGGCCAGAAGATCACCGCGCCGGTCCCCCCGCAGCATCAGATGACGCCGAAGGCCGTCGCCGAGAAGGCCGCCGCGGCGCGCCAGCTCATGACTGCGCAGAACGCGCAGAAGAAGCCGGTAAGCCAGCGCCACGGCTTCAAGGCCAGCGAGTTCATCGTCTATCCGGCCCACGGCGTCGGCAAGATCGTCGGCATCGAGGAGCAGGAGATCGCCGGCATGGCGCTCGAGCTGTTCGTCATCAACTTCGAGAAGGAGAAGCTGACGCTGCGCGTGCCCACCGGCAAGCTGTCGAGCGTTGGCATGCGCAAGCTCTCCGAGGAGCCCGTCGTCAAGAAGGCGATGGAGACCCTTAAGGGCCGCGCCCGCGTCAAGCGCACGATGTGGAGCCGCCGCGCTCAGGAGTACGTCGCGAAGATCAACTCGGGCGACCTCGTGTCGATCGCCGAGGTGGTGCGCGACCTCTATCGCTCCGAGGCGCAGCCCGAGCAGTCCTACTCCGAGCGTCAGCTCTATGAGGACGCACTCGACCGTATGGCGCGCGAGATTGCCGCCGTCGAGAAGCTCGACGAGCGCGGCGCCGTGCAGCGCATCACCGACGTGCTGTCGAAGAGCGCACGCGGTCGCCGTCTTGCCGCCGAAGCCGAGGGCGGAGACGCGGAGACCCGCGCCGCCTGATAAAGGCGGCGCATTAGAGATCGAGAGCGCCCGGCACCTTAGGTGCCGGGCGTTTCTCGTTTTCGGGCGGCGGTGGCGTGGGATCCTCGTCGCGATCGCTGCTGGTCATGGCGCCTGCCGGCGGCGGCGAGCGACCCGGCAGCGCTTCCTCGGCCGGCGCAATTTGGCTCGGATCCTCGATGTCGATGTAAGGCCCGTTGCGGTACTGGATCCATCCGCGCACCTCGATGCGCTTGCCTTCGAGACCCGCCAGCGTCTGCGCCCACTCCGGGTTGGCGCGCAGCACGCGGGCTTCGATGCCGGCGGTGAAATCGCTGCGCCAGTCGGTGCCGAAGTTGATGTACGTCCGCGCCTTGGTCACTGCCACTTTGGCGGCGGTGCCGGCTATGATCTCGTACGAATTGCGCCGACGCAGCAGCTCCCGCGCGCGCCGCGCCGAGCGCACCGCGTAGGCGGCGTTGGCCCACAGCCCGCGCGAGACTTGGCGCGCCACTCGCTCGTGCGCCAGCAGCTCGCGCATGCATGCGTAGCTGCCGGGCAGGCCATAGACGCGCGCCTGGCCCGACGCCAGCAGCTCGCCCTGTACCCACTTTCGATCTCCGTCCTGCTCGACGAAGAGGTGCGCCAACGTGCGGCCATAGCGATCGCGCGTGCGCCCCGACGTGGCGAGCGAAACGGAGCGGCCGAGCACGAGGGCGCGCAGTGCGGCCGTCGCGTCCTCCTCTGCCTTCCACGGCTGCGCGCCGGGGTTGAGGTCGGGCGAGCGCGGCGCCAGCGTGCCGATGAGACGCACTTCCTGATTGTCGTCGAGCAGCACCGTTTCGGCGTCAAGCACCCGGATGACGGCGCGCGTCGGTCCGGCCTGTAGCGTGCACTGGCCGTCGGTGCCGCTGTGCTCCGGCGTGCCCGCTGCGGCAACAGCCATCGTCGCCGCAAAGACGATTGCGGCGCCCGGTGCCAGGCGCAGTACGCAAATACCCATCATCCCATCCCCACCCGACCATAGGGATAAACGGACGCGAAAGCTTCTCAGAACAGGGCGCCGGCGAGCATCTCGAAGGCCCAGCCGCTATGTGGCTCGGCGCCCGTTACGGCCGGCGCGTCGAGCATTGCCGATGGCCACGACGCGGTATCTGCGTTGTCGCGATGTGCCTCGTCCGGCAGCACGAGCGCGCGCCCCGCGAGCTCATCGCGCGTCCACGGCGGGGCATGATCGAACACGATGCGATCGATGCCGGCGCCCGGCGCCAGGAAGAAACCACGTACCGTTACCGCGCCACCCCCGGGCACGGTGAGCAGCAGATCGGCGTCGCCGGCACGGAATACGCCGACGTCGCCCGGGGCGATGCCGCCGGCCAGCAGCAGCTCGTTGACCGCGGCCCCGGTCGCGCTGTCGATGATGATGTCGACGCCGTCGCCGATGAGATAGACGTAGCCGTCGCTCCCCGCGCCGCCCGCCAGGGTGTCGTCGCCGCCGCCGCCGTAGAGCGTATCGTCGGCCGCGCCCCCCGTAATCGTGTCATCGTTCTCAGTGCCGATGAGCTGCGCGCCGGTTGGCGTGTCCGTGACGGCAAGCCGAGCGACCTGCGTAGGCGTCGCCTCGAGCGCGCTGACAGGCTGGGAGACGCGATCGTCCTCCAAAAGGTCGATGCCTTTGCCGAGCACGATGTGGTCTGTCTTGGCGTTCCACTGAATGCGTTCGACCGAGAACAGGTGGTCGATGCCGCTTTCCGAAACGGCGACGAAGTTCGGCACCTTGTGCGGGATCCAGTGGCGATTGAAGGTGATCGTCACTTCTCCGGCGCCGGAATAGTCGATGACGTCGGTGCCGTCGGCGGCATAGTCGAGCTGCGGCTGGCCGCCGTGCACGATGTTGAAGCCGGGCGACCACAGGAAAAAGTCATCACCCTCGCCGCCGTAGAACTTCTCGATCTGCCGCGAGCCCGGGCTGCCCTCGAAGGTGTCGCGACCGCCGCCGCCCAGCATGGTGGTGAAGCCGTGCTCCGCCCGCATGCGATCGTCGGCGCCGGTGCCGAGCAGCGTCGCCATCCCTGGTGACAGATGCAGCCCGTACGGCAGTCGCTGCGTCGGATCGTGGCCCGAGTAGTGGATCAGCGAGGCGATCGCCGAGGTGGAATTGACGGTGGGCGTCGGCGAGCCCGGCAGGCCGAAGGCAATGTAGGGGTAGTCCTCGGCTTCGATGTCGCGCGCGTAGCTCGCCATTTTCTCCCACGCCTGCAGCTCATCGCCCCAGTACGGCAACTCCCGGCTGCCGCGGTGCTCGGGAGTGCCGATCTTGTCGGTGAGGTCGGCGCGCGCGGCGAGATTGGCGTTGGCGAGGGTCAGGCGGCCGTCGGCGCCTTCGATGCCGAGGAATGTGCCGTCGGCCGTCGGCTCGCGCACGCCTTCCATGACGAACCAGTCGTCCTGCGGGGCAGCGTTGCCCGGCTCGAACACGAGCTGCAGGTGATCGAATCCGAGCAGCCCCAGGCCATAGGCGCCCACTGGCACCCACTCGATACGAACGCTCGGCAATCTCCGCCCCCGGCAGCTCCCCTGCCGGAAGTATCGCGCCGAGTGCACGATATGCAACCGGAGATTGCAAACGTCCACGGAACGTAA
>JBDTOR010000025.1:0-21484 GCA_039933175.1 Hyphomicrobium sp. | reverse complement strand
CCGTAAGCGGCGGCAAGGCCGAGGGGAGCAAGTGATGAGCAAGCCACATAGCCATTACGACGTCATCGTCTCTCCGGTCATCACCGAGAAGTCGACGCTCGTCTCGGAAGCCAACCAGGTGATCTTCAACGTTTCCCCTCGGGCGACGAAGACGGAGATCAAGGCGGCCATCGAGACGCTGTTCAAGGTCAAGGTGAAGGCCGTAAACACGCTCGTCCGCAAGGGCAAGCTCAAGACCTTCCGCGGTCGCCGTGCACTGCAGGGCGACACCAAGAAGGCGATCGTGACCCTCGTCGAGGGCCACCACATCGATATCGCGACGGGCCTCTAAGGAAACGGACCATGGCACTAAAGACATTCCGTCCGACGTCTCCCGGCCTGCGCCATCTGGTGCTCGTCGATCGCAAGCAGCTCTGGAAGGGCGCTCCGATCAAGACGCTGGTCGAGGGCAAGTCGAAGTCGGGCGGGCGCAACAACGACGGACGCATCACGACGCGCCACATCGGCGGCGGCGCCAAGCGCTCGTATCGTATGGTCGACTTCCGTCGCCGCAAGTTCGACGTGGCCGGCAAGGTCGAGCGGATCGAGTACGATCCCAACCGCACGGCGTTCATCGCGCTGGTCAAGTACCAGGACGGCGAGCTGGCCTACATCCTGGCGCCGCAGCGACTGGGCATCGGTGACCAGGTCGTCGCCGGCGAGAAGGTGGACGTGAAGCCGGGCAACGCCATGCCGTTGGCCGGAATGCCGATCGGCACCATCGTGCACAACGTCGAGCTGAAGCCGGGCCGCGGCGGCCAGATCGCCCGCTCCGCCGGCTCATTCGTCCAGCTCGTCGGTCGCGACTCCGGCTGGGCCGTGCTGAAGCTCAATTCGGGCGAGACGCGCCGCGTGCGCGCCGAGTGCATGGCGACCATTGGCGCCGTGTCGAACCCCGACCACTCGAACGAGGTGACGGGCAAGGCCGGCCGCACGCGCTGGAAGGGCCGTCGCCCGACCGTGCGCTCGATCGCCATGAACCCGATCGACCATCCCAACGGCGGCCGCACCAAAGGCGGCAAGCACTGGGCGACGCCATGGGGCAAGCCGACCAAGGGCGCCAAGACGCGCAAGAACAAGTCGACCGACAAGTACATCATCCGTGGCCGTCAGGCGAAAAAGAAGTAACCGGCGACTGCGAGGAGACAGACAATGACACGTGCAGTTTGGAAAGGTCCGTTCGTCGACGGCTACCTCCTCAAGAAGGCGGAGAAGGTGCGCTCGTCAGGCCGTAGCGAGATCATCAAGATTTGGAGCCGTCGCTCAACGGTGCTGCCGCAGTTCGTCGGTCTGACGTTCGGCGTGCACAACGGCCACAAGCACATTCCCGTTGCGGTGAACGAGGACATGATCGGGCACAAGTTCGGCGAGTTTGCGCCGACCCGCATGTTCCACGGACACGGCGGCGACCGAAAAGCCACCAAGGGCAGATAAGCTAAGGCAAGGCGAAGTATAATGGGCAAGCCCAAACGCGAGCGCAGCCTCTCCGAGAGTGAGGCGCAGGCCGTGGCAAGAAACCTCCGGGTTTCGCCGCGCAAGTTGAACCTTGTCGCCGGTCTCATCCGCGGCAAGGCGGTCGACACCGCGCTGGCCGATCTCCAGTTCTCGCGCAAGCGCATCGCGCAGGACGTCCGCAAGTGCGTGATGTCGGCGGTCGCGAATGCCGAGAACAACCACGGCCTCGACGTCAACGAGCTCGTGGTCTCGGAGGCATTCGTCGGCAAGAACCTGATCATGCGCCGCTTCGCAGCGCGTGGCCGCGGTCGCGCCAGCTCGATCACCAAGCCGTTCTCGCAGATCACCGTCATCGTCCGCCAGAAGGCGGAAGAGGAGGGTGAGCCGAAATCCAAGAAGAGCAAGACGAAGGCTGCCGCCGGCAAGCCCGCCAAGGAAGCCAAGGGCGGCGCCAAGAAGCCGGCGAGCCCAGCCAAGAAGGGCAGCAAGGCCAAGCCGGCTGCCAAGGAGACTGCATAATGGGTCAAAAGATCAACCCAATCGGTCTGCGCCTCGGCGTCAACCGCACCTGGGACAGCCGCTGGTTCGCCGGACGCGGCGAGTACGGCCGTCTGTTGCACGAGGACATGCGCATGCGTGATCACATCATGCAGCAGCGCCGTCAGGCCGGCATCGCCAAGGTCGTCATCGAGCGCCCGCACAAGAAGTGCCGCGTGACGGTGCACACCGCCCGTCCCGGCGTCCTGATTGGCAAGAAGGGCGCCGACATCGAAAAGCTGCGCGGCCAGTTGGCGCGCTTCACGAGCTCGGAAGTCCACCTCAACATCGTTGAGATCCGCAAGCCGGAGATCGATGCCACGCTCGTCGCCGAGGCCATCGCGCAGCAGCTCGAGCGCCGCGTCGCCTTCCGCCGCGCCATGAAGCGCTCGGTGCAGTCGGCGCTTCGCCTCGGTGCCCTCGGCATCCGCATCAACGTTGCCGGCCGTCTGGGCGGCGCCGAAATCGCCCGCACGGAGTGGTACCGCGAAGGCCGCGTGCCGCTGCACACGCTGCGCGCCGACATCGACTTCGGCTACGGCATCGCCAAGACGGCCTACGGCGTCATCGGCATCAAGGTTTGGATCTTCAAGGGCGAGATCATGGAACACGATCCCATGGCGTCTGAGAAGCGGAACACGGATATGCAGGAGAGCGGCGGTGGTGGCCGTCCGCGTCGCGACGGCGACCGTGGTGATCGCGGCGATCGCGGAGACCGCGGCGGCGATCGTCGCGAGCGCCGTGACGCATCATCATCGGCGCCGGCTCCCGCACCAACGCCCGCACCGGCTCCGGCCGCTGAAGGCGAAGGCGCAGAGAAGGCGTGAGGCAGCGCTGAGCGCTGACAAGGACGACAAGACATGTTGCAACCGAAAAAGACGAAACACCGCAAGACCTTCAAGGGTCGCATCCATGGCGATGCCAAGGGTGGCACGGCGCTGAACTTCGGCTCGCACGGCCTCAAGGCGGTGCAGCCCGAGCGCATCACCGCGCGCCAGATCGAGGCGGCTCGCCGCGCCATCACGCGTCACATGAAGCGTGCTGGCCGCGTGTGGATCCGCATCTTTCCGGATGTGCCGGTGACGAAGAAGCCGGCCGAGGTGCGCATGGGCTCGGGCAAGGGCTCGATCGAACTGTGGTGCGCGCGCGTCAAGCCGGGCCGCATCATGTTCGAACTCGACGGCGTGTCGGACCAGGTGGCACGCGAGGCATTGGTGCTCGGGGCAGCCAAGCTGCCGATCAAGACGCGCATCGTGACGCGTATTGGCTGAGCTAGAGAATTAGACGAAGGACTAAGGCGATGAGCGCGGAAGCGTTTCGAGATATGAGCCTCGACCAGCTGGATGATCAGCTGCTGAAGCTCAAGAAGGAGCAGTTCAACCTGCGCTTTCAGCGGGCCTCTGGACAGCTCGAGAACACATCGCGCGTGCGCACGGTGCGCCGCGACATCGCCCGCTTGCTGACCGTCGCGCGTGCGCGGCGTGCCGGCGGCGCCAAAAGCGCTGCTAAGGAGTAATTCGAATGCCGAAACGCGTGCTGCAGGGCGTGGTCGTCTCTGACAAGAACGACAAGACGGTGGTGGTCGAGGTCGAGCGCCGCTACACGCACCCGCTGTTCAAGAAGACCGTGCGCCGGACGAAGAAGTACCACGCCCACGACGAGAAGAACTCGTTCAAGACCGGCGATCGCGTGGAGATCGTCGAAAGCGCACCGATTTCGAAGAACAAGCGCTGGGTGGTTTTGTCCGAGGCCGGTTGACGCCGCCACGAATGAGGGTTCGCCCTCTGAAGAATGAAGGGCCGCCCGCGGGCGGAAGTTGGAAAGGGAAACGCGATGATCCAGATGGAGACCAATCTCGACGTCGCTGACAATTCGGGCGCGCGCCGTGTTCAGTGCATCAAAGTGCTGGGCGGCTCGAAGCGCAAGTACGCATCCGTTGGCGACATCATCGTCGTCTCGATCCAGGAGGCTATTCCGAAGGGTCGCGTGAAGAAGGGCCAGGTCATGAAGGCCGTCGTCGTGCGCACCGCCAAGGGCGTGCGCCGTCCCGACGGCTCGCTGATCCGCTTCGACCGCAACGCCGCCGTGTTGATCAACGCACAGGGCGAGCCGGTCGGAACGCGCATCTTCGGGCCCGTCACGCGCGAGCTCAGGGGCAAGAACCACATGAAGATCGTATCGCTCGCTCCGGAGGTGCTGTGATGGCATCGCTCAAAATCAAAAAAGGCGACCACGTCATCGTGATCGCCGGCCGCGACAAGGGTAAGCACGGCGAAGTCGTCGAGATGTTTCCCAAAGAGGACCGCGCCATCGTGCGCGGCGTCAACGTCGTGCGCCGCCACCAGAAGCAGACCGCAGCCCTCGAGGGCGGCATCATTTCCAAGGAAGCGCCTATCCAGATTTCCAACCTGGCGCTCGAAGATCCCAAGGACGGCAAGCCGACCCGCGTCGGCTTCAAGTTCCTCGACGACGGCAAGAAGGTTCGCTTCGCCAAGCGCTCCGGCGAAGTCATTCCAGAGAGATAAGAGCAATGGCTGACAAAGAGAAACCGGCTAAGGCCGCTGGCGCCCCGAAAGGCGGCGCGCCGCAGAAGGCTAAGGCCGCCAAGGGTGAGAAGAGAGCCGCGGCTTCGAAAGAGCCGAGGCAGCCGGCTGCGCCGCGTCCGAAGGACTACAAGCCGCGGATGAAGTCGCACTACGAGAAGGTGGTGCGCGACGCCCTGCTGAAGAAGTTCGAATACCAGAACAACATGCAGGTGCCGCGGCTCGAGAAGATCGTCCTCAACATGGGCGTCGGCGAAGCCGTCAACGACCGCAAGAAGGTCGACAGCGCTGCGGGCGATCTCGCCCTCATCGCCGGTCAGCGTCCTGTTCAGACCCGCTCGCGCTTGGCTATCGCCACCTACAAGCTGCGCGAAGGCATGCCGATCGGCGCCAAGGTGACGCTGCGCGGCGACCGCATGTACGAGTTCCTCGACCGCCTGGTCACCATCGCGCTGCCGCGCGTGAAGGACTTCCGCGGCTTGAACCCGAAGAGCTTCGACGGTCGCGGCAACTTCGCCTGCGGCCTGAAGGAGCACATCGTTTTCCCCGAGATCGACTACGACAAGGTCGACCAGATCTGGGGCATGGACATCATCGTGTGTACGTCGGCGAAATCCGACGATGAAGCGCGTGAGCTACTGCGCGGCTTCAATTTCCCGTTTCGCAGCTAGAGGACCTCGGGATCAGCCCGAAAGGCCTTTGGAGGAATTAAATGGCTAAGACTAGTTCGGTTGAAAAGAACAATATGCGGCGCAAGCTGGTTGCCCAGTCCGCCGAGAAGCGCAAGCGCCTGAAGGCGATCGCCAACGATCTGAAGCGTCCGGCGGAAGAGCGCTTTGCGGCGCGCATCAAGCTGGCCGAGATGCCGCGCAACTCCTCGCCGGTCCGCATCCGCAACCGCTGCGAGCTGACAGGTCGCGCGCGCGGCTACTACCGCAAGCTCAGAATGTGCCGCAACCAGCTTCGCGATCTGGCGAGCCAGGGTCTCATCCCCGGCATGACCAAGTCGAGCTGGTAAGGGAGCAAAACGAATGTCCATCAATGATCCCTTGGGCGACATGCTGACCCGCATCCGCAATGCGCAGATGCGGCGGCGCCCGAAAGTCGTAACTCCGGCTTCCAACATCCGCGCGCGCGTTCTCGACGTGCTCGAGGAAGAGGGCTACATTCGCGGCTACGCGCGCGTCGAGCAGACCGGCGCTCTGCCGACCTTCGAGATCGAGCTGAAGTACTATAATGGCCAACCGGCCATTCGCGAGATCAAGCGCGTGTCGACGCCGGGCCGGCGTGTTTATTCGCCGGTTCGGGATCTGCCCACCGTCGCCAACGGCCTCGGTGTGGCGATCCTCTCCACGCCGAAGGGCGTGATGTCGGACTCGAAAGCACGCGAGCAGAACGTCGGCGGAGAGATCCTCTGCAGCATCTTTTAATCTGCGGTTCCCGGTGAGCGGGGACGCAACAAGGCTTTGGAACGACCATGTCACGTATCGGCAAAAGAGCAGTCCCGGTCCCCGCCAATGTCACGGCGACGGTCAACGGGCGCGAGATCAAGGTCAAAGGGCCGAAGGGAGAGCTCTCCTTCACGGTTCCCGACAAGATCAAGGTCGAAAAGACGGCGGACGGCATCGAGGTGACGCCGCTGGACGAGACCAAGATGGCCCGCTCCATGTGGGGCATGTCGCGCACCATGATCGCCAACCTGATGGGTGGCGTGACCAACGGCTATTCGCGCGTGCTGGAGATCCAAGGCATCGGCTTCCGCGCCGCCTTGAAGGGCAAGGATCAGCTGCAGCTCAACATCGGCTTCAGCCATGACGTGGTGCACACCATTCCGGCCGGCGTCGACATAAAGGTCAGCGGCGCCAAGCAGGAAATCATCACCGTCTCCGGGATCGACAGACAACTCGTCGGTCAGGTCGCCGCCAACATCCGCGCCTCGCGGCCGCCCGAGCCCTACCAGGGCAAGGGCATCCGCTACCAGGGCGAGTACATCTTCCGCAAGGAAGGCAAGAAGAAGTAAGGACGCCAGGCTATGAACGCGCTCACTAACCTCTTCAATCGGCGCAAGTCGCGTGTCCGCCGCACGTTGAAGTCGAACTCGACCGGTCGCGCGCGCCTTTCGGTGCACCGCTCGTCGAAGCACATCTACGTGCAGGTGATCGACGACGCGGCAGGTAAGACGGTTGCCGCGGCTTCGACGCTTGAAAAGGATCTCAAGTCGTCGCTGAAGACCGGCGCCGACAAGGCAGCCGCTGCAGCGGTCGGCAAGCTCATCGCCGAGCGCGCCATCAAGGCGGGCGTCAAGGACGTCGTCTTCGATCGCGGCGGCTACATCTATCATGGTCGCGTGAAAGCGCTGGCCGACGCCGCGCGTGAAGGCGGCCTGAACTTCTAAGCGAAGAGGATTGCATCGTGGCACGTTCCCCAGGAAGAGACCGCGGCGGCCGAGATCGCGAAGAGCGCGATAGCGAGTTCACCGAGAAGCTGGTGCACATCAACCGCGTCGCCAAGGTGGTGAAGGGCGGCAAGCGCTTCGGCTTCGCGGCTCTCGTGGTCGTGGGCGACCTCAAGGGCCGTGTCGGCTTCGGCCATGGCAAGGCGCGCGAGGTTCCCGAGGCCATCCGCAAGGCAACGGAAGCCGCCAAGCGCGCCCTGCTGCGTGTGCCGCTGCGCGATGCCCGCACGCTCCACCACGATAGCGAAGGCCGCCATGGCGCCGGCAAGGTCGTGCTGCGCTCGGCCCCTGCCGGTACGGGCATCATCGCGGGCGGTGCCATGCGCGCCGTGTTCGAGATGCTCGGCGTGCATGACGTCGTCGCCAAGTCGCTCGGCTCAACGAACCCCTACAACGTGGTGCGCGCGACGTTCGACGCTCTCAAGCACCAGGAAAACCCGCGTGGCGTCGCCGCTCGCCGCAACAAGAAGGTGAGCGAGATCGTCTCGCGCCGCCGTGACGGATCGGCTGCCGGCGAGACCGTCGCCGAGGCGTGAGCCGACGCACGAGCGGTGTACGTAAGGAATGAAGTGATATGGCTGCCAAGAAGAAGACCATCACCGTTCAGCAGATCGCCAGCGCAAATCGCCGGCCTGCGATCCAGACCATGACGTTGCGCGGTCTCGGCCTCGACAAGCTGAATCGCACGCGCGAGCTGGAAGATACCCCGTCCGTCCGTGGCATGATCAACAGTATTCCCCACCTGGTGCGTATCGTCAGCGCGCCGGCGGCGGCGAAGAAATCCTAAGGAGTTAGGGTCCGATGCGGCTCAACGAGATCAAAGACAAGCACGGCTCCAAGAAAGAGCGCGTGCGTATCGGCCGCGGCATCGGTTCCGGCGTCGGCAAGCAGGGTGGCCGCGGCGGCAAAGGCCAGACGGCCCGTAGCGGCGTCGCCATCGGCGGCTTCGAAGGCGGCCAGATGCCCTTGCATCGCCGCTTGCCGAAGCGTGGCTTCAACAAGTGGCGCCGCAAGGACTTCAACGAAATCAACGTCGGAGCGCTGCAGCAGGCGATCGACGACAAGCGCCTTGACGCCGGCAAGCCGGTCGATCTCGATGCGCTCGTCGCCGCCGGCATCGTGCGCCGTCCGAAGGATGGCCTGCGCCTGCTCGGGTCCGGCGAGATCAAGGCCAAGCTCACGCTCACCGTCAACCATGCCTCGGGCACGGCCAAGGCGGCTATCGAGAAGGCCGGCGGCTCGATCAAGCTGATCGTGAAGAAGGTGCTCGAGGCCGACGAAATCAAGCGCAAGAAGACGGCAGCGAAAAAGAACGCCGGCACGACCAAGAAGCCGGCAGGGGAAGCTACTGAGGAATAACCTTGGCGCACGGCCGGCGACACAACGAGGATCGCCGGTAGTATATCAGCCGCGTTGCCGCCCCCGCGAAGAGTTCCCATCTAAGGCGAGGGAACATTCACTGGGCGGCCCGCGGCTACGGGCGTGAAGGTCGGGAGAGACGAACCATGGTATCCGCTGCCGAGCAGCTTGCCGCCAATCTGAACTTTGGCGCCTTTGCCAAAGCAGACGACCTGAAGCGCCGCATCTATTTCACGCTGGGGGCGCTCATCGTCTATCGCTTCGGGACGTTCATCCCGCTGCCCGGCATCAACCCGACGGCCTTCGCGCAGACCTTCCACGCCAATTCCTCCGGCATCCTCGGCATGTTCAACATGTTCGCGGGCGGTGCCGTCGAGCGCATGGCGATCTTCGCCCTCAACATCATGCCCTACATCTCGGCCTCGATCATCATGCAGCTCATGAGCTCGATGTCGCCGAAGCTCGAAGCCTTGAAGAAGGAAGGCGAGCAGGGCCGCAAGCAGATCAACCAGTACACCCGCTATCTCACCGTGGTGCTCGCCGCCTTCCAGGCCTACGGCATCGCCATCGGCCTTGAGGGCTCAACAGGCGCGGCCGGCGCCGTCGTCGTCGATCCGGGCTGGTTCTTCCGCATCACCACCGTCATCACGCTCGTCGGCGGCACGCTCTTCCTGATGTGGCTCGGCGAACAGATCACGCAGCGCGGCGTCGGCAACGGCATCTCGCTCATCATCTTTGCCGGCATCGTCGCCGGGTTGCCCGCGGCGCTCGTCGGCCTGTTCGAGCTGGCGCGCACCGGCTCCCTGTCGGTCGGCCTGCTGCTCCTGCTGCTCGCGCTGATGCTCTTCGTCGTGGCAGCCATCGTGTTCATGGAGCGTGCCCAGCGGCGCCTACTCATCCAGTATCCAAAGCGCCAGGTCGGCAGCCGGATGTTCCAGGGCGACAGTTCGCATCTGCCGCTGAAGCTCAACTCGGCCGGCGTCATCCCGCCGATCTTCGCCTCGTCGCTGCTGCTGTTGCCGATCACCGCGGCGCAGTTCACGGCCGGCCAGGGGCCGCAGTGGCTCAACGAGGTAACGGCAGCGCTGGGCAGCGGCCAGCCGTTGCACATCGCGCTCTACGTCGTCCTGATCATCTTCTTCGCGTTCTTCTACACGGCGGTCGTGTTCAACCCGAAGGAAACGGCCGACAACCTGCGCAAGTACGGCGGCTTCCTGCCCGGCATCCGTCCGGGCGAGAAGACGGCCGAATATATCGATTACGTCCTGACGCGCATCACGGTCGTCGGCGCTATTTACCTCGCCGCCGTTTGCGTCCTGCCGGAAATCCTGATCTCGTACGCCGCGGTGCCGTTCTACTTCGGCGGCACATCCCTGCTCATCGCCGTCAGCGTGACCATGGATACAGTGGCCCAAGTTCAGAGCCATCTGCTAGCCCATCAGTACGAAGGCTTGATCAAGAAGGCCAAGCTCAGAGGCGCGACGACGGGACGAGGGCGCAGATGAACCTGATCCTGCTGGGTCCACCGGGAGCCGGCAAAGGCACGCAAGCCGAGGGGATCGCCAAGAAGCGCGGGCTCATCCAGCTTTCGACCGGCGATATGTTGCGGGCGGCAGTAAAGGCCGGAACGCCTATCGGTCAGGAAGCCAGCGTCATCATGGAAGCCGGGGGCCTTGTCCCCGACCAAGTGGTGATCAGGATCATCGCCGAGAGGATCGCGCAGCCCGATTGCGCCAAGGGGTTCATCCTCGACGGGTTTCCGCGCACCTTGAAGCAGGCCGCGGCCCTCGACGAACTGCTCACCTCGCAGGGCAAGCGGATCGACGCGGTGATCGAGCTCAAGGTAAACGACGCGGCGCTCATCGACCGCATCACGGGCCGCTACGTGTGCTCCAGCTGCGGCGCCAGTTATCACGACACTACCTGCAAACCCAAGGTCGACGGGGTCTGTGACCGGTGCGGAGGGACGAGCTTTGTCCGCCGCGCCGATGACAACCCGGAGACGGTCAAAAACCGCCTCATGGCCTACTACCGCGAGACGGCTCCGCTCATTGGCTATTACTTCGCCAAGGGGAAGCTCCATTCCCTCGATGGAATGGCTCCCGTTGCCGAGGTCGGCGCTCAAGTGGACGTTGTTTTGGGCAGTCTCGCCGCACCCTAAAAAAACCGTTATGGGCCAATTGACGGGGGCCTATTGCTCCGCTACAACACCCCGTTCTTAACGTACCTTCACAAAAATCCGGTCTGCGATCAGACGGGCTGGATAGGTGCGTTTTTGGCGCAGGAACATTCGAGCAGCGGTATGCCGCACCGGGGGCGGAGTGCCTCTGCCGGCGGCAATCGAGACCTCAGGAGAGACGTGTGGCCCGTATCGCAGGCGTCAACATTCCGACGCAGAAGCGCGTTGTCATCGCGCTGCAGTATATTCATGGCATCGGCCAGAAATACGCCAAGGACATTTGCACCAAGGTGGGTATTCCGGCCGAGCGGCGCGTCAATCAGTTGACCGACGCCGAGGTGCTGCAGATCCGCGAAGCAATCGACCGCGACTACCTGGTCGAGGGCGATCTGCGTCGCGAAGTCATCACCAACATCAAGCGGCTGATGGACCTCGGTTGCTACCGCGGGCTCCGCCACCGCAAGGGTCTGCCCGTACGCGGCCAGCGCACGCACACCAACGCGCGCACCCGCAAGGGCCCGGCCAAGCCGATCGCCGGCAAGAAGAAAGCCTGATCGCAGACATTCCGGGGACGGCTTTCGGGCCAGTCCCCGTTCGCATTTGACGCTTATCGCATGTCGGGCCGCCGCGCGGCCCCTGGAGAGTTGACCGGATGGCCAAAGAGACAACCGCCCCCGCTGGACGCGCCAAAGTCCGCAAGCGCGAGAAGAAGAACATCACGTCGGGCGTTGCGCACGTCAACGCCTCGTTCAACAACACGATGATCACCATCACCGACGCGCAGGGCAACACGATTGCCTGGTCGTCGTCGGGCACCAAGGGCTTCAAGGGTTCGCGCAAGTCGACACCCTACGCCGCCCAGGTCGCTGCCGAAGACGCCGGCCGCAAGGCCCAGGAGCACGGCATGAAGATCCTCGAGGTCGAGGTCTGCGGTCCGGGCTCGGGTCGCGAGTCGGCGCTGCGCGCGCTGCAGTCCGTCGGTCTGCAGATCACCTCGATCCGCGACGTGACTCCGATCCCGCACAACGGCTGCCGTCCGCGCAAGCGCCGCCGCGTCTAATTTTGCCGCGACGGGGTAGGCTTCGCCGCCCCGTCCGTCCATGTCGCAGCTTTAGCTGCTGATCGCGAACTGTATCCCATTCGCCTGCGCACCCTGGACGCAGGCGTTATGTAGCGAGGCCCCCCGTGGTGAACGTTCTGCAGAAGAATTGGCAAGACCTGATCAAGCCGAACAAGCTCGACGTGGCTTCCGGCCGCGACCGCAGCCGCATTGCGACGGTGGTCGCCGAGCCGCTGGAGCGCGGCTTCGGCATGACGCTCGGCAACGCGCTGCGCCGCGTGCTGCTGTCGTCGCTGCAGGGTGCCGCCATCAAGACGGTGCAGATCGACGGCGTGCTGCACGAGTTCTCTTCGATCCCCAGCGTGCGTGAGGATGTCACCAGCATCATCCTCAACATCAAGGAGATCGCGCTGCGCGTTCACTCCGAAGGCGCCAAGCGCATGGTGCTCAAGAAGGAAGGCGGCGGCGCAGTCCGCGCCAAGGACATCGAGGCCGGCGCCGACGTCGAAATCCTGAACCCCGAGCACGTGATCTGCACCCTCGACCAGGGCGCCGCGATCCGCATGGAGTTCACCGCCGACATGGGCAAGGGCTACGTTGCCGCCGACCGCAACCGCCCCGAGGATGCTCCCATCGGCCTCATCCCGGTCGACAGCCTCTACAGCCCGGTCAAGAAAGTCTCCTACAAGGTCGAGAACACCCGCGAGGGCCAGATCCTCGACTATGACAAGCTGACCATGACGGTCGAGACGGACGGTTCGGTGAAGCCTGAGGATGCCATCGCGCTTGCCGCCCGCATCCTGCAGGACCAGCTCGCCGTGTTCATCAACTTCGAAGAGCCCAAGAAGGCCGTAGAAGAGACGCGTCATCCGGAGCTGGCGTTCAACGCCGCTCTGCTCAAGAAGGTCGACGAGCTCGAGCTGTCGGTACGTTCGGCGAACTGCTTGAAGAACGACAACATCGTTTACATCGGCGACCTCATTCAGAAGACCGAGGCCGAGATGCTGCGCACCCCGAACTTCGGCCGCAAGTCGCTGAACGAGATCAAAGAGGTTCTCGCTTCCATGGGCCTGCATCTGGGCATGGAAGTGCCGAACTGGCCGCCGGACAACATCGAAGAGCTGGCCAAGCGCTTCGAGGACCAGTACTGAGACGACGTGCGAATTCCGGCGCGTGAGATCGATCCGATCGCACGACGCCGGGACCACGAATTTACGAGCCTAGCGAGGTGAGGCCATAGAACCTCCCCGTTAAACAACCTAAGGGAACTGACATGCGACACAAGAAATTGGGGCGGCGCTTCAGCCGTGACAGCAGCCACCGCCAGGCCATGTTTTCCAACATGGCGGCGTCTCTCATTCGCCACGAGCAGATCGTGACCACCTTGGCGAAGGCCAAGGATCTGAAGCGCGTCATCGACAAGTACATCACACTCGCCAAGCGTGGTGACCTCAACTCGCGCCGTCTGGCTGCCAGCCGCCTGCGCGACGAGGACATGGCCAAGAAGCTCTTCGACACGCTCGGTCCGCGCTACAAGAACCGCGCCGGCGGATATTCGCGCGTGATCAAGGCCGGCTTCCGCTACGGCGACAGCGCCCCGCGCGCCGTCATCGAGCTCGTCGACCGCGATACTTCGATCAAGGGCAAGGAAGACCGCGAGCGGCACGAAGCCGCCGTGGCGCAGGCCCAATCGGAATCGTGATCGCACGCCAAGCCGGCCGCACTGGCCTAATGGCGAGCTGACCGCTAAGCATTCCTTCGCAAGCGCTGGGCGCCGGTTGGTGCCCAGTCGGATTGGCATGTGCGCCCGACGTTGCGGCGCCGGCAGCGATTGGAGGATGCGATGGCGGGCGAGAAGGTTCTGGTCACCGGAGCTTCGGGCTTCATCGCCAAGCACTGCATCGCCGAGCTGCTGCGTCAGGGCTATAGCGTGCAGGCGACCCTGCGTGATCTTTCCCGCGAGGAGGAGACGCGGCGCGCCATCGGCAATGCCGGCGCCACCGCCGGCGAGGTGAAATTTTTCGCCGCCGACCTGTTGAACGACGCCGGCTGGGACAAGGCGATGCAAGGCTGCACGTATGTGCTGCACGTGGCCTCGCCGTTCCCGATCAAGAACCCCAAGGATCCGGACGAGGTGATCCGCCCCGCACGCGAGGGCGCCGTGCGCGTCCTTGCCGCCGCCGCGAAGGCCGGCGTGAAGCGTGTCGTGCTCACGTCATCGGTCGTCTCCATCACCCTTCCCTGGCCGGAGGCGCAACTCGGACACGTGTTCGATGAGACCGACTGGACCAACCCAGATCGCCCCGACGTAACAGCCTACGTCATGTCGAAGACGCTGGCCGAGCGGGCCGCGTGGGAGTTCGTCAGGAACACACCTGGTGCGTCGGAGCTGACGGTCATCAATCCGGCCTTCGTGCTCGGGCCGGCGCCCGACGCCGACCTTTCGACCTCGCACGAGGTCATCCGCCTCATGGGTACCGGCGCTTATCCCGCCGCCCCCAAGATCGGCTTCCCCGTCAGCGATGTGCGCGACGTTGCCGTGACGCATGTGCTGGCCATGACCAATCCGAACGCCAACGGGCAGCGGTTCCTCACCGCCAATGGCTTCCTGCGCCTGTTCGAGATCGGCCAGTTGATCAAGCAGGCGCTGCCCGACCTCGCCAAGAAGGTACCGCGCGGAGAGCTACCGGACATGGCCGTGCGCGCCCTGGCCCTCGTCGATGGGCGCCTGAAGGGTGTATTGGCCGATCTTGGCTTCCCGCGCCCGGTCACCAACGCCAAGGCGCATACCACGCTCGGCCAGACCTTCCGCTCTCCCCAGGAGGCCGTGACCTCGGCCGCCGCCAGCCTGCGGGCCCTGCAGGTTATTTAGCCTGAAAAGGCTGCCAAAGTCGGAGCGCTTCGTGACCGGCGGTTTGTCACGGGAGCGCCACGATGCTGGCGGCTATGCTATTTCTCGGCCGCGCCCCAAGTACCGGGCTCGCGGGACCTTCGCCGCGCCGTTTTGCAGGGATCGCAGTCGAACCATGACGATGCCGATAACTACGCCAATCATCCGCATGATCGCCGCCGCGCTGGCGCTGGTTGCGGCTTCAGGCGCCGCGCCGGCGCAGGACCGCGCCGTGCCGCCGTCGCGCACGTCGCTGCAGTACTCCTATTCGCCCATCGTCAAGAAGGCGACGCCCGCGGTCGTCAATGTCTACGTCCGCTCGCGCGTGCGCACATCCGTCTCGCCCTTCGCCAACGATCCATTCTTCCAGCGCTTCTTCGGCAACCGGGGCGGCTTCGGCTTGCCGCAGGAGCGCATCCAGTCCTCGCTCGGCTCCGGCGTCATCATCAGCCGCGACGGCGTCATCGTCACCAACACGCACGTCGTCAAAGGCGGAACCGATACGCAGATCCGCGTCGCGCTGTCCGACAAGCGCGAGTTCGATGCAAAAATCGTCGCCCAGGACGAGCGTACCGATCTGGCCGTGCTGAAGATCGAGAAGGGCGGCAACGACTTCCCGTTCCTGCAGTTCGCCGACAGCGACAAGCTCGAGGTCGGCGACGTAGTGCTGGCAATCGGCAATCCGTTCGGCGTCGGGCAGACGGTCACCAGCGGCATCATCTCGGCGCTGGCGCGCACGGAGATGGCGCAGGCGGAAACGCAGGTGTTCCTGCAGACCGACGCGGCCATCAACCCGGGCAACTCCGGTGGCGCGCTGGTCGACATGAACGGCAACCTTGCCGGCATCAACACGATGATCTTCTCGCAATCGGGCGGCTCGGTCGGCATCGGCTTCGCCATTCCCTCGAACCTTGTGCGGCTCTACGCCGATAACGTCATCGCCGGGCGCAAGATCGAGCGCCCGTGGCTCGGTGGCCAGCTTGAAACCGTCACGCGCGATAAAGCGGTGCTGCTCAAGCTCGACCGTGTGTCGGGTGCGCTCGTCGTGCGCCTCAGCGACAACGGGCCGGCCGCCAAGGCCGGCATGCAGCTCGGTGACGTCATCACCAGTGTCGACGGATTCGAGGTCGGCGACTCTCATTCGGTTCTGTACCGGCTAACCACGCGTGGCGTCGGCAACAACAGCCGCATCGAACTCATCCGCAACGGCAAGGTCGTCCTTTTGGATGTGCCGCTGCTGCCGGCACCCAAGCCGGGCAAGGACGACGTTCGCAACCTGTCGGGCAACCACCCGTTCGACGGCGCGCGCGTGTCGAATATTCTCCCCAGCGTCGCCGACGAGCTTAATCTCGATGAGACCGATGGCGTCGTCATCGTCGCCGTTCGCTCGGGCGGCGTCGCCGCGCGCCTCGACTTCCAGCCGGGCGACATCATCGTGCAGATCAACAACGACAAGATCACCGACGTCATCGCGCTCGATGAGCTGACGCGTACCCCGCAACGCATGTGGAGCGTCACCATCAAGCGCAACGGGCGCCTGATGAAGCTGCAAATGTCGGGCTAAACCCGTTGGCAACGCTGTTCGAAGCCGCTGGACTGGAGAAAGGGGCGCCGCGCCCCCTGGCCGATCGGTTGCGTCCGCAGAAGCTCTCCGAGGTCGTCGGCCAGGAGCAGCTCGTCGGGCCCAACGGCACCCTGACGCGCATGCTGAAGAGCGGCCGGTTGCCGAGCCTCATTCTGTGGGGACCGCCCGGCTCCGGTAAGACGACGGTCGCGCGCCTGCTGGCCCACGAGACGCAGCTCGAGTTTGAGCAGCTATCGGCGATCTTCTCAGGCGTGCAGGATCTGCGCAAAGCCTTCGACCGCGCCAAGGCGCGCCGCGAGCAGGGCAAAGGCACGCTCCTCTTCATCGATGAGATCCACCGCTTCAATCGTGCGCAGCAGGACAGCTTCCTGCCGCACATGGAGGACGGCACCATCACGCTGGTCGGCGCGACGACGGAGAACCCGTCCTTCGAGCTGAACGGCGCCGTGCTGAGCCGCGCCTCCGTGCTGGTCTTCAATCGCCTCGACGAAGCGGCAATCGAAGACCTGGTGGTGCGTGCCGAGAAGGAGGAGAAGCGGGCGCTGCCGCTCGATGCCGATGCGCGCCAGGCGATGATCGTGATGGCCGACGGCGATGGGCGCGCCTCGATCAATCTCGCCGACGAGGTCTTTGCGGCGGTCGCGCCCGGGCAGTCGCCGCTCAACCGCGCCGCCCTGAGTACGCTGGTGCAAAAGCGCGCTCCGCTCTACGACAAGTCGCGCGAAGGCCACTACAACCTGGTTAGCGCGCTGCACAAGTCGGTGCGCGGGTCGGATCCTGACGCCGCGCTCTATTGGCTCTGCCGCATGCTCGATGGCGGCGAGGACCGCCTGTTTCTCGCGCGGCGTCTCGTGCGCATGGCCGTCGAGGACATCGGCCTCGCCGATCCGCAGGCACTGGTGCAGACGCTGGCGGCCAAAGACACTTTCGACTTTCTCGGCAGTCCCGAGGGCGAGCTGGCGTTGGCGCAGGCGACGATCTATCTCGCCACCGCGCCCAAATCGAACGCTGCCTATGTCGCCTACAAGGCGGCGATGCGGGCCGCCAAGGAGTACGGGTCGCTGAGCCCTCCCAAGCACATCCTCAACGCGCCGACCAAGCTCATGCAGTCGGAAGGCTACGGCTCCGGCTACGCGTATGACCACGACACGGAGGAGGGCTTCTCGGGGCAAGATTACTTTCCGGAGGAGTTCGCTGCCCGCCCCGAGTACTACGATCCGCCGGACCGGGGCTTTGAGCGCGAGATCCGCAAGCGCCTGACCTACTGGGCCGACCTGCGCGCCAAGCGGGGGAAAACGTGAAGTCGTGAGACGGTGAAGTGGTGAAATCGTGGATTTCACGCGCGATTTCACGAGTTCACGTCGTCACGCCGACTGCTTATACTGAGGCCGCGGGCAGGTAGGGTAGGGGACACGCATGGTGCAATTCATCGATTTGTGGCGCGGCCACCCGATCAATGAATCGGTCACCACCCCGTGCATCGCGCCGCACGAGCTGACCAACATGGAGGGCGAGCACGTCCCCATGGGCTTTCCCGTCTTCCATAATCAGTGCGCCATCCGCCTCGGCGTCGCCCTGCGCCGGGCGGGCGTCACCGACGGGCAGATCGGCGGCTGCGCGGCTTGTGCGGTACACCCGCGCTCGGACATGCATTTCATCAATGCCAGCCAGCTCGCCAACGCGCTGACGCACGCCAACATTCCGGGCATCGGGCCGGTCGAGAAGATCACCGGCACGGAGGCCGCGCACTATTACCCGAAGCTGTTCGGGCGCACAGGCATCATCTATTTCCAGGACTACTGGAAGCGCATGTCCGACAGCGGCCGTGCCACCGGCGACCACATCGATGTGTGGAACGGCTATCGCTCCTCGGCCAAGTGGCTGCTCGAATGGTTCTCCTGGGTGGGCTACTACTCGAACTATGCCAACGCCGGCGAGATCTGGTTCTGGGAAGTGAAGTAGGGGGTTCGCGGTGCGGTACGTCGTTGCCATGGTGTTCGCGTTCATCGGCGCTTCGCTGGCGACCGTCTTCATCGGCTCCTCGGTTGCCGACTGGGTCGTCTCCCGGCAGGCGTTCGAGAGCTCCGACGACGCCGAGAACCTGCACATGCTGGTATTCATCGGCGCCAACATCGGCGGTCTGATCATCGGCTGGCTGGTGGGCTGGATTATCGCGGGCGCAGGGCGTACCAACACGCCGGCGGCCTGATCGCCGCGCCTTTACCCTTGCCGTCCCCGGAAGGGATATAGTCGGTTCTCATCCGCCGCATGCCGGCCACTGCAATTTAGCGGGCGCACACGCGCCGCGCATTCGAGCTTCTTATGAACGATCGCGTTGAAACCATCAAAGTTAAGGCGGACGAGGCGGACATGCGCCTCGACAGGTGGTTCCGCATCCACTTTCCGGACGTCGGCTACTCATACCTTCAGAAGCTGCTGCGGACCGGGCAGGTGCGGGTCAACAGCAAGCGCGCCGAGGGTAATGAGCGTCTCGAGGCGGGTGCGCAGATCCGCGTGCCGCAGGTGGTGCGCACCGAAAAGCCGCCGGCCGCGCCGAGCGTCAAGGCGCCGCTTGGCCTGTCGAAAGCCGACCGCACGGCCATCGAGCGGATGATCCTATTTGAGGACGACCACGTCCTCGTGCTCAACAAGCCGTTCGGCCTCGCCGTGCAGGGCGGCAGCGGTACCAAGCGGCATGTCGACGGTATGCTGGAGGGCATGGCTGATCGGTTCGGCGGCGAGCGCCCGCGTCTCGTCCATCGGCTGGACCGCGACACCACCGGTGTCCTCCTCGTCGCCAAACATCGCGACGCCGCCGCCAAGCTCGGACGCGTGTTCCAGACCCGTTCAGCCGCCAAGACCTATTGGGCTCTGGTCAAGGGCGTGCCGCGGCCGCCGCAGGGCAAGGTCGAAGCGCCGCTGGTGAAGGCCTCCGGTCCCGACGGCGACCGCGTGCGCAAGGCGCTTCCGGGCGAGCAGAAGGAAGCGATGCACGCCACCACGCACTATTCGGTCGTCGACCGCCTGGCCAACAAGGCGTCCTGGGTTTCGCTCAAGCCGGTCACCGGCCGCCAGCACCAGTTGCGCGCCCACATGGCGCTGATCGGCCATCCGATCGTCGGCGACAACAAGTATGGCGGCGATGACAACCTCCCCGCAGAGCAGATCGAGAACAAGCTGCACTTGCACGCCCGCCGCCTTGTGCTGCCCCACCCGGTCACCGGCGGCAAGATCGACGTGACGGCGCCGCTACCCGATCACATGCGCAGGACTTGGGATCTGCTCAGTCTCGACGCCGACCGCTACGAGGATCCCGAGACATGAAGCTCGTCGTCCTGGACTGCGATGGCACTCTCGTCGACAGCCAGAACGGCATCTGCGAGGCGATGACGCACGCCTTCACGGGCTTCGGTCTCACCGCGCCGACGCGCGTGGCAACGCTGGCCATCGTCGGCCTGTCGCTGCCCGAAGCCTTCGCCGTACTGGCGGCCGAGCACGATGAGGCCCTGCGGGCGCAGATGGTGCAGCGCTACAAATCCGCCTTCCTGGAGATACGTCGCGATCCTGAACTGCACGAGCCGCTGTTCGGCGGCATCGCCGCGGCCGTTGACGCGTTTGGCAAACGCAATGACGTAGTCCTCGGCATTGCCACCGGCAAGTCGCGCAAGGGCGTCGACCGGCTGTTCGAGCGCGAGGGCTGGGCGCACCGTTTCCTCACCGTGCAGACGTCCGATGATCATCCTTCAAAGCCGCATCCCGCCATGCTGCACGCCGCCATGGCGGAGGCGGGGGCAACCCCGGAATGTACGGTCATGGTCGGCGATACGACGTTCGACATGGAAATGGCGCGCGCGGCCGGCGTCGGCGCGCTGGGCGTCGCCTGGGGCTATCACTCGATCGACGAGCTGCGCACGGCCGGGGCGCACACAGTCATCGACTCGTGCGACAGGCTGACCTCCGACATCGACGCCTTCTTCGCGGCGCGGGAGCAGGCGGCGTGACCGAGCCGGCCGACAAACCGGTCAGCAAGGTCCCCGGCAGGGAGGCGATGCACGCGCCTTTGCCGAAGCGGTTTTACCAAAAGGTCGACGTTCGCGAGGAGCCCGGTGGTGGCTTTGCGGTCCTTCTCGACGGCCGCCCCGTGCGGACGCCAAAGAAGCTGCAGCTGCAAGTTCCGACCCGCGCGCTGGCCGAGGCCATCGCGGCAGAATGGTCGGCGCAGACCGAGCGCATCGACCCCGCCACCATGCCGTTGTCCAAGATCGCCATCACCACCATCGATGGAGTCGAGGAGAACGCGCCCGAGGTGGCGGCCGAGATCGTCCGCTTCGCCGGCAGCGATCTTCTCTGCTATCGCGCCGAAGGCCCGAGCGCGCTCGCCGACCTGCAGTCGATGACATGGGATCCCACCCTGAGCTGGATCGAGGCGGAGACCGGCGAGCGGTTCCTGCTGGCCGAGGGCGTGATGCCGGTGACCCAGAGCCGCCACGCGCTGGAAGGCTTCGCCACGCTGCTGGTGCCGTTCAACGCCTTCGCTTTGGCGTGCCTGCACGTGATGACGACGCTGACGGGTTCGGCATTCCTGGCGCTCGCCGTCGCCAAGGGACGCATGTCCCTCGCTGAAGCCTGGGCGGCCGCGCACCTCGATGAGGACTGGCAGATCGCCCGCTGGGGCATCGATGTGGAAGCCGCCGACCGGCGCGAGCGGCGTTGGCAGGAAATGCAATCCGCCGGCCGGTTCCTTGAGCTTTTATCGAAGTAACTGCCCGACCGGCGAGCTTTGTTCCCCCGGGAACAGCCGGTCCAGGCCGACCCAGCTACGCTCCGTTGCAGCTGTTAAACATGCAGGAGCGGACTATGCTTACCCTCTTTGATCTCGCGATTGTCGTCATCATCGTTGCGGCGATGCCGTTCGTCATCTGGGCCGGCGAATACCCCTGAGGCCCGAATTTCGCTTCCACGGTCGCTGCCCGTCGCCGTCCTGGCGATGGGGGAGACGCCGTGCCTAGCGCCTAGTCCTGGAGACGCCCATGCACACGTTATCCAACTTCGACCTCTACCTGAACTTCGCCGTCGCGGTGCTCATGCCGCTGCTCATCGTCGCGAACATGTTCGACCTGAGTTCGAGCCCCTTTAATGCCTACCTGTGGCGCGAGCATCCGAACTTGATGCGGGTGTCGCTGGTCATGCTCGGGCTCCTGGCGTTGAATGCCATGGCGACCCTCGCCGAGCACTACGGCCTCATCTCCGCCGCCACCGCCGAATACGCCATTCCTGTCTTAGGCATCCCCTTCATGATCACCTCCATAGCCGTTATCTGGCTTTCAGTCCGGGCCGTTACCCAGTACCTGCGGACCCGGCGCACCCAGACCTAGCGCTGGG
>JBDTOR010000024.1:0-21774 GCA_039933175.1 Hyphomicrobium sp. | reverse complement strand
CGCGCCATGTCCGGCTACCGGCCGACCATCACCGGCAACGCCGACGTCGGCATCGAGCGCACCGACCAGCGGCCGAGCAATTTCCTCGACGGCGTCACCAAGCCGCGCGGCTACGGGGTCAATGCCGTGCAGCCGATCTTCAGCGGCTTTCGCACCTACAACGCGGTGAACGGCGCGGAGGCCAACGTGCGCGCCGAGCGCGAGGTGCTGCGCGACGTGGAGCGCAGCGTGCTGCTGCAGGCGGTCACCGCCTACATGGACGTGGTACGCGACCAGGAGCTGGTGCGGCTCAACGAGAACAACGTCAACGTGCTGTCGCGCGAATTGAAGGCGGCGCAGGACCGCTTCGCGGTCGGCGAGGTGACGCGCACCGACGTGGCGCAGGCCGAAGCCCGCCGCGCCGACTCCGTGTCGCGCCTCGATGCAGCGCGCGCCAACCTGCGCACCAGCCGCGGCGCCTATCAGCTGGTCATCGGTCATCCGCCGAGCGGCCTGGCGTGGCCGGGGGCGCCCGAGACGTTCCTGCCGCACTCGCTGAACGACGCCGTCGGCGTCAGCAACAACGAGGACCCGCTGGTGATCGCCGCGCTGTTCCGCGAGCAGGCCGCCAAGTACACCGTTGAGCAGATCCGCGGCGAGCTGCTGCCGACGGTGCAGCTGGAAGCCAGCTACAACGACCGCTTCGGTTCATCGAAGCTGACCGACGAGTCCGAGAGTTCGACGGTGGTCGGCCGCGCCATCATCCCGATCTACGAAGCGGGCGACGTCTACGCCCGGGTGCGCCAGGCCAAGCAGAACCACCTCGGCATCCTGCAGCAGATCGAGCAGGTGCGCACTGAGCAGACGCAGAACGTCGTTGCGGCCTGGTCGCAGCTGGAGGCGGCGCGGGCGCAGCTGCAATCGGATCGCGTGGCGGTGGAATCCAACAAGGTGGCGCTGCAGGGCGTGCGCGAGGAGGAGAAGGTCGGCCAGCGCACGCTGCTCGACGTGCTCAACGCCGAGCTCGAGTATCTCAACTCGCAGGTCAACCTGGAGACGACGCGGCGCAACCTGGTGGTGGCGGCCTATAGCGTCATCGGCTCGATGGGCCGGCTCGATGCGGCATGGCTCGGCACCGCGGCCTACGTCTACGATCCCAACGTCCACTACAAGGAAGTGCGCCGCAAGTGGATCGGCCTCTCCATCAAATACGGCGATGGCCGCGAGGAGACGTTCGAAGCTGCCCCGCAGACCACCGACCAGGGCTGGGACCCGGTTAAGTAGGCCGGGGCGAAATAACTACGTCGAAAATATGCGCGGCGCGGCGTCGCGCCACAGAGCTGCCAAGGATGGTGGCTAGCCATGTCCCCTTGACGTAGCGGATTGCCCGCCGGGGCGGGGCTTGGGCCCCAGGGTGTGTGGAGCCCCGGCTACCCAAGTTGCGTAGCCTTATTGATGGGCGGGCACTGCCGTTGTACGACCGGGGATGCGCAGAGGCCCGCGAGCGGGCGGTGGCCAATGCGCGCGTAGAGGATGGCACCTCATGAGTAAGCCACAGTTGGCGTCTGAGCCGAGCATGGAGGAAATCCTAGCCTCCATCCGCAAGATGATCTCGGATGACAGGCCGGGCCCGAGCCCGATGCCCGACCAGATGGGCCGCACCCCATTCGGCGAGTCGCGCACTGGGGCGGCGGTCGATCCCCGGAGCCAGCCGCGCCAGCCCACTGGCACCCCGGCCCAGCAGGGTGATGCCCCGGCTTCGAACTTTAATAGTCTTGCCGATGCGCTCAAGGTGGCGACCGCGTTATCCGATCAGCGCCGCTCGCTGCAGCAGGAGATCGCCAGCGTGCTCGAGAAGGGTCCGCAGCGTGCCGATCCGCAACCGGCAGCGTCCAAGGCTGACGCGCACTCCATTTCCGGCGCCGGTTCCAAGCCGGTCACCGATAGCGGGGGGCACCTGCCGAATTTCCCCGATTGGCGAGCCGAGCAGGCCGCCGCACAGTCCGATGCCAAGCGCGAGCTGATGTCCTTTGACTTCGGCACCGTCGTCCCGCAGCGCGAGGACGCCTCGGCCAAGGCCGCCGCCGCCGAAGCAAAGCCTGCCGCCGAGCCGGCAACGTCGAAGGTCGACACCGACAAGTCCGAGGGTAGAACGGAGGCGGCTGAGGAGCCGCGCGTATTGCCCTTGCGCACCGGATTGAACGGCAGCGCTGCACACGGTCTCAACGGCACAGCAGCGCCCAACGTCGCTGCTTTCCCGCGGCCGCTGCGCGAGCCCGCTAGGCCGGTCGCCGATGCGGTTGCGCCGACAGTTGAAAAGGCGCCGGAAAAACCAGCCAAGGTCGAGATGCCGGCGCCAACGTCTGCCGAGCCGGCAACGTCCGTCGGCGCCGCCGGGCCCGCCAGCCCGAGCGAGGCCGCATCGGCGCATACGGAAGCGCTGCTCGACGCCGTCGTCGAAATGGTACAGCAGCAGCCGGACACGCTGTCGGTGTTTACGTCGGGCGCCTCGTTCATCGGAGGCATCGGCGCCAAGAAGGCCGTGGCCGATGCCATCGCCTCGGCCTCTGCGGCCACCGCCGGCAACGCCGAAAAAGCGGATGCATCCAGCGCGCCGGGCGCGCCACCAAAGATGGACCGCGCCGCTGCCGAGCTGCTGCGCCCGATGCTGCGCCAATGGCTGGCCGAGAATATGCCGCGCATCGTCGAGGACGCGCTTCGCAGCGAGTTGACGGACACGCAGGGCGACGGCAAGGATCCCGCCAAATCCTGAAAGGTATCGCCGGTCTGCAAACGCGCCGCCGCCGTTTCGGCGGCGCCAACCGTTCCCGTTGACAGTGCGGGAATGGAGAGCGTAGGACCGCTGGTCTCGCTCGCCCCCAGAGATTTCCACCCAAATGCTTGAGAAGACCTACCAGCCCGCCGAAATCGAGCCGCGCATCCGTGCGGAATGGGAGCGCGCCGACGCCTTCAAGGCCGGCCGTCCCGATCGTGCCAACGCGCAGCCCTACTGCATCGTCATCCCACCGCCGAACGTGACGGGCTCGCTGCACATGGGGCACGCGCTCAACAACACCCTGCAGGACGTGCTGTGCCGCTTCGAGCGCCTGCGCGGCAAGGACGTGCTCTGGCAGCCCGGAACCGATCATGCCGGCATCGCCACGCAGATGGTCGTCGAACGGCAGATGATGGAACGGCAGGAGCCTGACCGGCGCACCATCGGACGCGAGAAGTTCGTCGAGAAGGTATGGGCCTGGAAGGAAGAGAGCGGCTCGACCATCACCAATCAGCTGAAGCGGCTCGGCGCCTCGTGCGACTGGAGCCGCGAGCGCTTCACCATGGACGAGGGGCTGTCGAAGGCCGTCCTCAAGGTGTTCGTTTCGCTGTTCGAGGCGGGGCTCATCTATAAGGACAAGCGCCTCGTCAATTGGGATCCGAAATTCCAGACGGCGATCTCCGACCTCGAGGTCGTGCAGGTCGAGGCGCGCGGCACGTTCGAGTGGACCTCGGGTGATGCGGAGAAGCCGTTTGACGCAGAGGCGCTCGGCAAGGCGCTGGCGCGCAATCCATCCGGCCACATGTACCACTTCCGCTATCCGTTGGCGGCCAAGGTTCCGGGCTACGACAAGGACTACATCGTCGTTGCCACGACGCGACCCGAGACCATGCTCGGCGACACCGGCGTTGCCGTGCATCCGGACGACGAGCGCTATGCGGCGCTGATCAAGGCGGGCGCCAAGGTGAAGCTGCCGCTGGTCGGCCGCGAGATTCCGATTTTCGCCGACGAATATTCCGACCCGGAGAAAGGCACCGGCGCGGTGAAGATCACGCCGGCGCACGACTTCAACGACTTCGACGTCGGCAAGCGGCACGGGCTCGAGCAGATCAACGTGCTGGACGATCGCGCGCGCATCAACGACGCGGCACCGGCGGCCTATCGCACGCTCGATCGCTTCGAGGCGAGGAAGCGCGTTGTCGCCGACATGAACGCGCTCGGCCTTCTTGAGAAGATCGAACCGACAACGCACACCGTGCCGCACGGTGACCGCTCGGGCGTCGTCATCGAGCCGTGGCTGACCGACCAGTGGTACGTCAATGCCGCCGAGTTGGCGAAGCCCGCCATCGCCATGGTCGAGCGAGGCAAGGCTTCGTTCGTGCCGAAGAACTGGGAGAAGACCTACTTCGAGTGGATGCGCAACATCCAGCCGTGGTGCATCTCGCGCCAGCTGTGGTGGGGGCATCAGATCCCGGCGTGGTACGGCCCGAAACTCGTTGAAGATAATGGGGAGATTAAACGTCGGTACGACGTCATACCTCACGAACAGAATAAAATATTCGTAGCTGAGACTGAGGAAGAAGCGTTTGAGCAAGCCAAACAATATTACAATTGCGAGACGGTTCGGCTTGCCCCCAATCCTGTAGTATCCGCAACGAGGTCGAAGGCGGCTAAAGCGGACAATATCAACGTTGTCTATGTCTGGCGCGACGAGGACGTGCTCGACACCTGGTTCTCCTCGGGCCTGTGGCCGTTCTCGACACTCGGCTGGCCGGACAAAACGCCGGAGCTGGCGCGCTACTATCCGACCAGCGTGCTGGTCACCGGCTTCGACATCATCTTCTTCTGGATCGCCCGCATGATGATGCTGGGCCTGCACTTCATGGAAGAAGTGCCGTTCCGCGACATCTACATCCATGCCCTCGTGCGCGACGAGAAGGGGCAGAAGATGTCGAAGTCGAAGGGCAACGTCATGGACCCGCTCGGCGTCATCGATACTTACGGTGCCGACGCCCTGCGCTTCACGCTGGCCGCCATGGCGGCGCAAGGCCGCGACATCAAGCTGTCGACGCAGCGCGTCGAAGGTTACCGCAACTTCGCAACCAAGCTGTGGAATGCGGCGCGCTTTGCCGAGATGAACGAATGCGTGCGTCGCCGCGGCTTCGATCCTTCGAAGTTGAAGGTGACCGTCAACCGCTGGATCGCCGGCGAGACCGAGCGCGCCGCTCGCGCCGTCACCGAGAACCTAGAGGCCTACAAATTCAACGAGGCGGCGACGGCCGTCTACGAGTTCGTGTGGGGCGAGTTCTGCGACTGGTACCTCGAACTCATCAAGCCGATCCTGTCGGGTGACGACGAAGCAGCGATGGCGGAGACGCGCGCCACGGTCGCCTGGACGCTCGACCAGATCCTCAAGCTGCTGCATCCGTTCATGCCCTACATCACCGAGGAGCTATGGGCGCATGCCGTGGAGCACGGCGAGAGGCGCGAGAACCTCCTGGCGCTCAGCCAGTGGCCGGTGTTCTCCGGCCTGGTCGACGCCGAGGTCGATGAGGAAATGGGCTGGGTCGTGCGGCTCATCTCCGAAATCCGCTCGGTTCGGACGGAAATGAACGTTCCCGTCGCCGCCAAGCTGCCGCTGGCGCTGCCCAATGCCTCGCCGGCACTGCGTGATCGTGCAAAGCGCCACGAGGACACGATCAGTCGCCTGGCCCGCCTCGACAGCATCACCTTCCCCAAGGCGGCGCCCAAGGGTTCCGCGGTGATCGTCGTCGGCGACACCACCGCCGCCCTGCCGCTAGGCGGGGTCATCGACGCTGCAGCCGAGACTGCGCGCCTTGGTCGCGAGATCGAAAAGGCGGAAAGCGACCTCGGAAAGATGGACGCCAAGCTCTCCAATCCCCAATTCATGGCCAAAGCCAAGGAAGAGGCGGTGGAGGAGGCGCGCGATCGCAAGGCCGAGCTTGAAGGCGCCATCAAGCGCCTGAAGGCGGCAATCAAGCGGCTCGAATCCGTAAGTTGATCCTCATTTTCGCGGCGCCGTTCCATGACGGTTAACGCTCATCTGTGAGATGTGGCGAACGGGCCACGATTTGGGCGATCACTGCCGCCGTTGCGCCACAATACGGCGCCAGCCTTCAGGCTAGGAAGTGCGAGGAAGCGTGAAGTGGCGGCGGGTGGCCGTCTGCTTCGCAAGCTTTTCAGACACAGAGGCGTGGGCAGCCCGCATCCGAATTCGCGCGATACCTCTCTACGAGGCTATCGCTACTTGTCGCTTACCTGTTGTGCACGGACCAATAAGAAGTATGGACGCGAAAACGTTCGATAAATCAAAGCTGCCGAGCCGTCACGTGACGGAAGGTCCGACGCGCGCGCCGCATCGGTCCTATTACTACGCCATGGGCCTCGAAGAGGAGCACATCCACCGCCCGTTCGTCGGCGTGGTGTCGTGCTGGAACGAGGCAGCCCCATGCAACATATCGCTGATGCGCCAGGCGCAGTCCGCCAAGCTGGGCGTCGATGAAGCCGGCGGCACGCCGCGTGAATTCTGCACCATCACGGTGACCGACGGCATCGCCATGGGTCACCAGGGTATGAAGTCGTCGCTCGTCTCGCGCGAGGTCATCGCCGATTCGATCGAGCTAACCATGCGCGGTCACTGCTACGACGCGATCGTCGGCATCGCCGGCTGCGATAAATCTCTGCCCGGCATCATGATGGCCATGCTGCGCCTCAATGTGCCGTCCGTGTTTCTCTATGGCGGCTCGATTCTGCCAGGCAAGTTCAAAGGCCGCGATGTTACCGTGGTCGACGTGTTCGAAGGCGTCGGCATGCATTCGGCCGGGCGCATGTCGGACGAAGAGCTGCACGAGCTTGAGTGTGTCGCCTGCCCGTCCGCCGGTTCGTGCGGCGGCCAGTTCACCGCCAACACCATGGCCTGCGTGTCGGAAGCAATTGGCCTCGCGCTCCCCGGCTCGGCCGGCGCCCCGGCGCCGTTCGAGAGCCGCGATGCCTACGCTGTCGAGAGCGGTAGGGCGGTTATGAACCTGCTCGCGCGCGGTATCCGTCCGCGCGATATCTGCACGCGCGAAGCTTTTGAGAATGCCGCCGTTATCGTCGCCGCTACCGGCGGCTCGACCAACGCGGCGCTGCATCTCCCGGCCATGGCGCACGAGGCCGGCATCGACTTCGACTTGTTCGCAGTCGCCGAAATCTTCAAGCGCACGCCGTACATCGCCGACCTGAAGCCGGGCGGGAAGTACGTTGCCAAGGACGTGTTCGACATCGGCGGCGTGCCGCAGATATTGAAGGCGCTGTTCGACGGCGGCCTGCTGCATGGCGATTGCCTCACGGTCACCGGCCGCACGCTGAAGCAGAACCTCGAGAAGGTGAAGTTCAACACCGACCAAAAGGTCGTCTATCCGGTTTCGACGCCGATCACCCCGACCGGCGGCGTCGTCGGCCTGCGCGGCACGCTTGCTCCCGACGGCGCCATCGTGAAGGTGGCTGGCCTCAAGAAGCACCAGTTCCGCGGCCCGGCGCGCGTGTTCGACTGCGAGGAAGACGCGTTCGCGGCGGTGGATGCCGGCCAATACAACGAAGGCGAAGTCATCGTCATTCGCTACGAGGGCCCCATCGGCGGCCCCGGCATGCGCGAGATGCTCTCGACCACGGCGGCGCTTTACGGACAGGGCGCCGGAGAGAAGGTCGCGCTGATCACCGACGGACGTTTCTCCGGCGGCACGCGCGGCTTTTGCATCGGCCACGTCGGCCCGGAAGCGGCAGTTGGTGGTCCGATCGGCCTGCTGAAGGACGGCGATATCATTTCGATTGATGCGGACAAGGGCACGCTCGACGTCGAACTCGACGCGGCCGAGCTCGCCGCGCGCAAGAAGAATTGGAAAGCCCCGGACAATCCCTACCAGAGCGGCGCGTTGCGCAAGTACGCCAAGCTGGTCGGGCCTGCCTACAAGGGCGCGGTTACTCATGAAGGCGGCAAAGCGGAAGTGGTCTGCTATGCGGATATTTAATCGAACAGTTCGCGTGTTTCTGGCTGGTCTATTGCTCTGTCTGGGCTCCATCGGTGCGTCGGCTGCGGCCGCCAAGTACCGATCGGCGCAAGACGCGCTCGATCAGGGTATCGGCGCCTTCAACGGCGGCTATTACGAGATCGCCATTCCGGCCCTCGAGTATGCGGCCGAGGCGCACCTCTTCCTCGCACCGTACTATCTGGCGCGCATCTACTCGGACAACAACGGCTCGCGCACCGACCACGCCAAGGCGTACGAGCTTTACTTGAAGATTGCCGAGGAGCACACCGACGTCGACCCCGATGACGACCAGCGGGCGCCGTACGTCGCCAAGGCAATGACGCGTATCGCCGGCTATCTGCTCAACGGCCTGCCTGAGGTGAACCTCAAGCCGAACCAGACGATCGCCATGGAGTATCTGCGTGAGGCCGCGCAGTTCTTCCGCGACGAGGACGCCCAGTTCGAGCTGGCCAAGCTCTATCTGCACGGCGACGGCATCGAGAGCGACGTTCCCTATGCCAAGCACTGGCTGTCGGTGTTGAGCCAGAAGGGCCACTCCGCGGCGCAGGCGTTCCTTGCCGATCTGCTGTGGCGCGGCAAGTACATGCCGGCCGATCCGGTGAAGGCGCTGGCCCTCATCTCGGTCGCAGTGGCGAACTCGCCGGCCTATGAGCGGGTGTGGATCGACGACATCTACCAGAACATCTACTGCGGCGCGGCAACGGGCGTACGCAAGCAGGCGACCGGCATCGTCGCCGATTGGCGTACGCGCTACGGCCGCAAGCCCGACGCGCAGGATGATACCGGCCTCAGCCCGCTCAACGTGCAAGCGCCGCGCACGTGCGGCAACGGCGAGCCGGTTCTGTACGACATGGGCAATGCCGCTTCTGCGGCGGCCCCAGCGGCAGCGGGCGCTTCGGCAGCCGCGCCTGGCGCGATCCCGGCCCCGCCCGGTCAGGGCGGCTCGTTCGTCAAGGGCTCGTCGGCAGTGGGGCTGCGCGATATCGGTGCCAGTGCCGCCGCGCCGTCACCCTGACGGGCTGCCAAGCCAACAATTCTCGAAGCCAAAAAAAGCCGGAGCGCGACATCAGTCACGCTCCGGCTTTTTTTTAATCGACTGCGCTAAAACGATCAGCGGCGCGACAGATTGAGCTGAGCTGAAGCGCCGTCGCCCGACAGGCTGACGCTTTGGCTCTTGCCGTGCACGACGACACGGATCGAGCCGCGGATGTTGTACTGCGAGTTTAAGAAGCTGCCTTTGTAGGAGCTGCCGCTGACCTTGTAGACAGTGGCGGTCTGCGAAGCCTTGCCGGAAGCGGTAGCGCAGGTCGCGGTCACGGTGTAGCTGCCGCCGCCGCCCGTATAGCGGGCGTGGCAACGGGCCTTCTCCTTCGAGCCGCTGGCGAACGAAACCCAGCCGCCGCCGCTCCACGAGCCGGCCAAGCTGGCGCCCGGTTCCGCGGCGCTCGGTCCGATGAAACCGATGACCGGGAGAGCTGCCAGGGAAAGCATGCCTGCGCGGCGCGCAAGGCGATTGAATATCTGCATGTTCATGACTGGACCTTGCGAATGAGCCTGTTTGTCCACGGGGCAGACGAGGGACAGACTATACGAATTTGGCGCCCCACACAGTACCGAGCAGCGATGTGTTCCGGGTGCAGACATTGCCCGACAAACGTAACAAACCGCTGAATGGCGCCGGGCGGAACGACCGCACACCGCAGCCATGTGGGGATTGTTCTTAACCTGTGAAAGGGCGGCTGTTCCGTGCGGAACAGTACGCCGCAGCGCACGCTGGTAACCAGTGGAGATCGGCCGCTCGGGTGGGCGGCGATCCTTGCGGATGGCTAAAGATCTCGCTCCTTGGGAGGCGAAAATGTTGCGCGGCTATTTTGTTTTGATTGGTGGTTTGCTGACCGGCTGCTTCCTGCTCGCCGCCCTGATGGCGACCACTGCTTCGGCTGGGATGAGCGACGACCTATCGAGTTGCACTGCAGCAAAGAACCGCGCCGCCGCGGCGGCATGCACGCGGGTAATGGACAGCGGACGGCTGCCCCGCGAGCAGATGTACATAGGCTTTTTCAACCGCGGCAGCGCCAACCGGCGCGCTGGCGATTTCTCCAAGGCTGTTGCCGATTTCACCAAGGTGCTTGAGCTGAAGCCTGGATTCGCCCGCGCCTACGAGGCCCGCGGCTTGGCGCAGGACGACCTGGACAATCGCGATAAGGCGCTTGCCGACCTCGACGAGGCGATCAAGCAGGACGGCAACGCATGGCAGCTGATCTACAGCCGTGCCGTCGTGCGGCGCGCCGACGGCGACGCCGATGGCGCCTTGCGCGACCTAGACGCGGCCGGCGACCTGAAGGCCGATGCAACCAATGTTCCATTGATGCGCGCGCTCATCCTGGCCGACCAGGGCTCCTACGAGGCGGCGCGCACCGAGATCAACCGAGTGTTGGCCGGAGGCCGCGGCGGCGCCTCTGCTCACTATGCGCGGGCCGCCGTCGCCTTCGAGGAAGGCCGCATGGATGCGGCCGAGGATGACGTCGATCGCGCACTCGATTTGGACGGCGGCTTCGCCGCTGCGCACATGCTCAAGGGCCGTATCCTCGAGGAACGCGGAGACAAGTCGGCGGCGCGTGCACGCTTCGACAAGGCGCTCGCCACCGCGTCCGATTCATTCGATGGGCGCACGACGCGCCGCGTGGCCAAGCAGCGTCTGGCCGTGCTCGGCACTTCCGGCAGCGTCTCGGACAAACACAATGAAGATGTTGCCGACGTGTCGTTCAAGAAGCGGGGGCCGCTCGACTGCAAGGTGTTCTTGCCGGCAACGGGAAGTGTCGTAACCGCCAAGTGCAATCAATAGCGCGGCCTAGACGTCGAGTTCGACCCAAACGGGCACGTGGTCGGAAGGCTTCTCCCAGGCGCGCGTGAAGCGGTCGACGCCGGCGGCAACAAGCCGGTCGGTCGCCTGCGGCGACAGCAGCAGATGATCGATGCGAATGCCGTCGTCCTTCTGGAAGGCGCCGGCCTGATAGTCCCAGAACGTGTAGACACCGGGTCCGGGATGGCAAAGACGCAGCGCGTCGGTCAGTCCGTCGCTCAAAATGGTGCGGTAGGCGGCGCGCGTCTCGGGCTGGTAGAGCGCGTCGTTGGTCCACGCGTCGGGACGCTTGGCATCGATCGGCTCGGGAATGACGTTGTAGTCTCCAGCCATCACGAACGGGATCTCTTCTGCAAGCAGTTGTTGGAAATGCGCGCGCAGGCGCCCCAGCCAGGCAAGCTTGTAAGGAAACTTCTCCGTCGTGATCGGATTGCCGTTGGGCGCATAGATCGAGGCGACCCTGACGATGCCCGACGGTACCGAGATCACCGCCTCGATAAAGCGTGATTGGTCATCGGCGTCGTTGCCCGGCAGTCCGGTTCGCAACTCTTCCAGCGGCAGCTTCGACAGAATGGCAACGCCGTTGAAGCCCTTCTGGCCGTGCACGGCGCAATGGTAGCCGAGTTCCTCGAACGCGGCGGCGGGAAAGCCCTCCGTCACGCTCTTGATCTCCTGCAGGCAGATGACATCGGGCGAGGCCTGCCGCAGATAGGCGATCGCCGATTCAAGGCGCGCCTTGACCCCGTTGATGTTCCAGGTGGTGACCTTCATGCGGGGAAGGGGTAGTCCAGAATCAAATGTCTGGCCAGCGCGCAGGGCTGAATGTGGCTTAGAGCGAGAAGCTAGTCCCGCAGCCGCAGGAGGCCGTCGCCTTCGGATTGGTCACCCGGAAGGATGCGCCGATGAGATCGTCGACGAAATCGATCTCGGAGCCAGCGAGAAAGCCGAGCGAAACCTGGTCGATGACCACCTGGGCGCCTGACCGCTCGAGCACCATGTCGTCGGCGGCCGCGCCCGGAACGAGGTCGAACTTGTACTGGAAGCCTGAACAGCCGCCGCCCTCGACGCTGATCCGCAGCGCCCGTGCGGCAGCCTCGCCGGCGACGATCTCGGCGATGCGCTTGGCAGCGCGCTCGGTAACGGTGACGGCTTCGCTCATCGATGGCCTCGAAGAAGGGGCCCGCAACGGTGTAGGTTGCGGTCAAGGGAATCTCTCCCTACCCAAGATAAGCGCGAAGGCCGGGAATTCAAAGCCCGCCCGAAGCCGCGGCAGGAGCCGTTTTGGCATTGAAAACAGCAGCCAACGAGAATGACGCGGCCGACTACGGCGCACAGCTCCTCCCCGGGGAGCGGTCCCCGGCGCCCTATTCCGCCGGCGCGGTGGCGAGCCGCGGGCGTCTTGAGGCGGAGACAGAGTGTACGACCCGCAGCCCCTTTCAGCGCGACCGCGACCGCGTTCTTCATTCAACCGCCTTCCGGCGGCTTACCTACAAGACGCAGGTGTTCCTCTTTCACGAGGGCGATCACTACCGCACCCGGCTGACGCACTCACTCGAGGTGGCGCAGATCGCCCGCACCGTAGCGCGCCAGTTGCGCCTCGATGAGGATCTCGCCGAAGCGATCGCCCTTGCCCACGACCTCGGCCACCCGCCGTTCGGTCACGCCGGCGAGCGCGCGCTGCACAAGGCGATGCGAGACTTTGGCGGCTTTGATCACAACGCGCAGAGCTTGCGCGTCGTCACCGCCTTGGAGCGGAAGTACGTGCAGTTCGACGGACTCAATCTCACGTGGGAGACGCTCGAGGGCCTCGCCAAGCACAACGGGCCGGTGGCTGCCGACGAGCCCATCGCCAAGCTGGCGCGCCGCTTCGACAGCTGGAAGAGCCTCAATCTCGGCTCTTGGCCGTCGGGCGAGGCGCAGGTTGCCGCATTGGCTGACGACATCGCCTACGTCGCACACGACATTGACGACGGCCTGCGCGCCCACCTGATTACGTTGGCCGATCTCGAAGGCCAACCGCTGGCCGGAGCCGCCCTTGCCGGCCGGCGAACTGGCGGCAAGGGCGAGGAGACACGCGCCGTGTACGAGCTGACACGGCAGCTGATCACGCAGATGATCGCTGATCTCGTGGTCCAAAGCCGGCTTCGGCTTGCCGATCTGCGGCCACGCATGCCTGACGACATCCGCGCCGCGCCAGGTGCGACGGCGGCCTTCTCGCCGGCTCTCGCGGCCGACGTTACCCTGCTCAAGGCCTTCCTGTTCGCCCGCGTCTACCGGCACGACCGCGTCATGAGCGTCATGAGCGACGCTGAGCGCATCGTTGGTGACCTGTTCGCGCGCTATTTGGACGAGCCGGCGGCCATGGCGCCGGGTTGGTGCGCCGCCTCGCACGGTCTCGATGAGCGCCGTCGCGCCCGGCTCGTCGCCGACTTCGTCGCCGGCATGACCGACCGCTACGCCATCGCTGAGCACCGCCGGCTGTTTGACGCCACTCCCGATTTGCGTTAGCCGGGGCGCGACTTTCCCGCATTTTTCAGCCCTCAGGATCGCCGCCGTGGACGTGTTCGCACAGATCGAAAATCGCGTTGCGGCAGCGCTCGATGCGTTGAAGGCCGAAGGCGGCTTGCCCGCCGACGTGTCGACGACCGGCATCGAGGTAGAGACGCCGCGCGATCCGACCCACGGCGACCTGGCGACCAATGCGGCGATGGTGCTGGCCAAGCCGGCGCGCATGAAGCCGCGCGATATCGCCGACAAGCTGCAGGCCAAACTCGCGGGCGCCGAAGGCATCGAGGCGGTCTCGGTCGCCGGGCCGGGCTTTCTCAATCTCACGCTGAGGCCCGAGGTGTGGCACGGCCTGGTGCGCGCCATCCTCGATGCAGGCCCCTCCTACGGGCGCTCAAACGTCGGCAACGGCAAGACGGTCAACGTCGAGTATGTTTCCGCCAACCCGACGGGCCCGATGCACGTCGGCCATTGCCGCGGCGCGGTGTTTGGCGACGTGCTCGCCAATCTTCTGGTCTTCGCCGGCTTCGATGTGACGCGCGAATACTACGTCAACGATGCGGGCGGTCAGGTCGACGTGCTCGCGCGCTCGGTGTTCTTGCGCTATCGCGAAGCGCTGGGCGAAAACATCGGCGACATTCCGCAAGGTCTCTATCCCGGCGATTACTTGAAGCCCGTCGGCGCCGCCCTGGCAAACGAGCACGGGCCCTCGCTCATCAACATGCCCGAGGAGCGCTGGCTGCCGGTCGTGCGCACGTTCGCCATCGACCAGATGATGCCGATCATCAAAGCGGATCTGGCGGCACTCAACATCAAGCACGACGTGTTCTTCTCGGAGGCCTCGCTGACGAACGGTGGCACTGACAAGATCAGGACCGCCATTGAGGCGCTGCGCGCCAAGGGCCTTATCTACGAGGGCCGGCTCGAGAAGCCCAAAGGGCACGAGGACGAGGAGTGGGAGGATCGCGAGCAGACCCTGTTCAAGTCGACCGAATTCGGCGACGAGGCCGATCGCGCGCTGATGAAGTCGGACGGCAGCTATACCTACTTCGCCGGCGACGTCGCCTATCACTACGACAAGCTGCAGCGCGGCTATCAGCATCTCGTCAACGTCTTCGGCGCCGATCACATCGGCTACATCCCGCGCATGCTGGCCGTCGTGGCGGCCTTCACGGGCGGCACTGTCGAGCGTGACGCCAAGGGCAAGCTCAAGTACTGGCATACGCAGGACGGCACCGCCGACCTCGGCATCAAGGTCGTCAACCTCGTCAAGCTGTTCAAGAACGGCCAGCCCTACAAGATGTCGAAGCGGGCCGGGACGTTCGTGACGCTGCGTGATGTCGTCGACGAGGTCGGACGCGATCCCGTCCGCTTCATGATGCTGTACCGCAAGGAGCTGGAGCAGCTCGATTTCGACTTCGCCAAGGTGATGGAGCAGTCGAAGGACAATCCGGTTTTCTACGTTCAGTACGCCCACGCGCGCGCCGCATCTGTATTTCGTAATGCGCAGGAGGTGTTTCCGGACCTTGCCCCGGGCAGCCGCGCCGTGCGCGAAGCCGACCTCACGAAACTAACGGACACCGGCGAAATCGAGCTGATCAAGAAGCTGGCGTATTTCCCGCGTTTGATCACCGGAGCCGCGCGCTCCGAGGAGCCGCACCGTGTCGCCTTCTATCTTTATGACCTCGCATCCGCGCTACATGGCCAGTGGAGCCGAGGCAACGATTCGCCACATTTGCGATTTATTCAGGCAGATGACGGGGTTATGACCGCGGCGCGACTCGCACTTATTGCTGCCGTCCAACAGGTGATATCCTCGGGACTTTCAGTCCTCGGCGTCGAGGCTCCGGATTCTATGCGGTAGACTCCGATTCGACGCTCACGACTGAAACAGCGCTTCGAGGGGTTACCAAGATGTCTCGCTCCCAAGGTGCCGCGAATGGTGGACGGCAGCCACAGCGCCATCCGGCGGGCGAGCCCGACCCTCGCACGGGTGGACGCCCCGCGCAGCAGCATCCGCAGGCGCCCCAGTACGCGGCGCCGCCCCAGCCGCAGCAAAACGCTCCCTATCCACCGCAGGGCTACGGCGAGCCGCAGCAGGGTCAGCCGCCTGCCTACCACTATCCGCAGCCGCCGCAGGCGCCCCAGTATGCCCCGCAAGCTCCTGCTGCCCCGACAAACCGTCAGGCGTTGAGCAGCCTCGACAGCGCGCGCAATGCCCAGCCGACACACGACTTCGACAATTACCCCCGCACGCAGCCACCGGCCTATGCGCAACAGCGCCCGCAGGTGCCGCAGCGCGCCCAGATGGCGCCGCCTGCCGATCGCGATCCAATCCATGCAGCCGGTGGATACCGGCAGATGCCGCCGCAGGCGGCGCATCAAGGCGCGCCTCAGTATGCGCCGCGCCCGGCGCAGCCCAGCTACGATCAATGGCCGGCGCCCGCACAACCTTCGCACCACGGCTACGAGCAGGATCTCGGCGGCTACCTCCCGTCCGACACGCCGTTCCCCGCCAACAGCAATCACCCCGGCGGCGATCCGCTGCAGCAGGCGGATTGGGCCATGCCCGCCGCCAACTACGGCGATCCTTCGCTTGAGCAGGGCTACGGCCGCGGCGGCCAGGTCTACGACCAGCAGCAGCACGGCGGCGCACTTGAGCCGACCTATGGCCAGGAAGAGGCCGGCGGGTACGAAGTCGAAGAGCCGCGGCGCGTCAGCTGGACGATGCGCATCGCCGGTGCCGTCGTCGTCGCCATCGGCCTCGGCTACGGCTTGGCTCAGGCTTACAAGGCCGTTCTCGGCGGTCCGGCGCCCGATGGGGCGACGCCGGTCGTATCGAGCGAGGCCACGCCCGCCAAGGAGAAGCCGCTCGATCCAGGCGGCAAGCAGTTTTCGCACACTGACAGCAAGGTTCTCGGCCGGCTCGGTGATGGGGGCTCCGCCACCGAGGAGCAGCCCGGCGGTCTGTCCGAGTCCGACGCCAGCAACGGTTCCAAGAAAGTGACGACGCTCGTGGTCGGCCGCGATGGTTCGATTGCGCCGCCAGAGGCCGGTGCTGCCGAGTCGGCGCCGCCTCCGGCCGAACCGGAGGCTAGCGTGTCCGTTCCCGGGCTCACTGTTGTCGACGCTTTCGGCAGTGCCGCCCATGCTCCGCCGCAGCACTCGGCTCCCCAACAGCAGGCCGAGGCCCCGCCGGCGGTCGCGCCGCCGAAGGCACGCGTCAACGTCAAGTCCACCAAGGTCATACCGGCATCGACGGCCAGCATTCCCGACGATGAGCCGGCCGCGACTGTCGCGCCCAAGAAACAGAAGGTGGCCGTCGCCGCGCCAGCCGCCACTGATGAAGGTGCCGCCAGCGCTACAGGCGCCAACGGCTATGTCGTGGTTCTAGCTTCGGTCCCGGCCTCGGGATCAAGCCGCCTCGACGCTCTGCGCAAGTTTGCCGACATGCAGCAGCAGTACGGCCCGGTGCTCGCCAACAAGACGCCGGACGTGCGCGAGACGACGCTGGCCGGTAAGGGCGCTTATCACCGCCTCCTGGTCGGGCCGCCGGGCTCGCGCTCGCAAGCGAGCGAGCTGTGCACGCAGCTCAAGGCCTCGGGCTACAAGGACTGCTGGGTTACGGCTTACTAAGCAGCCTTTTCCGGGCGCGCTCGACGGGCGCGCCCAGCGATGCTATCCGGCCCCACCTGAAACCTTCATCGGATAGGTGATGCGCACCGCTCTCATCGTCGGTGTCGCGGGCACGCAGCTGTCGCGCGACGAAGCTCAATTCCTCAAGGACGCGCGCCCCGTGGGGTTCATCCTCTTCGCGCGCAATCTCAAGGATCACGCGCAGATCCGCGCGCTCATCTCCGACGTACGCGTTGCCGTCGGCGCCGACGATCTGCTCATCCTCATCGATCAGGAAGGCGGACGCGTGCAGCGGCTGCGGCCGCCGCTCGGTCGCGCCCTGCCGCCGGCTGCCGATTATGGCCGGCTGTACGCCGTCGATCCTGCCGCGGCGGTGCTGGCGGCCTACGAGGCGACGCGGCTTCTCGCCGCCGATCTCACCGAACTTGGGATCAACACCGACTGCGCGCCGGTTCTCGACCTGCCGGTGGAGGGGGCGCACGACATCATCGGCGACCGGGCATACGGACGCAGCGTCGATCAGGTGGTCGCGCTGGCCAAGGCGGTCGGCGAAGGTTTCATGGCGGGCGGCGTCGTGCCGGTGATCAAGCACATCCCCGGGCACGGACGCGCCACCGCCGACAGCCATCTGGCGTTGCCGATCGTCACCGAAAGCCGCACCGAGCTGACGGCGACCGACTTCGCGCCGTTCAAGGCGCTCAATCACATGCCCGCGGCGATGACGGCACACGTCGTGTTCCGTGACATCGATGCCACTGCGCCGGCCAGTACGTCGGCACTCGTCACGCGCGACATCATCCGCGGCGAGATCGGCTTTGATGGGCTACTGATGAGCGACGATCTCAGCATGAAGGCGCTGGCCGGGCCAATGCAGGCGCGCGCCGAATCCGTCATTGCGGCGGGCTCCGACCTTGCTCTTCATTGCAGCGGGGATCTGACCGAAATGCGTGAAGCGGCAGCGGGTTCGGGCACGCTCGCCGGCCGCGCCAAGCAACGCTTTGAAACAGCCGTTAACATAACGAAAGCCACGCGGCCGTTCGATTCTGCTGCGGCCGAGGCGCAACTGGCCAAGGTCCTTGCTATTACAGCCGGCCGTGCTGAATCAGTGTAAACTCAACACTATATGATTGCAGAATCAAACGCGGGTCCGCGCGGCGGACTCCCAATCGTGTGAGCCGTCAAGCGAGATGACCAGCGAGCCACAACAGGAAAACGAGGCTGTCTCGGCGTGGGAGGAGCCCGTCGTCGGCGCGCACTTCGACGACGAGGACGCGCTCATCGTCGACGTTGCCGGCTATGAGGGTCCGCTCGATCTGCTGCTGGCTCTGGCGCGTACGCAGAAGGTTGACCTGTCGAAAATCTCCGTGTTGGCGCTGGCCGACCAGTATCTCGGTTTCATCGGCGAGGCGCAAAAGCTGCGACTCGAACTGGCGGCCGACTATCTCGTCATGGCGGCGTGGCTGACGTTCCTCAAGTCGCGCCTGCTGCTGCCGCGCGAGGCCGTCAAGGGCGATGAGGCGACCGCCGAGGAATTGGCCCGCCGCCTGTCGTTCCGCTTGATGCGGCTGGAAGCCATGCGCGAAGCCGCCGCTCAGTTGATGACGCGCATGCGCCTCGGCCGCGACGTGTTCCCGCGCGGCATGCCGGAGGGCACCAAAACCGTCCGCGAGACCGAATTCACGGCGAAGATCTACGACCTGTTGCATGCCTACGCCGATCAGCGCCGCCGCACCATCAAAGTCGGCCACGTCGTCAAGGTACGCCCCGTCTGGTCTATCAAGGACGCGCGGGTGCGGCTTGAGCGCATGCTGGGCGAGGCGCCTTCGCCGACCGAATGGCTCGCCTTCGAGCGCTGCATGCAGGAATTCGCCGCCGCCCACGACAACTCCAAGACCGTTGTGGCGAGTTCGTTCGGCGCCACGCTCGAGATGGCCCGCGATGGCAGCATCGAGCTGCGCCAAGAGGGCCCGTTTGAGCCGATCTACATGCGTCCACGCAAGTCCAATGCTGCCCAACCCGACGCGGAATGGCAGCTAGTGTGATGATCGAGAAATTCGCCATCATCAGAGGCGAGGTATCGAGCGAATTTCTCGATCTGAATCACACTAGAGAGTCTATTATTCCAGTGTCCCTTATGATTCCGAAGTTCGCTCCAGATTTTAGCAGCGAGCTCAGGCGAACTTCGGAATCGGGACACTGGTCGTCTAGTTGGTGAAACCCGTGTGCGTCCTGGATAGCCAATGACGAAAGAGAAGCGCATGGAGCCGCCACGCCTGAGCCTGGTCCCGTCGAGCCAGGAGAGCAACGATAACGGCCGCGACGATGCCGGCGATGAGCCGGTGCGCGCCGGCGCCCTGCCGCGCAACGTCGCCGCACTGCCGTTTGCCGACCATCGCGAGAAGCTGCGCATCCTTGAAGCGTTGCTGTTCGCGGCCTCCGAGCCGCTCGATGAGGCAAAGCTTGCCACGCACCTTGCCGACGCCGAGGAGATCGGCGCACTCATCGAGGAACTGCGCGGCTTCTACGCCGGACGCGGCGTCAACCTCGTCAAGGTCGCCGGTAAGTGGGCGTTCCGCACCGCCGAGGATCTCGCCTATCTGCTGGAGCGCTACGCCACGCAGGAGCGGCGGCTGTCGAAGGCCGCGCTGGAAACGCTGTCGATCATCGCCTACCACCAACCGGTTACGCGCGCCGAGATCGAGGAGATCCGCGGCGTGACGACTTCTGCCGGCACCCTCGACATCCTGCTGGAAACCGGCTGGGTGCGTTTGCGCGGACGCCGCCGTGCGCCGGGCCGTCCCGTCACATATGGCACCACGGATGCGTTCCTTTCTCACTTCGGTCTCGAAGGTATCAAGGACCTGCCCGGCCTCTCCGAGCTGCGCGCCTCCGGACTGCTCGACGGCAATCTGCCACCCGATTTCATCGTTCCCGACCCCACTGACCTTGCCTCCCTGATGCCCGACGAGCTGCCGCTCGAAGCGGGCGAGGATGAGGACGAGGAGGAGCCGGACGACAGCGAGGACGATGAGCAGGAGGATGCCGCGGAAGGCGAAGCCTTGCCCGCTGACGAGGACCCCGATAAGCCGTGACGGCTAGCTCACCGCGTAACGAGGTGTCCGTCAGTTGTCGTCGCTGATCCATTCCACGCCCCGGGCGCCAGCCGCCGAGCAGGGCAGCACCAACGGCAACGGTAAAGGCCGTGCCGCGGCAACCTTCGCCGCGCAGCTCACATTTGAGAACGTCACTCGCGACTACGATCAGACGCAGGCGCTGGCCGGCGTCGATCTCGACGTCGCCCCGGCGGAGGTCGTTTGCCTGCTTGGGCCGTCGGGCTGCGGAAAGACGACGCTGTTGCGCATCGCCGCCGGCATCGAGAAGCCCACTGCCGGACGGGTGCTGATCAACGGCCTCGAGGTGGCGGGGCCTTCGCGTTTCGTCGCACCGGAGGCGCGCGGCGTTGGCCTGATGTTCCAGGATTTCGCGCTGTTCCCGCACCTGACGATCCTCGGCAACGTGGCCTTCGGCCTCAAGTCGCTGCCCAAGGCCGACGCGGCGCGCGAGGCGCTGGCGGCGCTGAAGCGCGTCGGCCTGGCAAACCTCGCCGACGAATACCCCCACATTCTTTCCGGCGGGCAGCAGCAGCGCGTGGCGCTCGCCCGCGCCATCGTTCCGCGCCCGGCGGTGATGCTCATGGACGAGCCGTTTTCCGGCCTCGACGTGCAACTGCGCGAGTCGATGCAGGAAGAAACGCTGTCGCTGCTGCGGGAGACGCGCGCCACCTCCGTCATCGTCACGCACAATCCCGAGGAGGCCATGCGCATCGGCGACCGCATCGCCGTGATGCGGGCCGGGCGCTTGGTGCAGGCCGGCGGCGCCGAGGCGCTGTACCACCAGCCGGCGGACCTGTTCGTGGCGCGGCTGTTCTCCGAGATCAACGAGATCGGCTACCGCGTCGCCGGCGGCGGCATCGATACCCCAATCGGCAAGCTCCCGGCGCCCGGATTGGAAGACGGCAGCCGTGCCGTCGTCTGCATTCGCGAGCGCGGCATTCGCCTTTCGACCGACGGCGATGGTCTCGCCGGCCGCGTGCTGGACGTGAAGTTCCTCGGCGACGTGGCGCGTATCGAGGTGGCCGTCGAAGGCTTCGACAAGCCGCTGAAAGTGCGCGTGCGTGAAAGCGCCGGATGGGCACGCGGTGCCGAGGTGCGCGTGCAAATTGATCTGGCGCGCGTTCTTGTGTTTGCTGCCGAAAGCCAAAAGTGAAGCTTTCGTAAGGTCTTAGCGCTAAGCAGTAGGGTTGGCGCCCTTGCGGGCCCATATGCTTTCTGCAATATCACGTTGCAACACTGGCAATTCGGCACAGGAGCGAACGACGATGGGCTTGAGCGGCTGGCATTTGCTCATCCTGGCGCTTGTCGCGCTGCTGTTTTTCGGCGGCGGCGGACGCATCTCGTCCATCATGGGCGACATGGCCAAGGGCATCAAAAGCTTCAAGAAGGGTTTGTCCGAGGACGACGAGGACGAGCGCAACGAGGCGCGACCAGTCGACCCGCGCGTCATCGACCAGCGCGTCGTGAAGTCGACCGAGCGCGACACCACCAAGACGGGCTGAGCTGCGATGCGGCGCGCATCGACGCCGCGGCGGCGCGTCGCGCTTGAGCGCGTCGGCAATCGGAACGACGCATGTTCGACATCACCTCCAGCAAGCTGCTGATCCTTGCCGTCGTGGCGCTGATCGTCGTCGGTCCCAAGGACCTGCCGATTCTGCTGCGCACCCTCGGCAAGTATCTGGGCGTCATACGCCGCCACGCCGCCGAGTTCCGCGGCCAGTTCGACGAGGCGATGCGCGAAGCCGAGCTCGACGGCATTAAAAAGGAATTCGAGGCGGTGAGCCGCGAGGTGCGTTCCACCCTCGACATGGGTTCGCGCGCCATCGATACGCAGATCGAGGCATCGCGCGT
>JBDTOR010000023.1:0-21800 GCA_039933175.1 Hyphomicrobium sp. | reverse complement strand
GCGTCAGCTTGTCGAGAATGCCGGACAGGCGATCTGACAGCGATTGAAACATTCTCGTCCTTCACCGGTGCGGATGTTCCGCATGCCCAAACGAAATTCGCACCCGCGGGCGCAACGCGCTGGCGGGTGTTGACCTCCCGGCCTCACGCGTCAGCGCGGGCAGGGCGGCGGCTCTGAGGTCAGGGCCGTCGTGATTGGCGCGGACATTCTCTCTAAGGGGCCAAAATGTCAACCGGAGCCCTGTTTGCGGACTGCCCGGGCTCCGGCGGCGCGCCCCGGCCAGCCTAACTACGCGCCTCTCCGCGGGCGCGGGCGATCATTCGAGCCCGCTGGCGCTGCCGGCGGCGCCATTGGCGGACGATCTTCGATACGCGGCGCAGCGTCCGTCGCTCGGACAGCGTCAGGCAGATGCACCCACCGGTCGGGCACGGTCGCGGCGTAATGAGCGAGAGTTGCAGCAGGCGACGGCTCGACCGCGAGATGGGGGCTGGATTGGTCAGCTGGTCGGTCATGCTGCTCCCTATCGGATGGCCGTGCGAGCTTCGTCCGTTTCCGCCTTATCCTCAAGTCGCAACCATCCGCCAGGGTTCCATGCTCCGTTCGCTGACCGCCGTCATTTTGCGGGGACGACGCGCAGCACTTCGCCCGTGTCGTCGGTGAGCAGCCACAGGGCGCCGTCCGGACCGGCCCGCACGTCGCGGATGCGCTTGCCCTCGTCCATCAGCAATTCCTCGTGCGCCACGACATCGTCGCCATTGAGCACCAGGCGCTCGACACGCGTTCCGGCGAGGCCGCCGACGAATGCATTGCCCTTCCAATCCGGAAACAGATTGCCTTCGTAGAAGGCGAGTCCCGATGTTGCGATCGACGGTACCCAATAGTAGACCGCCGGCTCCATTCCGGCCTTCTCGCTGCCCTCGCCGATCTTGGCGCCGCTGTAGTCGATGCCGTAGGTGATGATCGGCCATCCGTAGTTCTTGCCCGCCTCCGGATGATTCAGCTCATCGCCGCCCTGCGCCCCATGCTCGACGGTCCACAATGTGCCCGTCTCGGGCCGTAGCGCCGCGCCCTGCACGTTGCGATGTCCGATCGACCAGACCTCTGGCGCCCAGCCTTCCTTCTTCGGGTTGTCGGCGGGGATCGATCCGTCGGCGTTGATGCGGATGATCTTGCCGATATCGTTGGCGGGGTTCTGCGCTTCGGCGCGCAGCTGGTTGCGCTCGCCGGTCGTGACGAACAGCGTGCCGTCCTTGGCCCACACTAGGCGCGAGCCGAAATGGTGCCCGCTATCTGCGGCAGGCTGCTGCCGGAAGATGACCTTCACGTCCTCGAGCCGTGCACCGTCTCCCTCGAACACGAGCTTGGCGCGCGCGACGCTGGTGCCGTTCTTGCCGTCCGCGCGAGGCTCGCCGTAGGAGAGATAAATGATGTGGCTCGTGGCGAAGTCAGGCGCCAGCAGAACGTCGAGCAGGCCGCCCTGACCGACGGCGGCCACTTCCGGCAGTCCTTCGAGGACTGGAGGTGAAAGTTTGCCATCCTTGGAGATGAGGCGCATGCGCCCCAGACGCTCGGTGACCAGTAGCCGGCCGTCGGGCAGGAATTGCATGCCCCACGGATGATCGAGGCCTTGGGCAAACGTCTCGACTTTGATTTTGCTGGGCTTCGCCGGTGCGGGAGCATCGGTGATTACGGCGTTTGCCGACCCCACGCCCGCTACAATCAACGCCGCTGTGCAGATTGCGAGGTCGCGTAGCCTGTTGATCGTCATCCGCCACTTCTCCGTCGATTGTCTTTTTGGGCCTGCGGGCCATATATGGGCTCATGACGGACGCTGCCAGCATCCCCTTCCGCAAAATGAACGGGCTCGGAAACGATTTCGTCGTGCTCGACGCGCGCGCGCAGCCGATCAAACTCGGCGCCGCGGAGGCGCAGCGCATCGGTGATCGCAACAACGGCGTCGGCTGCGATCAAGTGATTGTCATGGAGCCGTCACAGAAGGCGGACGTCTTCATGCGCATCTTCAACGCCGACGGCTCGGAGGTCAGCGCTTGCGGCAACGCCACACGTTGCATCGCGCTCATCGCCGCCGCGGAAACCGGCCGCTCCGACGTGAGCGTCGAGACCAAGGCCGGTCTGCTGACAGCGAACGTCAACGGCGCCGATCGCATCACCATCGACATGGGCCGACCGCACTTCGCCTGGAATGAAATTCCGCTCGCCGAGCCGTTCGGCGACACCACCGGCATCGAGCTGCAGATCGGGCCCATCGATGCGCCTGTCCTGCACACCCCATCTGTGGTCAACGTCGGCAATCCGCACGCAATCTTTTGGGTCGATGACGTTGAGGCCTACGATCTGGCGCGTTTCGGGCCCCTGCTCGAGAACCATCCGATCTTTCCCGAGCGGGCCAATATCTCGCTGGCGCAAGTCACCTCCCGCAGCGGCTTGCGGCTGCGCACCTGGGAACGGGGCGCGGGACTAACCAAGGCCTGCGGCACAGCCGCCTGTGCCGCCGCCGTTGCTGCGGCGCGCAAAGGGCTGACCGACCGCCAGGTCACCGTGGAGCTGCCCGGTGGCGTGCTTTTCATCGATTGGACTAAGGATGATCGCATATTGATGCGCGGGCCGGCCGAACTCGAGTTTGAAGGCACGCTGGCGCCGGATACTCTGTCGCGCGCGACTGTCTAGCGAACGACAAAGTTGTCCGGTATGACCGCCCCTACCGTTAACCGGCCGGACATCCCGTTTGCGCCAGTCTACCAATGCGCGGATCGGCTCTACTTCGTACCACGTAACCGCCGCCGCCAAGGTCTCCTGAGCAGCATGGCCGAACCTCGCATCATAACGCTCGGCTGCCGGCTCAACACCTACGAGTCCGACGTGATGCGCGCGCACGCCGCCGGCGCCGGACTCGGCGAAAGCGCAATCATCGTCAACACGTGCGCTGTGACCGCGGAGGCCGTGCGTCAGGCGACGCAAACGATACGCCGCCTGCGCCGCGAGAACCCGTCAGCGCGCATCATCGTCACGGGCTGCGCCGCGCAGATCGAGCCGGAGCGCTTTGCAGCGCTGAGTGAGGTCGATCATGTGATTGGCAACGCCGAGAAGATGCGGCCGGAAACGTTTGCCGGACTTTCCACCGCCGGCTCAGAGCGCGTGCAGGTCGACGACATCATGAGCGTGCGCGAGACCGCGGGACACCTCATCGACGGGTATGGATCACGCACGCGGGCGTTCGTGCAGATCCAGAACGGCTGCGATCACCGCTGCACGTTTTGCATCATCCCGTTTGGGCGCGGACCGTCGCGCTCGGTGCCGGCTGGCGAGATCGTGGCGCACGTTCGCCGCGTCGTCGAACGCGGTTGCCGCGAGGTCGTGCTGACGGGTGTGGACATTACCTCGTACGGCTCTGATCTTCCCGGCAAGCCGATGCTCGGTGTGCTGGTGCGCCAGATCCTGAAGCTCGTCCCCGAGCTCGGACGCCTGCGCCTGTCGTCGATCGATCAGGTCGAGGCCGACGAGCAACTGCTGCGCGCCATCGCCGAAGAAGAGCGGCTGATGCCGCACTTGCACCTTTCCCTGCAGGCCGGCGACGATATGATCCTGAAGCGCATGAAGCGCCGTCACACCCGCGATGACGCGGTCACCTTCTGTGCGAGGGTCAAGCGTCTGCGGCCCGACACCGTGTTCGGCGCCGATCTGATCGCCGGCTTTCCGACCGAAACGGACGAGATGTTCGAGAATTCGCTGAGCGTCGTCGACGCCTGCAACCTCACCTACTTGCACGTATTCCCGTTCTCTCCGCGCCAGGGCACGCCAGCGGCGCGCATGCCGCAGGTCGAGCGCGCCGTCGTCAAGGAGCGCGCCGCGCGACTGCGCAACAAGGGCGCGATGGCGTTGACACGCTTCCTCGACGGCCATTCTGGCAACGAGGTCGAATTGCTGGTCGAGAAAGGCAATATCGGCCGCACGCGGCAGTTCGCCGAGATGCGCGTGCCCGCAGCGGTGCCTCCAGGCGCCATGGTGCGCGCCCGCGTCAGCGGCCGTGACGGTGTTCGGCTCGCCGGCGAGGTGATGGCGTGAGCGGCAAGGGCGCCTTCAGCCGGCTTTGGGGCGGCAAGAGCGACGCCGAGCCTGTTGCCGCCGCGGAGTTGGCCGATGCGCCGGCGTCAGACCGGCTAGCGTCCGATGTGCCCGCCGCAGAAGCACCCAATTCCGCCGGTTGGTTCGGGCGGCTGAAGCAGGGTCTCGGCAAGACCTCGGCGAAACTCACCGACGGCATCAGCGGCATCTTCAGGAAGAAGAAGTTGGAAGCGGCGACGCTCGAGGATCTGGAAGATCTTCTTATCGAGGCCGACCTCGGAATCGGCACAGCCGAGAACATCATCAACACGCTGCGCAAGGGACGGTTCGAGAAGAACATCAGCGCCGACGACGTGCGCTCGGTGCTCAAGGCCGAGGTCGAGCGCGTGCTGGCGCCGGTTGCCAAGCCGCTCGTCGTCGACGGCACGCATAAGCCGCACGTCATTCTCGTTGTCGGCGTGAACGGCACCGGCAAGACGACGACCATCGGCAAGCTTGCCGCACAGCTCAGCGGCGACGGCAAGACGGTCATGCTGGCCGCGGCCGATACGTTTCGCGCCGCGGCGATCGATCAGCTCGGCATCTGGGGGCAGCGCACCGGGTCCACCGTCGTGTCCGGCGCCGCCGGCGCGGATGCTGCCGGCCTCGTCTATGACGCCCTGGCCCGGGCGCGCGATCAGGGCGTCGACGTCCTGCTCGTCGACACCGCCGGCCGCCTGCAGAACAAGGAAGGCCTGATGGAGGAGCTGTCGAAGATCGTGCGCGTGGTCCGCAAGGTCGACCCGACCGCTCCGCACGACGTGCTCCTCGTGCTCGATGCGACCACCGGCCAGAACGCGCTCTCGCAGGTCGACGTCTTCCGCGAGCGCGCCGGCGTAACTGGCCTTGTCATGACCAAGCTCGACGGGACGGCTCGCGGCGGCATCCTCGTCGCCATATCTGCCAAGCACGCGCTGCCCGTGCACGCCATCGGGGTGGGCGAAGGGGTAGACGACCTGCAACCGTTTGACGCGGGCGAGTTCGCCCAGGCCATCGCGGGGAGCTAGCGTCCCCGCCCGCAACTTAGATACGCAGCTAACAAGAAAACTTAAGACAGAAGGGTAATCTCCGGCACATGAGCGCGCTCAAGCGATTGATGCCTTTCACTGCCGAGCAGGCCGTGAACATCCTCAGCGAGTTCGGCCCGCTGGTGTTGATGTTCATCGTCAATGCCATGTACGGCATTGCCGCCGGAACCTGGGCGTTGATCATCTCCACGGTCATCGCCATCATCGCCATGCTCGTCGTGCTGCGCCGCCTGCCCATCTTCCCGCTCATCGCCTCGAGCGTCACCGTCGTGTTCGGCGGGCTGACGATCATTACTCACGACCCGATGTGGGTGCAGATCAAGGTCACCATCTTCAACGCGATGTTCGCGGCCTTCCTGTTCGGCGGCCTCTACTTCAAGCGCAACTTCTTCAAGTACGTGTTCGAGAAGACCTTCCACTACACCGAGGAAGGCTGGGACAAGTTTACCTGGAACTTCGCCTGGTTCTTCGTCTTCACCGCGTTCGCCAACGAGGCGGTGCGCCTCACCTTCAAGGACGAGCGCGTCTACGACATCCTCGGATTGCAGATGGACGGCGTCGGCATCTGGATCGCCTTCAAGGTCGCGCTGATCATGCCCCTGTCGGGGCTCTACGCCTACTACCTGACGCGCCTCATGCAGCGTTATCGCGTTGCCGAGCCGGCGGAGAGATTGGCGATTGCCCCGCCGATCGCATCCACGCGGCCGTCGGCACCGGGCGCCCCCCGCCCGCCCGCGGGTGCGGCCGAACGCGCCGCCGGTGCGAAGGTGAGCGAGCATGAAGCCAATCTCGGATAAGACTTGGATCCGCGGCAGTGAATTGGGAGCGCGTAGCACGATGGCTGAAGAAGCGACGAAGGTGGAGACGTCAGCGGCAACACGCTCGCAAATCCTCAAGCTGGCCGTCGAGGTCGGCCCGCTGGTCGTGTTCTTCATCGTCAACGCGCGGGCCGGCATTTTCTGGGGTACCGGAATTTTCATGGTGGCGACCATCGCCGCGCTGATCGCCTCGCGCTTCATGTTCGGCCGCATTCCGGTGATGCCGCTCATCTCCGGCGCGTGCGTCGTCGTGTTCGGCGGCTTGACGCTGTATCTGCAGGACGATCACTTCATCAAGATCAAACCGACGATCGTGAACGCGCTGTTCGCCGGCGCGCTGTTCGTCGGGCTGCTCATGGGCCACTCGCTGCTCAAAGTGGTGTTCGGCGAGGTGTTCCGTCTGACCGAGGACGGCTGGCGCAAACTTACGTGGCGTTGGGCGTGCTTTTTTGCAGTCCTTGCCATCCTGAACGAGGTCGTGTGGCGCACAGTCTCGACTGACACTTGGGTAAGTTTCAAAGTATTCGCGATCATGCCGATCACCATGGCATTTGCGCTGGCGCAGATCGGCCTGCTTAAAGCCCATGAGATTCCGGCAGACTGAGCCAGTCGCCGTCAGAACATCTCTATGCTGAACTTCTGCCGTCGAAGTAGTGCGTTGAATTATCTTGCGAGTTCTCGGCAGAACAGCGCTCTTTGCTCTAGACGAATGGGTAAAACTGGTATTTTCTCCAATTCGGACCGCAACCTATTCCACACAGGCAAAGGTGGGCGTGGGGGGCGAAGCGTCGCGGACAGCGGCGCTTCGGAGCACGCCAGACTTTCGACCAAAACAATCATGACACGTCACAGGGCACGAGAAATGGCCGTCGGAAGACTGGAGCGATCTCCGATTCACTTGCTACATCGCGCCGGTCAATGCGCCAGCGACATCTTCCAGGGCGAGATGGGCAGTGGGGATCTGACACCGCGCCAATACGCGGTTTTGGTTGCCGTCTCGCAGAACGAGGGCGTCAGCCAGACGCAACTCGTCGACAAGACCGGCGTCGATCGCTCGACGCTCGCCGACATCGTGCGGCGGATGCTCAAGAAGGGCCTGCTGCAGCGCCGTCGCACCAAAGAGGACGCGCGCGCCTATGCGGTGAAGTTGACGGACGAGGGCTGGAAAGTCCTCAAGGCCGCCGATCCGCTGGCCAAGAAGGTCGACGACAGGATCTTGGGAGTACTTCCCGGACAACAACGGGAACGGTTCCTGCAAGATCTCAATCTGATCGTCAAAGCACTGGGCAAACTGCAGGCGGCCGACGCCGCCGCCAAGGCCGCCGAGTAGGCCTCGGCCTAGCTTTTCGTCGTTACGACGCGCGAACGCAGCCCTCAGGCTGCGTTCGGCATCAGCTTGCGATTGATGATCGTCTCGGCGATCTGCACGGTGTTGAGTGCCGCGCCCTTCAGCAGGTTGTCGGAGACAATCCACAGCGACAGGCCGTTCTCGACCGTCGCATCCTCGCGGATGCGCGACACGTAGGTGGCGTACTCGCCCGCCGCCTCGACCGGCGTCACGTAGCCGCCCGGCTCGCGCTTGTCGACCACCATGATGCCCGGCGCCTCGCGCAGGATGGCCCGCGCCTCCTCCGGGCTGATCGGCTTCTCGAACTCGATGGTCACGGCTTCGGAGTGGCCGACGAACACCGGCACGCGCACGCAGGTGGCGGTCAGCTTGATGTTCGGGTCGAGGATCTTCTTGGTCTCGACCATCATCTTCCATTCCTCCTTCGTGTAGCCGTCCTCCATGAAGACGTCGATCTGAGGAATGCAGTTGAAGGCGATCTGCTTGGTGAACTTGCTCGGCTCGACCTCCTGCCCCGGCACGTACATGCCCTTCGTCTGCCGCCACAGCTCGTCCATCGCCTCCTTGCCGGCGCCGGAGACGGACTGATAGGTCGAGACGACGACGCGCTTGATCTTAGCCGCGTCGTGCAGCGGCTTGAGCGCCACGACCAGCTGGGCGGTGGAGCAGTTCGGGTTGGCGATGATATTCTTCTTGGTGTAGCCGGCCACGGCGGCGGCGTTCACTTCCGGCACGATCAGCGGCACGTCGCGGTCGTAGCGCCAGCACGACGAGTTATCGATGACGATGCAGCCGGTAGCGCCGATCTTCGGAGCCCATTCCTTAGAGACGGCAGAGCCCGCCGACATCAGGCAGAAGTCGGCCTTGGAGAAATCGAACCGCTCGAGGTCCTGGCATTTTAAGGTCTTGTCGCCGAACGACACTTCGATGCCGAGCGAGCGGCGCGAGGCAATGGCGAACACTTCGTCGGCCGGAAACTCGCGCTCGGCGAGCACATTCATCATCTCGCGGCCCACGTTGCCCGTGGCGCCGACAACGGCAACCTTATAGCCCATCGTCGAACCCGATTTATCAAGAGCCAGCGGCACATGCCGCATCTGCGGGCTGACTTACGCGCCGTCGCCGCCCCGCGCAAGGGGTTGGGCGGCTGCCCATTCGATCAAGAGCCGTCGCTCGCCAGGCTGGCTGTTCAGGCGGCGAGTTTGCGGAGCTCGGCGAGGATGGCGCTGCCCATGTCGGCCGTGCCGACCTGGGTCATGCCCGGTTGCATGATGTCGCCGGTGCGCAGGCCCGCGGCGAGGACGCCGGCGATGGCCTGATCAAGTAGATCGGCCTCTTTCCCCATGTCGAAGGAATAGCGCAGCGCCATGCCAAACGAGGCGATGGTGGCGATCGGGTTGGCGAGGCCCTTGCCGGCGATGTCGGGCGCCGAGCCATGCACCGGCTCGTACAGCGCCTTGCGCTTGCCGGTCTTGGCATCGGGCGCGCCGAGCGAGGCGGACGGCAGCATGCCGAGCGAGCCGGTCGCCATCGCGGCTTCATCGGACAGCACATCGCCGAACAGGTTGTCGGTGACGATGACGTCGAACTGCTTGGGGTTACGAACAAGCTGCATGGCGCAGTTGTCGGCCAGGATGTGCTCCAGCTTCACGTCCGGCGCGTACGCCTTGTGGGTCGCCGTGACGACCTCGTTCCATAGAACGCCGGTGCGCATGACGTTGCGTTTCTCGGCCGAGTGCACCTTGTTGCCGCGCTTGCGCGCGAGGTCAAAGGCGACCTTGGCGATGCGCTCGATTTCCGATGTCGTGTAGATCTGCGTGTCGACGGCGCGCTTCTCGCCGTTCTCCAAGGTGACGATCTCCTTCGGCTCACCGAAGTACACCCCGCCCGTCAGCTCGCGCACGATCATGATATCGAGGCCCTCGACCAGCTCGCGCTTGAGCGAGGACGCGTCGGCCAGCGCCGGGTAGCAGATGGCCGGACGCAGATTGGCGAACAGGCCGAGATCCTTGCGCAGCCGTAGCAGCCCAGCCTCGGGGCGCATGGCGTAGGGAACGCCATCCCATTTGGGGCCGCCGACGGCGCCGAAGATGACCGCGTCGGCCTTCTGCGCCTTGTCCATGGCGGCATCGGTGATGGCGACGCCGTGCTTGTCGTAGGCGGCGCCGCCGACGAGATCGCTGTCGGTGACGAAATTCGCCGGTCCGGCCTTGTTGAAGAAGTCGACGATGCGCTCGACCTCGGCGATGGTTTCGACGCCGATCCCGTCGCCGGGCAAAAGGAGCAGATTGTACGTGGTCATGCGGTGCGGGCCCGGGGCAAAGGGTGGTTCGAAAGCGCCGTAGTGCTAGCCGCTGGGGCCTGCCGCGGCAAGGGGAAGGCGGCTCAGAACAAAGCGCCCAACGTAAACAGGAAGAAGCCGTTGAGGGTCGACAGCGAGCCCAGGGCGGCAAGCAGGGCGCTGAGCACCAAAAGGATTGTCCCGCCGGTGATGATGGCCACCGACGCCAGCACGATGGCGATCTGCAGCAGCGCCTGGCCGTAGTCGAAGAAAGGATCCTTGACCATCGCACGGTCGCGCTGCAGCTCGAGCGACTTGGCCTTGACCTTCAGCTCCTCGACGCCCTCGCCGGTCTCGGGCTCCGATGTGAGCCGGACCTCGTCGGCCCGGTATTTCTTCAGCTTTTCGTCGATGAGCGCGCGTGCCGCGAGCGGCATGTCCGGCTGGCCGGCGAGCAGCACCTCGAACTCGGCGATCTGCAGCCGCAGCTCGTGGCGGCGGATATTCTTTGCTTGGAAGAATGCCCAGATGTTGGCGGCTTCGATGTTGCGCGCCGTGGCGTCCTTCATGGCGTTGCCGCCACCGACGCCGCAGACGGCCAGCAGAACCGCGAGGATACCGATATAGACGGCGATCAGGCGATCGCGACCCGTCTTGTCGTTGTCGATTGCTTCGGCAAGATCCTTGAACGCCATCGGCTACCTCAGACGATTTTATCTTCCGGAGCGGCGTCTATGCTGCGCGCCGGCAACAGGTCGCTCCGTTCGGTCGGCAATCCGTTGGCGCCAAGTTGGTAGACGATGGGCGCGCCGGTGGCCAGTTCGCGGCTGAGGATCTCCTCGCCCGTCAGACCCTCGAGGTTCATGATCAGCGAGCGCAGCGAGTTGCCGTGCGCGACGAGCAGCACCGTCTTGCCGGCCTGTAGGTCCGGCCAGATGCGCGAATTATAGTACGGCATCACGCGGTCTTCGGTGTCTTTTAGGCTCTCGCCGCCGGGCGGTGGAATGTCGTAGCTGCGGCGCCAGATCTCGACCTGGTCTTCGCCCCATCGCTCGCGCGCCTCGTCTTTGTTGAGGCCGCAAAGATCGCCGTAATGCCGCTCATTGAGCGCCTCGTCCAAGTGGACGGGGATTTTCGCTTGGCCGAGTTCGGACATGATGATGTCGAGCGTGCGTTGGGCGCGCTTGAGCTGACTCGAATAGGCGACGTCGAACGTTAGGCCCTTGGCCCGCAGCATGCGGGCCGCGACCAGCGCCTCGATAAGTCCCTTCTCGGTGAGATCCGGGTTGCACCATCCCGTGAACAGGTTGCGCCGGTTCCATTCGCTCTCACCGTGCCTCACCAGCACGAGCGTGTGATTGCGTTGGTCGTTCGGCACCACGGGACGGATTTCCAAAGTTCAGAGCCCCAGCACGTCGATCATCGTGTAAAGGCCCGGCGCCTTGCCGTGACCCCACTGCAGGGCTTTTACGGCGCCGCGCGCGAATACTGACCGGTCGCCGGCGACGTGCGCCAGCTCAATGCGCTCTCCCGAGCCGGCAAAGATCACCTTGTGCTCGCCGACCACGCTGCCGCCCCGCAGCGTTGCGAAACCGATGTCGCCGCGATTACGCGCGCCGGTGACGCCGTCACGGGCCCTGACGGAGCGCTGCGCGAGATTGATCGCACGACCTTCGGCGGCGGCGGCACCGAGCATCAAAGCGGTGCCGGACGGGGCGTCGACCTTATCGCGGTGGTGCATCTCGACGATCTCGATGTCGAAGTCCTCGTCCAGCGCTTCGGCGACGCGCCTCGTCAGTGCCACCAGCAGGTTGACGCCGAGGCTCATATTGCCCGCCTTGATGATCGGAGCGTGGCGGGCCGCCGCGGCAATCTGCGCTTCGTCGGCCGGCGTTAATCCGGTGGTGCCGATGACGTGCACGGCGCGCGCGTTGGCGGCGAGGCCGGCGAACTCGACGGTCGCCTTGGGCGAGGTGAAATCAAGAATGCCCTCGCAGCGAGAAATGACATCAAGGGCGTCCGAGGTCACCGGCACGCCGAGCGGCGCCAGACCGGCGAGCGTCCCGACGTCGGCGCCGAGGGCCGGCGAGCCCTCGCGCTCGACCGCCCCGACAATGGTGCAACCGGCCGCGTGCGCGGCCCGCACGAGCTCCTGGCCCATACGCCCCGCAACGCCCATCACGGCGACTTTCATCAGGGAACCTCTACGTCGAACGAAGGAAGTGCGCCGCGATATAGCAACACACCGGGCGAAGAGGAAAGGCTACGCCAGCAATTGCCGCCACCGCTGCACTGCAAAGCACATTGAATGGCGCCCCGCAGCAATGCGGGACGCGCGCACTAAGAGGCTGTTTCTTGAAGAGTAGGGCGCCTGCGTCAAGCGGGTGGGTTGTCTCACGGCCGAGGCCAATCAGTCCCAGGCGAACCCGACCTTTTTCAGCTTGGCGCGCCCGAAGCGCTCGTAGCCGGCGCCCACGGGACGGCCGCCGCGGCGCCAATAGAAATCGGATGCGGCCATGTTGTCGGCCAACGCCCAGACAATCAGCCCGCTTAGCTGGCGGCCATCGAGGTGGAAGCGGCAGGCTTCGAAAAGGCGTTCGCCAAAGCCGAGGCCCTGATAGGTGGGAGATACATACAGCTCGTAGATCTCGCCCTCGTAGTCACCGCGGACGCGCGCCGGGCCGAAAGTGGCGTAGCCGGCGACGATGCCAGAGACCTGCAGCACCAGGAGCTGACCTCCCGACTTTATGGTGGTGTCCCACCAGTCGGGCGTGCGCTTGCGGATCATGCTGTCGAGGTGGAGGTGCGGGATGATGCCGAGGTAGGCATTGCTCCAGCTCGAGCGAAATACCTCGCTCAGGGCCGGCGCATCGGCAAGCGCGCCGGCACGTATCTCGCAATGTGAACTCTCGCCTAGCATACGCGGTCTTTTTTTCGATCCCTACAGGCAGCTTACAGCTACTCGGTCATCGTGCGAAACAGTTTGCTGAAAGTAGGGCCGCTAAAAAAATAGGGCCACGGATCAGGTCCGTGGCCCCATACTTGCGTAGCCGGGAAAACGTCCGGATGCTGATCGTTAGCCAACCTTCTTGAACTGCTCGAAGCTCTTGGCGGCGGCCGAATTCATGCTTTCCAGCGTCTGCCGGCTGATCTTGCTCGACAGCTCGAAGAACTCTTTCGTCTGGGATGAGGCGGCGGCCATCTGCTGCTTGAAGAAGTCGGCCTGCAAACGGGCGACCTCGGGGAGAGTCTTGGCCTTGGCGATGGCCTCGGCGGCGTCGAAGACAGCTTCGGCGTTGACCGTGGCGGCGTGGATGAACTTTTCGCTGAAGGACTTCGCACCGGCCTGGGCGGCGAGCACGATCTCCTCGACAGCCTTTACGCCGTCCTGCGTGGCGGCGTTGATCTTGGCGTAGGCGTCACGGGTCTTGGCGACGCTCTCTTCGGCGAAGGCCTGCACGTTCTCGGGGATGCGAGCTTCCTTGGCCGCAGCAAACATATCTTGCGCCTGGCGGGTGAACTGGTCGTTCATTCTTGTCTCCATAATCATCTAGGCCGCCCGACGCGGGGGGGCGGCTCAAATTTCCGGTTGCGGATGCATTGGCTCCTACGAGCCTTACCGAGAGCTACGGTACCACAATTTTGGTGCAGTGCAACATAAACCAGTTTGCGTCGCACAAAAATGTTGCGGTTGCTCTCTATGGGCCAACGCGTACACCCGTCTTGGGTTGCTTATATTGTTTTAAATCAAAGTGAGCGGCGCGAACTTGTCTCGGTAGCCCATCGCCGAACGGTCGAACATGATGTCCGACGGGCGCAACGGGCGGGCCAGCGCCAGGCCGTCCAGCGAGCGGCAGCGCGACAAGGCGACATAGGCTTGCCCGTGGGCGAACGTTCCGCGGCCGAGGTCGATGTAGACCTTGTCCAGCGTCAGACCTTGCGACTTGTGAATGGTCAGCGCCCAAGCCAGGCGCAAGGGAAATTGGCGGAACGTGCCGGTGACGTTCTCGACGATCTTCTCTGCCGCCTGGTCAAACGAATAGCGGCGCGCCTCCCACGACACGGGCTCTATCTCGTGCGTCTTGCCGTCGAGTTCGATCCAGACGCGCTTGTCCTCGAGGCGGGCAATTCGGGCGATGGTGCCGTTGACCCAACGGCGATCGGGGTCGTTGCGCAGCAAGATGACCTTGGCCCCCTGCTTCAGCAGCAGCGAGGCATCGGTCGGATGCGCGCCATCCGCGTAGTCGCCGGTGATGCCGGCCTCATAGGTGCGCACGCCCGCGGGGAGCGCTTCGAGGTAGGCCATGTTGATCCGCTGTGCGGCGGCATTGGTCGGCGTCAGGATGACGTATGAGTCGCCTTCGCCCAGTGTGCGGATCGGATGCGTCCGCTCGTTAAGCACCTCCAGATCCTCCTCCGTCACGTCGCCGTCGCGGATGCGGTTGAGGACGTGCAGGAAGTCCTCCTCGCTTTGGCGGTAGACCTGATCCAGTTCGAGCAGCGACACGCCGGCGCCTTCGCTGAGCGATGGCACCTGGAAAAAGAACGGCCCGCCGAACTCGTTCTCGAGATGCTCGGCAACGTCGCCTTGCACGACGGGCGGGAGCTGATGCAGATCGCCGAACAGCAGCAACCGGACGCCGCCGAAAGCCTCGCGCGGCCGGCCGCGATTGATGCGCAGCGACTGGTCGATCGCCCACATGAGATCGGAGCGCACCATCGACACCTCGTCGATGATGATCAGCTTCAACTTGCGCATCACGCGGCCGTTGCGGCTGCGCTTGATGTCGTCAGAGCGGATGAGCCGCGGCGGAAATCCGAAAAACGAATGGATCGTCTGCCCGCCGACGTTGACGGCGGCGAGACCCGTCGGCGCCAGCACCACCGCCTCGTCGACGATGTGGTCGCGCAGTGCCCGCAGCAGCGTCGATTTTCCCGTACCGGCGCGCCCGGTGACGAACAGGTGGCCGTCGTCGTTGCGGACGAAATCGACCGCGCTCAAGAACTCGGGCGGTGGCGTGACGCCGACCGGCCACGACACCTGTGCGACGTTGGTCGTATCGCGCAATTGGGGGAATTTGCCGGTCGCCACGTCGCCTCGCTGTGCTGACGAACTAATTAGCAGGATAGCGGGGGCGCTGAAACGATTAGCGCCGGCCGATTTGCATCGGCCGGCGCTAAATATTCGATTACGCTAAGGCGTCGCGTCAGTCGCGCGTGATCGAGAGAACCTGGAAGCTGCCGTCCAGCTTGACGTCGTACTGGTTGCCGTCCTTGCACTTCACGTCGTCGGCCTCAAAGAAGCTCGACGCCTCGGTCTCTTTCTCGAACGTGCCGCCCGTGCAGCCCCAATCGCTCAGCGTCTGCTTCATCTTGCCGGCCTCGTCGTCGGCGGGCTTCGAATCGGCAAATGCAGCGGTGCTGAAAAACGCCAGGCCGGCGACGACAAATGCGAGCTTGTTCATCGGGAACTCCTCTGTCCAAAAGTGCAGGCTAGGAGCAGCGCTATAACCGCGAACTTTGCATCGCACCATGGGAAACTTTCCCTACGCGACGTCACGTTCGCGTGCCCGCTCCATGCGCTTGCGCTCGTTGGGATCGAGCCAGCGCTTGCGCAGCCGGATCGACTTGGGCGTCACCTCGACCAGCTCGTCGTCGGTGATGTAGCTCATCGCCTTCTCCAGCGTGAGCTTCATGGGAGTCGTCAGCAGGACGTTCTCGTCCTTGCCGGACGCGCGCACGTTCGTCAGCTTTTTGCCTTTGACAACATTGACTTCAAGGTCGTTGTCACGCGTGTGCTCGCCGACGATCATGCCTTCATAAACGCGCGTCTGCGCGCCGATCATGAAGGGTCCGCGATCCTGCAGATTGAAGATCGCGTAAGCCGCCGCTTCGCCCTGCGCGTTGGAGATCAGCACGCCGGTGCGGCGCGCGGCGATCTCGCCTTTGTACGGCACGTAGTCGTGGAAAAGCTTGTTCATAACTGCCGTGCCGCGCGTGTCGGACAGCAATTCGCTCTGGTAGCCGAGCAACCCGCGCGTCGGCACGTGGAACACCATGCGCTGGCGCGCGCCGCCGGACGGGCGCATCTCGAGCAAATCGCCCTTGCGCTCCGACAGCTTCTGCACCACGACGCCGGTGTAGCCCTCGTCGACGTCGATGATGACCTCTTCGACCGGCTCGAGCCTAGTGCCTTCGGCGTCGGTCTTGAACACGACCTTAGGGCGCGAAACCGTCAGCTCGAAGCCTTCCCGGCGCATGTTCTCGATGAGAATGCCAAGCTGCAACTCGCCGCGGCCGGCAACGTCGAAGGCGTCCTTGTCCTCGGAGATCGTGACTTTGATCGCGATGTTGCGCTCGGCTTCCTTCATCAGACGATCATGGATGACGCGGCTCTGCACCTTGTCGCCTTCTTGACCGGCGAAGGGGCCGTCGTTGATGCGGAAGGTCATCGACAGCGTTGGCGGATCGACCGGCTGTGCGGGCAGCGGCGACTCGACCGAGGGATCGCAAAGCGTATCGGCAACGGTGGCTTCGCTCATGCCGGCAATGGCGACGATCTCGCCCGCCTCGGCCTGCTCGACCGGCGTGCGCTCGAGGCCGCGGAAGGCCAGCACCTTTTGCACGCGGAAGTTCTCGACGACTTCACCGTCGCGATTGAGCGCCTTCAGCGGTTGCCCGGCCTTGAGCACGCCGGAGGTGATGCGCCCCGTCAGAATGCGGCCGAGGAACGGGTCGGCCTCCAGCGTTGTCGCCAGCAGGCGCACGGGACCGGGCTCGACGGTCGGCGGCGGCACGTGCGCCAGGACCATGTCGAACATCGGCGCCAGGCTCTCCTGCGGACCCGCGGGGTCGAGCGCCATCCAGCCGTTGCGGCCCGATCCGTAGAGAACCGGGAAGTCGAGCTGCTCGTCGGTTGCGTCGAGGTTGGCGAACAGATCGAAGATCTCGTTCAGCACGTCCTGGTGCCGCTCGTCCGGGCGGTCGATCTTGTTGATGACGACGATCGGCCGCATGCCGCGCTTCAGCGCCTTGGAGACCACGAACTTGGTCTGCGGCAGCGGCCCTTCCGAGGCGTCGACCAGCACAACGACGCCGTCGACCATGTTCAGGATACGCTCGACTTCGCCGCCGAAGTCGGCGTGGCCCGGCGTATCGACGATATTGATACGCGTGTCCTTCCAGACGACGGACGTGCACTTGGCAAGGATGGTGATGCCGCGCTCGCGTTCCAGGTCGTTGCTGTCCATCGCGCGCTCAGCCACCCGCTGGCCCTCGCGGAACGAGCCGGATTGCTTGAGCAATTCGTCGACGAGCGTGGTCTTGCCGTGATCGACGTGAGCGATAATCGCGATGTTTCTGAGCTTCATCAGTCACTTTGTGCGCTGCAAAAGATGCGCGGACCTAGCACAGAACCATGACAACCGCTAGCGGCGCCCCGTCACGCCGCTGCCTGCCTTAACCTTGGGCAGCCTGCCCGGCCTTCTCGTTAGCGTGCAGCTGCCAAAGGAGCGCCTCCACCTCGGCACGGCGCGGGGCAGCGTCGCGCTCGTAATTGTCGAGCTGGGCGACCTCCATCTTGAGGGCGGACGAGGTCGCACCCGGGTGCTTACGCCGACGCGCCGCCGAGACGATTATGGGGTGGTTCGGTTCGTCGATATCGAGCTCGATGAGGAAGTTTTCCCGCAGCGCATAGAACGACTGCAGGATGGCGTCGCGCACCAGCTTGCGCTGCTCGGGCGAGATGTCGGTGCGCTTGCGCGGATCGAGCGACTGCAGCGCGCGGCGCATATCGTGCAGGGGCGCGAACGGATAAAGACCGATCAATCTCGATGTCTCGCCGACGTTGGCGTAGACGACGCGCATGTTGTCGATCGTCTCGCTGATGCGGCAGAAAGCGGCGAGGTAGTCGTCGGGCGCAGCGTTGGACGTCTCGCAGTAGGCGTAGAGCGCCGACTTGGTGCGCACGATGCCGCGCCACTCCTCCTCGAGACGCTCGAGGAACTTCGACCGCTTCTGGAACACGTTGGCGAGATAGGCGGCGATGACCGTGACGAGGACAAGCGACATGTCCTTGAGGAAGTCATAGGTGTCGGCAGCTACCCGCGCCACCGCCGTGCCTTCGAGGCCGGGGATGCGGTCCGCGAACTTCGCGAGAATGGCTATGAGCAGGACGAGGCCGAGCACGATGTACGCGCGGCGCAAAGTCGTATCGAGCGAAGATCGGGTCATCGTAATGGGTCCCCAGACTTGTGCCCGCTACCGATGTCCAACAATTGAGGCGAAGAAAGGAAGGAGCGCTACACGTGCCGATGCATCGCTGACTGCGAGCGGGTGTCGCGCATGAACCCGTAGACGAGCAGCGACACGAAAATGCAAGCCGTCACATACCAAAAGAAGGCATGCTCGTAGCCGATCTCCTTGAGATAGAGGGCGACATACTCAGCCGTGCCGCCGAACAGCGCGACCGTGATGGCGTACGGAAAGCCGACGCCCATGGCGCGCACACTCGTCGGAAACAGCTCCGCCTTCACCACCGCGTTGATGGCCGTATAGCCGCTGACGATCACCAGCGCGCCCATGATGAGGAAGAACGCGGTCCACGGACCACCGGCGTTCTGTAGCGCGGTCAGGATCGGAACAGTGAGCAAAGTGCCGAGCACGCCGAACGTTAGCAGGATTGGCCGCCGGCCCACGCGATCGGAGAGGGCGCCGACCACCGGCTGCAGGCACATGTAGAGAAACAGTGTCGCGGCGGCGATGAGGGTGGAAGTGTCCTTGGCGAGACCGACCGAGTTGACCAGGAACTTCTGCATGTATGTCGTGTAGGTGTAGAAGGCGACGGTGCCGCCGAGCGTCAGGCCGACCACGATCGCCACCTCGCGCGGGTGCTGCATGAGCGCCTTGAGCGGGCTCTCCCGCACACCCAGCGCGCGCGCTTCGAGAAATGCGTCGCTCTCGTGCATGTCGCGCCGCATGAAGTAGACGACAACGGCAAGGCCGGCGCCGATGTAGAACGGGATGCGCCAGCCCCACGCGTCGATCTGTTCCGGCGTCAGCAGCACTTTTTGCAGGAACAGCAGCACCAGCATGGCAAGCAGCTGCCCGCCGATCAGCGTCACGTACTGGAAGCTGGAGTAAAAGCCGCGGTGCTCGGGATGCGCCACCTCGCAAAGATAGGTGGCGCTGGTGCCGTACTCGCCGCCGAGGCTCAGCCCCTGCACGAGGCGGGCGAACAAAAGAACGAATGGCGCCGCCAGCCCGATCGTCGCGTAGGTCGGCGTCACCGCGATGATGAGCGATCCGGCGCACATCATTAGCACCGACACGGTCAGCGCCAGACGCCGCCCGTGTCGATCGGCGATATGGCCGAACAGCCAGCCGCCGAACGGGCGCATCAGGAAGCCCACGGCGAAGATCGCCGCCGCGTTGAGCAGCTGGGCCGTCTGGCTTTCTGAGGGAAAGAACGACTTGGCGAAGTAGAGGGCGAAAGCCGAGTAGGCATAGAAGTCGAACCACTCGACGAGGTTGCCCGCCGAGCCGATGAAGATGGCCTTCAGGCGCCGCGCGGTATCGGCGATGCTCGTTTCTGGCGGGGCTTCCGAGAAAGTGCCGTCCGCCCCATCGTCCATCTTCCCGGCTTCTCCCGTAGTGCTCAGGCGCGCGTCAGCATCGAGCGTAGCTCCTCGAGGCGCTGCTTCGTCTGCATGTCGATCGCATCCTTGATCGACAGCATCTGCTTTTCGATGACGGTGCTCAACTCGCCCGCCATGCTCTCGCGCGCGGTGACGTTCATCGACGCCAGCGCCTCGCGGATGTGCGCCAGGCCCAAATCGCGTTCGATGTGCTGACCGAGCTTCTCGAGGAAATCACGGGCAAAGTTTGGAACCTCGAGGCGCGCCATGGCGGCGAGCGCGCGCCGGCGGACGGCCGTGTCGGGATGCGTCAGCGCCGACCGCATCAGCTGGCTGTTGAGTGTCGTCGGCACGCGCACAAGGCGCTTCTTCACGCTGTCAGGGCTGACCGTGCCGTTCTCCAGCGCATACGCCATCGACAGCTGATGGCTCCACTGCTGCAGGCGCAACAGCAGCGCGCGCACGACGATGATCGACAGCGTGACGACGATGATCAGGCGCACAGCGTTGCCGGTCCAGCCGTTGTACACGATCTGGGAGCTGAGGTTGTCCGACAGATCAACAAGATTGGCCCAGGCGTTGACCAGCGAGGTCACGATCGGCACCTCGTTGAGCACGCAGGCGAGGTATTCGCCGTACTCGCTATTCAGCGTCGGCCGGTGGCGCAGGATCTGCGCCAGCCCCGTGTGTTCCACCGTCTGGATAAGGGCGGCGAGGCCGAGCACGTAGAAGGCCGTCGAGGACGCGAGGATCGGCACGTTGTTGACGGCATCGAGCGCCGAGAACGTCATCTTGTCGGCCGGCATCGAGCCTTCCATCACGCGCTTTTCCTCGTACATGATGCGCAGGCTGCCAGCGATGATGAGGATGTGCACGACGAGGAACACGGCCAGCGTCCAGAACAGCGGCTGGGTGTTGAGCCCGTCGACCGCGGCATAGAGGATGGCTGCGTTGGCGACGAGCCACAGGCCCACCTTCCACAAGGCGACGTTGCCGGTTTGCGGGTCGGGGCGGAAAAACAGGTTGAGCAAGCCGATCAGCGGCCAACATGCGGTGGTCCAGACGCGGTCCAGCGCCCCGAACACCCTGGTCGTCACCTTTTCGCGTCCCGTCGACATGTCGCGCACCCTGTCCCTTGGCTCCCCAGCGCAAGGCTATCGTAGCACGCCGACGGCGGACAACATGTGGCACCGTTTGGCAGCTTTAACGGGCGCCCGGGTGTGGCGCCGCAGCTGCCCCCAGCACGACAAGCCGCCCGCATTGACCTTCACCCTTGCAGAGGTCTAAGTGCAGCCCAATCTTATGGCGCTCGGGCGCGCATTGGTGGGCCGGGCAGGAGGTTGCTATGTCCAAATCGCGGCATGCCAAGGTGCTGATCCTGGGATCGGGCCCCGCCGGATACACGGCGGCGATCTATGCCGCGCGCGCCATGATGAATCCCCTGCTGATCGAGGGTTCGCAGCCGGGCGGCCAGCTGACCATCACGACCGACGTCGAAAACTATCCGGGCTTTGCTGACGTGATCCAGGGCCCCTGGCTCATGGAGCAGATGCGCGCCCAGGCCGAGCACGTCGGCACCGAAATCGTCATGGACCAGATTGCCAAGGTCGATCTCAAGAAGCGGCCGTTCGTGCTCAAGGGCGAGTCCGGCGACACCTATACCTGCGACGTGCTGATCATCTGCACCGGCGCGCAGGCTCGCTGGCTCGGAACAGAGTCAGAGGAATTGTTCAAGGGTCACGGCGTCTCGGCCTGCGCGACCTGCGATGGCTTCTTCTACAAGGGCAAGGAGGTCGTGGTCGTCGGCGGCGGCAACACCGCGGTCGAGGAGGCGATCTTCCTGACCAACTTCGCCAAGAAGGTGACAATCGTGCACCGGCGTGACCACTTCCGCGCCGAGAAGATTTTGCAGGACCGCCTGTTCAAGAACCCGAAGATCGAAGTCGTGTGGGATCACGCCGTTGAGGAGATTGTCGGCAGCGAGAACCCTAAGTCGGTCACCGGCATCCGGTTAAAGAACACGCATACCGGCGTCATTGCCGAGCGTGCCGCAGACGGTGTGTTCATCGCCATTGGCCACGCGCCAGCGACCCAGTTGTTCAAAGGCCAGCTGGAGATGACGCACTCGGGCTACCTGCAGACGCGGCCCGATTCAACTGCCACGGCGGTGCCGGGCGTCTATGCGGCCGGCGACGTCAAGGACGAGGTCTATCGGCAGGCGGTGACGGCGGCGGCGATGGGCTGTATGGCGGCGCTCGAAGCGGAGCGCTATTTCGCAACGCTGGAGATTGAGGCCGAAACGGAAGCCGCGGAGTAAGTTTTTTCCCCGCGCGCCTTCCACCATACCGTCGTCAGATTCTTGATAGCATTCCCGCTTACCAAAAGCCGTGATCCGATAGGGGGACGTCATGAATCTGTTCAGATGTGCGTGCGTGGCCTGCTGCCTGGTGCTGTCGATTGGCGCGGCGCAGGCCGACGACAACGATATGGCGGCGCACGATATTGCCGCACAGTGCGCGGCGAAGAACGGCACGTTCGACCAGAATTCCAAGCAGTGCACCGAGCCGG
>JBDTOR010000022.1:0-22249 GCA_039933175.1 Hyphomicrobium sp. | reverse complement strand
TTGCCAAGTCGGTGCGCCGCGGCGGCAGCGTCGTTCTGTCGGGCATCCTCAACCCGGAGGCCGCCGCCGTGATCGCGGCCTATGCCGCCCACGGCTTCGTCGTCGTCCAGCACCGGCGGATCGGCGAATGGACGACGCTGACGCTGCGCAAGCGGGGGTGATGAGTTCTGGCTCCTCGTTGTCGCGGGCGCCTCTCTTTCTCCCTCCCCCTTGTCCATGCGGAGCATGGCTCCGCCATAACGGCGGGAGGGTTGGGGAGGGGTGGTGCACCACCTTCGACGCCGCGGACACCCCCCACCCCGTCCCTCCCCCACAAGGGGGGAGGGAGGTGAGGACTCAACCGCGGAACTCGCACAGGCGAATTGCCGTCGGCCGCCAAGCTGCTTAAACAGGCACACATGTTCCAGACCTTCGAAAGCCAATCCGAGCGCGGCGCTTCTACCGAGCGCATCAAGGAGCTGCGGCGCCTGATGGCGACCGCCAAGCTCGACGCCTATCTCGTCCCGCGCGCCGACGAGCACCAGGGAGAGTACGTGCCGGCGGCGGCGGCGCGACTCAATTGGCTGACGGGGTTTTCCGGCTCGGCCGGACTTGCCGTCGTCACCAAGAAGACGGCGGTGCTGTTCGTCGACGGCCGCTATACGGTGCAGGCGCGCGCCGAGGTGGAGCCGGGCGTCGTCGAGACCTCGACCATCGCGCGCGGCGCTATCGGCGAGTGGCTGGCCGAGCACCTGTCGCGCGGGCAGACGGTGGGGTTCGACCCGCGCCTGCACACCATCGCCGAGGTCGAGCGCCTGGAAGCCGCGCTGAAGCCGCACGGCATCAAGCTGAGCCCCACGGCCCGCAACCTGGTCGACAGAGTTTGGGGCAAGGCGCGGCCGCCGGCGCCAACAGACCCCGTCGCGCTGCATCCGCACAAGTTTGCCGGGCGCGCGGCGCCCGACAAGATCGCCGACATCCAGAAGCGGCTGAAGGCCGACAAGCAGGATGCCGTGGTGCTGACGCTGAGCGACAGCGTCGCCTGGGTGTTCAATATTCGTGGCTCGGACATCCCGCACACGCCGGTGGCGCTGGCTTTTGCGATCGTGCCCGTCAGCGGCAAGCCGGAGCTGTTCGTCGCATCGGAAAAGCTCGAGCCGTCGGTACGGGCGCAGCTTGAAACGTTCGCCAAGATCAGCGAGCCAGCGGGCCTCGCCGACCGGCTCAAGGCGCTGCGCGCGGCGGGCAAGCGCGTCCGGCTTGATCCCAACACGGCAGGCTATTGGTTTGCGCGCGCGCTCGGCGGCACCAAGGCCGTCGCGCGCGGGGCCGATCCGTCGCTGGCGCTGAAGGCGATCAAGAACTCCACCGAGATCAAGGGGGCGCGCGCCGCCCACCTGCGCGATGGCATCGCCGTCACCCGCTTTCTCGCCTGGCTCGACGGCGCTGCCGCGGCCGGCGCACTCGACGAGATCGAGGCCGTACGACGGCTGGAGGGCTTCCGCCGCGCCACCAACCAGCTGCGCGAGATTTCTTTCGACACCATCTCCGGCAGCGGACCCAACGGCGCCATCGTGCATTATCGGGTGAGCGAGGCGACCAACCGCAAGCTGCGCGCCGGCGAGCTGTTCCTCATCGACAGTGGCGCGCAATACCTCGACGGCACCACCGACATCACGCGCACCGTCGCCATCGGCAAGCCGACGAGCGAGATGCGCGAGCGGTTCACCCTGGTGTTGAAGGGGCACATCGCCGTCGCCTCGGCGCGCTTTCCCAAGGGTACGCGCGGCATCGATCTCGACCCGTTCGCGCGCCGCGCGCTGTGGCAGCACGGCCTCGACTACGACCACGGCACCGGCCACGGCATCGGCAGCTATCTGTCGGTGCACGAAGGCCCACAGTCGATCTCGCGCGCCGGTATGGCGGTGCTGGAGCCGGGGATGATCATCTCCAACGAGCCGGGCTACTACAAGGAAGGCGCCTACGGCATCCGCATCGAGAACCTGGTGCTCGCCACGGCTCTGGAGAAGCTGCCGGGCGCCGACCGCGAGACGATGGGCTTCGAAACGCTGACGCTGGCGCCGATCGACCGGCGGCTGATCGTCAAGGAGATGCTCGGCGCCGATGAGATTGCCTGGCTCGACGCCTACCACGCACGGGTGGCAGCAACGGTCGGCCCCGACCTCGACGAGGAGGCGCGCGCCTGGCTCAAGCGCGCCACCGCGGCTCTTTAAGCGCGGCACACCTGTCATCCCGGAAGCGGCGAGCAGCAGCGAGCTGCTATCCGGGATCTAGCGTAAGGCGCGGCGCAGCCTCGAAAGATTGAGGTTCGCCCTTTTCTCCTGGATCCCGGGTCTCACTCCGGCGCTCGCCGTCGCTCGCCCGGGATGACAGATGTGCGAAGCGTCAGCCGCCGGCGACGGTGCGCAGGGGCGGCACGGCGAGGCGCTGATGGATGATCTCCGGCGTCAGCCCGAAATCCTCCAGCGCGTAGTTGTGCTTGCCGTGCTTGTCGCTCGGATGGTCGGTGAGCCATTGCGTCATGCGCGCCTTGAGGGCGGCGTCGGTCGAATAGCCGAGGCGCTCGTAGATCGACATCGCCATGGCGGCGGGATCGCGCACGAGATCGTCGTATTCGACGTGGACGATCTGATCGCGCGGCACCTGCTGCATCGCCGTCCGCCCAGCGGCCTCGCAGCGCTCGGCGAGGTCGAGCACGAACTCGCCGACGGTGCGCAGATCGACCGTGTCGGACGTCATGCCCCACATCACGGCCGTTAGGCTGCACAGCGACGGCACCGTCTTCAGCGGATCGCGCTGCGTATAGACGATGCGCGCGTCGGGATAGACCTCCAGCAGGTGCTTCAAGCCCGACAGGTGGTTGGGGCACTTCAGCACCCAGTGCTGGTTCGGGTTAAGCCACTGCAGCGCCTGCAGTTGCCGCTTGTGCATGCGGTAGGCGTCGGCATGCGCCCGGTCGTCCCACCATCGCCAGTAGCCCGGCACATTGGCGAAGTCGAAGCCCGGCGGCACCAGGAAGTGGTTGCGGAAGAGGTGGTAGCACTCCTCCGGATCGTCGATCTCGATGGGGTGGATCTTGCTGAACTCCGGCCCCACCCAGTTGAGCATCTTCAGCCGACGCTTGGCCTCGCGGTAGCGGCCGTCCTTGCCGCCCCGGTGGTGGCCGACCTCGCGCGGGTACGGCGTGTAGCCCTCCCAGAAGGGGATATAGCGGGCGCCCGAATGCAACGACAGCAGGCGTTGCAGCAGCGTCGTACCGGTGCGGGCGAGGCCGAGCACGAACAGCGGCCGGCGGATCTGCTCGTCGAGGATCTGCGGATAGCGCCCGATCAGGTCCTCGAGTGCCAGCGCATTGTCGGTGCTCTGAAGGAACTGGCCGCGGACGACCAGCGCGCCGAATAGCGACAGGTCGGCGTCGCGGCTGTTGAAGGCTTCAGCCCGGGGCGGTAGCGCACGCCGAAACTCGGGCGTCCAGTTGCTGCGCTTGTACTTGCGCTCGGTCGCCCGCATCTGCTTGTCGACGTCGATGCTCGGCCACAGCCCCAGCGACCTGACCAAGGGGCCGAGCGTATTGAGGAGGCGCAGCGGCAGCGGGGGCCCTAGTCGAACCCCGGAGGATAGACGGCGTCTCCTCAGCATTTAGCTTCCCTGTTCTTGGCGCGATGTCCCCGCCGTAGATGGGGGCTCGGCGCATGAATTCCAGGCGGGCACCTAGCCGCGATCCGCCGCCCCGGTCAATTGCAACCATTGCTGCTCGTCGAGCACCGTGACGCCGAGTTCTTTCGCTTTCGTGAGCTTGGAGCCCGCATCTGCGCCGGCGACGACGAAATCCGTCTTCTTGGACACCGAACCTGCGACCTTGGCACCCAGGCGCTCGGCCTGCGCCTTGGCCTCGCCGCGCGTGAGCACAACGAGGGTTCCGGTGAAGACCACCGTCTTGCCAGCGACGGGCGATGTCGTATCCACCGCTTCGAGTGGCTGCGGAGACACTTCCTTTAAAAGATCGTCGACCACCCGCACATTATGCGGCTCGCCGAAGAAGTCGGCGATGGCCTCGGCCACCACCTCACCGATGCCCTCGATGTTGTCGAGTTCCTTGAACGCTTCGGCATCCTTGTCCTTGGAGGCGGCGATCATCGCCTCGCGGAAGTGCTCGATGGAGCCATAGAAGCGGGCGAGCAGCTTAGCGGTCGTCTCGCCGACGTGGCGGATGCCGAGCGCGAAGATGAAGCGGTCGAGGGCGATGTCGCGGCGGGCGGCGATGGCGTTGAACAACTTGGTGGCCGATTGCGGCCCCCAACCCTCGCGCTCCTCGAGGCGGCTCTTGGCGGAGCGCGCATCGCGCACGGCGAGCGTGAAGATGTCCTCCGGCGACTGGATCAGCCCGTCGTCGTAGAACGCCTGGATGTTCTTCTCGCCGAGGCCCTCGATGTCGAAGGCGTTGCGCGACACGAAGTGCTTCAGGCGCTCGACGCGCTGCGCCGGGCAGATGAGGCCGCCGGTGCAGCGGCGCACGACATCGACCTTGCCGGTCTTCTCGTCCACCTCGCGCACGGCATGGCTGCCGCAGGCCGGGCACAGCTCAGGGAACACATAGGCTTTGGCGCCCCTGGGACGCTTGTCGGCCACTATGCCGGCGATCTGCGGAATGACGTCGCCGGCCCGCTGCACGATGACCGTGTCGCCGACGCGCACGTCCTTGCGCTTGATCTCGTCCTCGTTGTGCAGGGTTGCGTTGGTGACGACGACGCCGCCGACGGTGACCGGCTCCAATCGGGCGACCGGCGTCAGTGCACCGGTGCGGCCGACCTGGATGTCGATGCCGTTTAGTATTGTCATCGCCTGCTGGGCCGGGAACTTGTGGGCAATGGCCCAGCGGGGCGAGCGCGAGACGAAGCCCAGGCGCTCCTGCAGGTCGAGCCGGTTCACCTTGTAGACGACCCCGTCGATGTCGTAGGGCAGCTTGGCGCGCTCCTCGGCGAGCTTCTCGTAGTAGGCGAGCAATTCGTCGGCGCCCGTGCACACGCGCGTCTGCGGGTTGACCGGCAAGCCCCACTTTTTGAACGCCTCGTAGACGCCGGACTGCGTATCGGCCGGCAGCTTCGAGGCTTCGCCCCACGCGTAGGCGAAGAAGCGCAACGGCCGCGATGCGGTGATGGAAGCATCAAGCTGGCGCAGCGAGCCGGCGGCGGCATTGCGCGGGTTGGCAAACACCTTGGCGCCGGCCGCTTCCTGCTCCTTGTTCATACTGAAGAAGTCGGCGTGCGCCATGTAGATCTCGCCGCGCACGTCGATCAGCTCGGGGATATTGCGCCCCTTCAACTTGTGCGGGACCTGCTTGATTGTCATCACGTTGCGCGTGACGTTCTCGCCCTCCATGCCGTCGCCGCGCGTCGCCGCCTCGGTGAGCACGCCGTCCTTGTAGCGCAGCGAGATCGACAGGCCGTCGATCTTCGGCTCGGCGGTAAAGGCGAGCGGATCCTCGGCGTCGAGCTTCAGAAAACGGTGCACGCGCTGGACGAAGTCTGTCACGTCCTCGGCGTCGAAGGCGTTGCCGAGCGACAGCATCGGCACGCTGTGCTTGATCTTGCCGAAGCCTTCAACCGGCGCCGCGCCGACCCGCCTTGACGGGCTGTCGGGACGTACCAGCTTGGGGAAGCGCTGCTCGATCGCCTGGTTGCGCCGGCGCAGCGCGTCGTATTCGGCGTCGGAGATTTCCGGGGCGTCCTGCCGGTAATACAGCGCGTCGTGATGGCGGATGAGCGCAGCAAGGCGGCGAAGCTCGGCTTCGGCTTCCGCGCGCTTCAAATCCTCGACCGGAGCAGCGCTCGTATCCTTATCGCTCATCAAGGCTCCAGCTTGTCGTCCCGAGCTGGCGTCGACGTCTCGGGTGGCCAGCAATAGCCGAAGCGGGCGGGGGCGAAAACCAGCCGGCAGCGAGGCGCACAGATTTGGGCACGCGAAAGTCGAGGCGGCCGCTACGACTGACCGGGCGTCAGGTGCTCGGACCGCCGAGCGTTGACGGCGGCGGCGGACCCGGAGGCGCTTCCTTGGTAGTCGCCGGAGCCCAATCGGGGGCCGCCGGGGCTGGCTTGGCGGCCGGTGGCGGAGCCGGCGACTTGGCCGGGCCCTGCAGCACGTCGGTCATCCACGAGCCCTGGCTGACCTGAGGCATCAGGCCCTGCTTCTGCAGCAGCGCGTAGGAATCCTTGTACCACTGCGAGTTGGGGAAGTTGTGCCCCAGCACGGCAGCGGCGTTCTGCGCTTCCGGCGCGATGCCGAGCGACAGGTAGGCAACCGTCAGCCGGTACAGCGCCTCTTCGACGTGCGCCGTCGTCTGGTACTCGGTCACCACCGTCTTGAAGCGGTTGATGGCCGCGATCTGGTTGGACTTGTCCATGTAATAGCGGCCGACGTTCATCTCCTGGGCCGCCAGCGTGTCCTCGCATAGGCGGATCTGGTTGTCGGCCTTCTGTGCGTAAGTGCTGTCCGGATAGCGTGTCTTCAGCGTGCGCAGCTGGGCGAGCGCCTTGCGCGTCGCGTCCTGATCGCGATCAGGCTGGTTCATCTGCTCAAAGTAGGACTGCGCGATGATGTGATGAGCGAGCGGCGCCTCTTTGGTGCCGGGGTGCATGGTGGTGTAGCGCTCGGCCGAGGCGATGGCCTCGGGCAGCTTGCCGGCCTTGTAGTAGGCGTAGGCGGCCATGACGATGGCGCGGCGCGCCTCCGGCGAGTACGGGTGCTCGCGGTCGACGTCCTCGAATTTCTTGGCGGCGTCCTCGAACTTGCCCTTGTTCTGCAGCGCGTCAGCGTCGGCGAACATCTTGCTGGGCGAGTCGGGGTTGAGCGCGCGGGCGGCCTCGCCGGCGCCGGCACAACCGGCAAGGGTGACGACCACGGCCAGCAGCGCAGCGCCCTTCAGGGCCTGCAGCACGCTCGAGCCGAATCTGAATTTCCCCACCTGCGGCATCCGCCTGCTTTCATTGGACGATCTTGCCCCCGCGAGCCGACCGTCCCCTCACCCCTAGCACATCACGCGAACCCGGCGATACCTGGGCTCCCGCGCTCCTGCACCGCCTCTTCGGCTAGGCGATGATTATGGTAGTTATAGGACTGTTGCAGCGGCTTTTCGGCCACGCACGTCGTCCGCACAGGGCCCCAAACTGCAGCGCGGCCCCCAAGGGCCGCGCGCATGACGATTCGCAAAGCGTGAGCCGGGTTATTCTCCGGCGGCGATGGCAAAGCCCATGTCGACGGCCTGCGGGACTTCGCGCACCCGCGGCGCCTGGGCGATGGTCCAGGCCTGCGTGTCGGCGAGCAGCGCCTTGACCACCAGCGAGTTGAGGCGGTGGCCACCCTTCACCGAACGGTAGGCCGCGAGCAGCGGCTTGCCGGCAAGAGCGAGATCGCCCACGGCGTCGAGCATCTTGTGACGCACGAACTCCTGCGGGTAGCGCAGGCCTTCGCGGTTCATGATCTTGTTCTCGCCGATGGCGATGGTGTTGGAGAGGTTGGCTCCGAGCGCGAGACCGGCTTTCCACAGTCTCTCGACGTCGCTCATGAAACCGAAGGTGCGGGCCCGGGAGATTTCGTTGCGGAAGACGCCGGGGCTCATTTCGAAGGAAATGCGCTGTTGGCCGATCAGCGGTGTCGGGAAGTCGATTTCGACATCGAGGTGGAAACCGGAGTGGGGAAGAAGCTCGCCCCAGCTCTCGCCTTCCTGGACCTTGATCGGCTTGAGAACCTTGATGTAGCGGCGTGGAGCGGAGAGCTCGCGGATGCCGGTCTCGTCGATCAGTTCGACGAAGGCGGCGGAGCTGCCGTCCATGATCGGCACTTCCTTGCTGTCGATTTCGATAATGCAGTTATCGACAGCGAGACCGCGGAGGGCGGCCAGGAGATGTTCGACCGTGGAGACCGTGATGCCGGCGTCGTTGCCGATCACGGTACACAGCGTCAAGTTCTTAACGTGCTCGACGCTGGCTGGAATTTCTGCGACCACCCGGCCGCGCTTAGTGACAAGAAAACGGAGCCCAGTGTCGGCAGCTGCAGGATGCAGAATAACCGAAACTGGCGCTCCGCTGTGGACCCCCGTCCCTGTCACTTCGATCTCGCGCGCAATCGTAGTTTGTCGCGCGCCGATGAATCGATTCGACATATGCGCCCGTCCCTCGATGCCCTGTCGGGCGTCACCGGTGTGCCCCGGCGACAACCCACCCCCAACAATGTTCGCGTCCCAAAATGCGATCTTCGTTAACTTGTATGGGCGTCGTTTCGAGCTGCGCCCTTTTAAGTGCAGGGACTTAGGCGAACACCGTCGTTAACAAGTGAACGATACGCTGACCCTAGCGGCAGCGCCAAATCACGGTTTCTTACGATGTGTTACCATGATGGTACACGCCGGTTTTTGCGTGTTTCCTGGGCTTTTTAGCGCTTCCAGATGCTACTTGCGCTGACGATTGAAGAACTCCGGCAGGGGTGCCGTGTCGTCGCCGTCATCGCGTGCCTGCGAATCACGCTCGGCCGCCCACCAGTCTTCCTGCGATGAGTTTGACATGCGACGCGGGTCTGGGGCGGCATTGCTCGTCACCGGGTCGTCCATGTCCTCGCGGCGCGCCCGCCCCATGATCCGCTGCAGGATACCGCGCCGCGGCGGCTCCTCGCCGGCCGGCGGCGGGGGGGGAGCACCCTGGGGGGCATGGCTGGCCTTGGCGCGATACTCGCGCTGCGCCACCGGCGGGAAGTCTTCGACGTCAGGCATGCGCCGGGCACCGCGGCGCAGATCGGCAGGCGGAGCAGGGATGAATTGGCCGGTGGCGCTACCGTTCTCGACGGGCGCGGCGCCACGCGGCGTTTGCTGCGGCGCCCAGCTCATCTGCGAGAAGCCTTCCTCGATGACGACGTTGCCGGGTGCGCGCCACGTTTCGCGCGACGGCTGCGGCGCGTGCGAGGCGCGCGCCTCGTCGTCGGTACCGATGGCGTCGCTCAGGCGGCGCTGCATGTCGTCGTCGGATGCCGTGTGATGTTGGGCCGGCGCGTAGCCGCGCGACGCTTCGTGACGCTGCGGCGGAGGCGGCGGCTGCGGCGCTGGTGCCTGCGGGCGTGCCATGCGGTGGCGCGGATCGGCCGGCGGAGGTGGCGGCGCTTGCAGCGGCTCGCCCTGACGCGCCATGCCCGAGGCGACGATCGACACGCGCACGCGGTCGCCGAGCGTCTCGTCGAAGGTAGCACCGACGATGATGTTGGCTTCCGGATCTACTTCCTGGCGCACGCGGCTCGCGGCCTCGTCGACCTCATACAGCGTCAGGTCGCGGCCGCCAGTGATCGACAGCAGCAGTCCCTTGGCGCCCTTGAGCGAAACATCGTCGAGCAGCGGATTGGCGATCGCCTCCTCCGCCGCGATCGAAGCGCGACCGTCGCCGGAAGCTTCGCCGGTGCCCATGACGGCCGAGCCCATGCCACTCATCACCGTGCGCACGTCGGCGAAATCGAGGTTTATCAGGCCTTCCTTGATGATCAGGTCGACGATGCAGGCAACGCCCGAATAGAGCACCTGGTCGGCCAGCACGAAGGCTTCGGCGAAGGTCGTCTTCTCGTTCGCCACCCGGAACAGGTTCTGGTTGGGGATGACGATCAGCGTGTCGACGTGCTTGCGTATCTCGGCGATGCCGACTTCGGCGATGCGCATGCGGCGCACGCCCTCGAAGTGGAACGGCTTGGTGACGATGCCGACGACGAGGATGCCCAGCTCCTTGGCGGCGCGGGCGATTACAGCAGCGGCGCCGGTGCCGGTGCCGCCGCCCATGCCGGCGGCGATGAACACCATGTGCGCGCCGGCAATCTGCGCGCGGATATCCTCGATGGCTTCCTCGGCAGCCGCTTCGCCGATCTCCGGCTTGGAGCCGGCGCCGAGGCCTTCGGTGAGATTGACGCCGAGCTGCAGGCGGTGCTCGGCACTCGATGTGGCCAGCGCCTGCGCGTCGGTGTTGGCGACGACGAACTCGACGCCGACGAGGCCGGCGGAGATCATGTTGTTGATGGCGTTGCAGCCGGCGCCGCCCACGCCGATGACGTTGATGCGCGGCTTGAGATCGTTAAGCTTTGGAAGCTGCAGCTTGATGCTCATCGCGGTCGCGCGCTCCCCTATGGACCCAGATCGCGCCCTACGGACGGCGATCCCTCTGCGGCCTTGGCGACCGTCTTACGCGAAGCCGGTCTTCAGCCACTCACCGACGCGCTCGAAGTATCCCCCACCGAGCGCCTCGCGATCTCGCACTCCCGAGACTTCTCCGCTTCCCGACGCGGCAACCGCGAGCAGCCCCGCGACGGTCGAAAACGCCGGACTACTTACGCCCTGCGGCAGTCCCAGCGATGCCTGCGGCATCGATACGCGCGCCGGTCGCCCGAGGGTGTTGGCGGCGAATTCGCCGAGCCCGACGAGACCGCTCGCGCCGCCCGTCAGCACCACACGCTCGCCGGCAAATGCCGCAACGCCTCCCTTGTCCAACCGCTCGCGCACCAAGCCGAGGATGCCCGCAACGCGCGGACGGATGATCCCGGCAAGCTGCGCCTTCGTCGCCTGTCCGCGCATGCCATCCTCTTCACCGGCAAGGGCAAAAGAGAAGGTTTCGTACTCGTCGGACTGAGCGACGACCATGGTGCCGTATAGCGTCTTGATTCGCTCAGCCTCGGCAAGTGGCGTCTGCAAGGCTTGCGCGATATCCAACGTGAGATGATGCCCGCCGACGGGAATTGTCGCGGCGTGGATGAAATGTCCGTCGGCGAAGGCGGCGACCGTCGCCGTGCCGCCGCCGATGTCGATGCAGGTGACGCCGAGGCGGCGCTCCTCCTCGCTGGTCGCGGCCAGGGCGCTGGCGTAGGGGGTGGCGATGAGCGCGCGCACGTTGAGATAGCAGCGTTCGACCACCAGCATGAGATTGCGTACCGGCGCCTCGTCGGCGGCAACGGTATGCAGATCGGCCGAAAGGCGGGAGGCCGCCATGCCGCGCGGATCGTGGCTCCCCGCGGCACCGTCGACACGGAAGGCGAGCCGGTTGAGATGTATCAGCGTCCGGCCCTCGCGCTCGGCGAAGGCGTGGCCGCCGGTCATCAGGCGGCCGATGTCGTCGTCGCGCACGACGCCGCCGGTAATGTCCACCGAAGCCGAGAAGTTCGACGACTGCAGTCGTCCGCACGACACGGAGACGAACACCTCCTCGAGCGTGCGGTGGGCCATGCGCTCGGCCTGGGCGATGGCGGCGCGCACGGTGGCCTCCGCCTCGGCGAGGTCGGTGATGACGCCGGCCTTCAGCCCGCGCGAGCGCAGGTGGCCAATTCCCAAGACGCGCGCCCGGCGCCCCTCGCCAGGTCGCTCAGGCGGATCGAGCGCGGCGATGATGCAGGCCACCTTGCTCGTTCCGATATCGAGCAGGCCCACGATCTCGGAGCTTCTGCCGTCTGTCCTGTCGCGACTCAACATGGCTTCCTCGACTAACTCTGTGTGGCGTTTGCAGACGTGGTCGGCGGGGCGATGCGCACGGTGACACGGCCGCGTGCGCGCAGATCGATGATGGCGTTGGGGGTATCGACGAGCTTGCCGAGCTCGTCCGGCGCCGACAGGGCCGCAAAGGCCACCGCCTCGCGATCGGAGCCCAGATGCACGACGACGCCGCCCTTTAGGTGCAGCGTCCAGCGCCGCTTGCCGACGCGCTCGGCCATCTCGAAGCGCTCGGCGACGCGCGGAAAGCGCACGATGAGATCGAGCAGCGCCTGCGCCTCGTCAGGTGCGCCCTCACCCGACAAGCGCGGCAGCCTGACGTCGGTGCCCTTCTTCAGGGCGGAAAGCACGCGGCCCGAGCTATCGACGAGATACTCACGACCCTCATTCGTCCACAGCGCCGACGGATGGCGCTCGGTGATGCGGACGTCGAGCGAGCCGGGGAAGATGCGGCTGATGGCGGCGGTCGACACCCACGGCAGCTTTTCGATGCGCGAGCGCGCCTCGCCGGCGTCGAAGGTCACGAGCGAGCCGGTGCTGGGAATATCGATGGCCTCGAACACGTCGGCATCCGGCGTGAAACGCTGGCCGCTCAAGCTCACCTGGTCGATGCGTAGGCCAGTCCAATAGAGAATTTCGTCGGCGGCCGGCAGGAACGTCGCCACGGCGCGCGTCTGCTTGCCGCCGTCGGTCAGGATCGAGAAGAACAGCGCGCCCGACAGCCCCATGAACAGGGCAACGCCCAGCCTTCGACCGAACGCAGCCTGGCGCGAAGCAGGGCGGCGGCGGGGGTAGTAGGCATTGGAGCTGGAGGTTTGATTGGGCGGAGGTGGAGCGGGAGCAGTCGCATCCGGATCCAGCGATAGTGCCTGTGGCACCCGCTTCGGGATCTCGGAAACGCCCCCTACCTGTTGCAACTCGCGTCCTCAACCAGAAACCGCACGAGCTCGCCGAATGACCAGCCCGCATGTTGTGCCAGCTCGGGAACCAGTGACGTCTCGGTCATCCCCGGCTGCGTATTGACCTCAAGGCAGATCAGCTCGCCTGCTCCGTCGGTCGTGTCGTCGTAGCGAAAGTCCGCCCTGGCAGCGCCGCGGCATCCCAATGCGCGACAGGCCGTAACCGTGTATTTCCGGACCAATTGGTAAACATCCGGTGAAAGATCGGCCGGCAGCACGTGCTGCGAGCCGCCGGGGGCGTATTTCGCCTCGTAATCGTAGAACTCCAGCCCCTTCAGCGGCTTGATCTCAATGACGTCGGTGACGAAGTCGCCGATCACGGCGCAAGTCAGCTCGCGCCCGGGGATGAAGCGCTCGACCATCAGGATGTCGTCAGGAGCTCCGCCCTCGGCGATCTTGGACGGCGGCGCGTTGGCACCGACCTCGACGATGACGACGCCGACGCTCGAGCCTTCGGCCACCGGCTTGACGACGTAGGGCGGCGACAGCACGTGGCGGCTCATGGCTTCGCGGCGGGTCACCACCTCGGCGTCGGCGATCGGCACGCCGGCCGGGCCCATCACGTCCTTGGCGCGCTCTTTGTGCATGGCCAGCGCCGACGCCAGCACGCCCGAGTGCGTGTAAGGGATGCCGAGGCACTCGAGCAGGCCCTGCACGCAGCCGTCCTCGCCGAACTTGCCGTGCAGCGCATTGAAGCAGACGTCGGGCGCCACTTCCCTCAGCCGCGCCGCAAGATTGAGATCGACGTCGATCTGCGTGACGCGATAGCCCTCGCCCTCGAGCGCCTTGGCGCAGGCCGCGCCCGAGCGCAGGCTGACTTCGCGTTCGGCCGACAAGCCGCCCATGAGCACGGCGACGTGGCCGTGCGTGCGCTCCGGCGCCTTCCCAATCATATGACCTCTGCCTGTGCCAGCGCTTCGCCCGTCGGGCAGCCCGGCAACGGCAGGCCCATGCGGATTATTTCCCATTGCAACGAGATGGCCGAGCGCGCCTTGACGCGCGCGCGCACCGTTTCGCCGAGCCGCTCGATGTCCTCGGCCTTGGCGCCGGCGTCGTTGATGAGGAAGTTGCAGTGCATCTCGGAGACCTTGGCGCCGCCGACGCGCAGACCGCGGCAGCCCGCCTCGTCGATCAGCTTCCAGGCGCTGTGGCCCGGCGGATTCTTGAAGGTCGAGCCGCCCGTGCGCTCACGGATCGGCTGGTTCTTCTCGCGATAGTCGGCGACCTCGTCCATCTCCTTGAGGATGGCGGCGGGCTCTCCCGCGGTGCCCTGGTACAGCGCCTCGGTCAGGATCCAGTCGGGCGGCACTTCGCTGTGCCGGTAGGTGAAGCCCATGTCGGCGAGCGACAGCACGTGGATGTTGCCGGCGCGATCGACCGCGCGCGCTTCGATGAGCGCATCCTTGGTCTCGCGGCCGTGGGCGCCGGCGTTCATGCGCAGCGCGCCGCCGATCGATCCGGGAATGCCGCGGTAGAACGCCAGCCCGGCGATACCGGCGTCAGCGGCAGCGCGCGCCACCTTCACGTCCGGCACAGCGGTGCCGGCGCGGATGCGGTTGCCCGGCTCCGGGGTGATCGCGGCAAAGCCCTTGCCGAGGCGGATGACGACGCCGGGAACGCCGCCGTCTCGCACCAGAAGGTTGGAGCCGAGGCCGACGACGGTGACGGGAAGATCGGCCGGGATGCCGGCGAGGAAGTAGGCAAGGTCGGCTTCGTCGGCCGGCGAGAACAGCGCCTGCGCCGGGCCACCGACGCGGAACCATGTGATGTCGGCCAGCTTGGTGCCGGCAGCGATGCGCCCGCGCAGGTTCGGCAGCCTGGCCTGGAGGTCGGCGCTGATATCGGGAAACGACAACGTCGCGCCTCCGGGGATGGCTGGTGTGGGCGAACTACACTGCGTTGGCGCGGCGGGGCTCTTCCGCGGCGAGCCAATCGGGTAGCGCGTGCGCCCACTCGGTCGAGGTGCCGGCGCCGAGGCAGATCACCATGTCGTTCGGCCGTAGCATACGGCGCAGCAGGCCCGGCAGCTCGCGCACATTGTCGACCGCAATCGCCGACGGGTGGCCCGTCTTGCGGATGCCTTCGGCCATGTAGTGCTGGTCGATGCCCTGCAGCGGCTGCTCGCCGGCCGAGTAGAGCGGCGCCACGATGACGTTGTCGGCCTCGCTGAAGCAGGCGCAGAAATCGCCGAACAGGTCGTGCACGCGCGAATAGCGGTGCGGCTCGAACACCGCGATGACGCGGCCGCGCGATCCGGCCCTCGCCGCTGCCAGCACAGCGGAAATCTCCGCCGGATGATGGGCGTAGTCGTCGTAGATCGAGGCGCCGTTCCAGTCGCCGGTCAGCTCGAAGCGGCGCTTGACGCCGGTGAACGTGCCGAGCGCGGCGCGGATGGCGTTGTCGGGGATGCCGGCTTCGGTCGCCGTGGCGATGGCGGCCAGGGCGTTGAGTGCATTGTGCTGGCCGGGGATCGGGATCGCCCAGCCGCGGATCTGCCGCTCGCCGCCGCGCACGCGGGCGCCGAGTTCGACGTCGATGACGATGCCACCGCGCTCCTGCGTCAGGCCGCGCAGCACGAGGTCGGCGCCGCGCGTGGTGCCGTAGGTCAGCAGGCGGCGCCCGTCGCGACGCAGCTCCAGGCGCTCGATCATGTCACGCGCCACCGGGTGATCGATGCAAGTGACGGCGAGGCCGTAGAAGGGAATGTTGCGGAAGAACGTCTCGAACTCGCGATGCATGTTCTCGACCGTCTTGAAGTAGTCGAGGTGCTCGGGATCGATGTTGGTGACGATGCCGATCTGCGTCGGCAGGCGCACGAAAGTGCCGTCGCTCTCGTCGGCCTCGACGATCATCCACTCGCCCTTGCCGAGACGGGCGTTGGTGCCCCAGTCCTGGATGATGCCGCCGGAGATGACCGTCGGGTCGACGCCGGCCGCGGCGAAGATGTGGGCGATGAGCGAGGTCGTCGTGGTCTTGCCGTGCGTGCCGGTGACCGACACCGTCGAATAGAGCCGCATCAGCTCGGCGAGCATCTCGGCGCGGCGGATGACCGGCAGGCCCTTGGCGCGTGCCGCCTCCAGCTCCGGGTTGCCGGCCTTAACCGCGGTGGAGATGACGATCGAGCGGGCGCCGACAAGATTGATGGCATCATGACCGATGAAGACGCGCACGCCCTTGGCGCGCAGGCGGCGCACGTTGGCGCTGTCCTTCTGGTCGCTGCCCTGAACCGAATAGCCTTTCGCCAGCAGAATCTCGGCGATGGCGCTCATGCCGATGCCGCCGATGCCGATGATGTGGAAGGTCCCGATCTCGCGGGGCAATTGCATGATGTGTCTTCCCTCGTACCCTTCGTCGCCGGACCAATGCCGCCAGCTTCGTGGCTCGCTTATGGCGGCGGCTGACTTAAGCCCCTTCAGCCGCCCACTTGCCCAGAACGCATCAGTTCCTCGGTCAGGTCCGCCAGGCGCCCCACCGCGTCCGGCCGACCCAGCTTCTTGGCGGCATCGGCCGCCTTAGAAAGCTTCTCGCCATCACCCAATAACGTTCCGATATCGTGTGCAAGGCGTTGAGGTGACAAATCCTTCTGTTCGATACACCAAGCCGCACCTGATTCGGCAAGCCGGGAGGCGTTCTGCAACTGATCATTGTCGAGCGCATGCGGCAGCGGAACAAGGATAGCGGGGCGCCCGATAACCGTTAATTCGGCGACCGTGGAGGCGCCGGAGCGGGCGACGACGAGCTGGGATTTCGCCATGCGTTCAGGCAGATCCGCGAAGAAGTGCGACACCTCGGCGGCGATGCCGCTGGCCCGGTAGGCGGCCGCCACCGCCTCGGCATCCTCGGCGCGCGCCTGCTGCACGACCTGCAGGCGATGGCGGATTTCCATGGGCAGCAGCGCCAGTGCGGGAGGCACCGCCTCGGAAAAGTAGCGCGCGCCTTGGCTGCCGCCGAACACCAGCAGCGACAGCCGCCCGTCGGCTGTGGGGCGCAAGAACGGCCGTTTGGCCGCCTCGATCACCAAGGAACGCACCGGATTGCCGGTGAGGCGCGATTTATCGACCAGAGCCGGCGAGAGAAATTTCGTCGCCGCGAACGAGGTGGCGATGCCGCTGACGCCTTTCGCCAGCAGCTTGTTGGCGCGGCCGAGCACCGCGTTCTGCTCGTGCACAAGTGTCGGGATGCCGCGCAGGCGCGCGGCCATCAGCGGCGGCAGCGTCGGGTAGCCGCCGAAGCCGATAACGACCCGCGGCTTGATCTGCCCCAGAATTTTGAATGCCTCGATGAGGCCGCGCGACAGCAGGATGCCGGTGCGCGCCATGGCGACCGGCGACTTGCTGGCGAGTGTTGCCGACGACAGCCGGTAAACGCTGCGCGCGGGAAATCCCGTGCCGTAGCGGTCCCCGCGCATGTCTGTGGCGAGATCGACGGGGATGCCGCGGCGCGCCAGCTCCTCGGCCAGCGCCTGCGCGGGAAACAGATGTCCGCCCGTACCGCCGGCGGCGAGCAGAACAGATGCCGTTGGTTTCGTCACTTCTGCACCGTTCCTGAGGCTTGCATGCTGACGACGTCGCCGAGCAGTGGCGGCTTCTTGAGGCTCGCGACATCCGGGCGGCGTCGCGTCAGTGCCAATAGCATGCCGAGCGTTGCCGATACGGCAAGCATCGAAGACCCGCCCGAGGATACAAACGGCAGGGTGATGCCTTTGGCCGGCAGCAGGCCGACGTTGACGCCCATGTTGATCAGCGCCTGCAGGCCGAACAGCAGCGCCAATCCCTGGATGGCGAGCCGCGTCGCCGCATCCTTCTCCTGCGCCGCGGCGATGAGGGCGCGCATCACGACGAAGGCGAACAACCCCAGCAGCACCATGCAGGCGATGACGCCGTATTCCTCGGCGACGACGGCGAAGATGAAGTCGGTGTGCGCGTCGGGCAGCGCCGTCTTGATGGTGCCCTCGCCCGGGCCGCGGCCGAGAAAGCCGCCCTCGGAAAACGACTTCATGGCGCGGTCGAGCTGCGAGTTGTCGCCCGGCGTCGGGGCGAAGAACTTGTCGAGGCGGAAGCGGACGTGGGCGAAGCTCGTATAGGCGAAGGCAGCGCCCATCGCTCCGCACACTGCAATGATGCCGGCGCCGAGCAGCGCCTGGCCGGACAGATAGTACAGCGTCGCCCACACCACGCTGACGAGCAGCGTCTGGCCGACGTCGGGTTCGGAGAGCAGCAGCCCGGTGAAGCATGCGGCGAGCCCGATGGCGATCGGCAGGGCCGGCATGTCGCGGCGCTTGCCGCTCTCGGCGAACAGCCACGCCGACAGCACGATGAAGCCCGGCTTGGCGAACTCCGAAGGCTGCACCGTGTGTCCGCCGATCGACAGCCAGCGCTGCGCGCCGTTGATCTCCGGTCCGAGGAAGTGCACGGCGATCATGCCGACGAAAGCGACGGCGAACATGGCCAGCGCGAAGCGCCGTACCCCGCGCGGCGAGAACAGCGACACGGTGAGCATGATCAGCACGCCGACCGCGGAGAAGAACAGGTGGCGCTCGACGAAGTAGTAGGTCGGGAGGCCCTTGCGGATGGCGACGGCGGGGCTGGCGGCGAGCGACAGGATGAGCCCGGTGCCGACCAGGGCGAGGATGGCGCCGATGAGCACGTGATCGACGGTGAACCACCAGTCGGCCACACGGCTTCGATCGGCGCGCGATAGCCTCATGCAACGCCCCGTTTCATGACGATGCCGGGCAGTGCAGCAACGAGCGTGCGGAAGGCGTCGCCGCGTACTTCGAAATTGCGGAACTGATCGAACGAGGCGCACGCGGGCGACAGCAGGACGACTGGCTCGCGCGCATCGGCAGCGCTCGCATCACGGGCCGCCGCGTCTGTGGCGGCTTCGAGCGTTCCACACCGCTCGAACACGACCTGGCCGTCGAGCGTGGCGGCGAACTCTTCCGTCGCCTCGCCGATCAGGTAGGCCTTGCGCACGCGCTTGAAGTGCTCGGCGAGGCTCGTGATGCCGCCGGATTTCGGCTTGCCGCCGAGGATCCAGTAGATGTCGCTGGGGAACGAGAGAAGCGCCTTTTCGGTGGAGTCCGCGTTCGTCGCCTTGCTGTCGTTGACGAACAGCGTGCGCGCCTGGTGACCCAGCTCCTCCATGCGATGGGCAAGGCCCGGAAACGTCTTCAGGCAGCGCGCGATGTCGGCGGCCGGAAGCGGGTCCGGCAGCGACAGCAGGGAAGCACTGGCGGCACAGGCGTTCTCGGCATTGTGTGCCCCACGCAACGACCCGATGCCGGCGAGATCGGCGATCTCGGCCATGGAGCCGCCGCGCCGCGCCACGACCTTGGTGCCGTCGATGCCGATATCGCAATCGGCGCCAGCGTGCGCCGAGATGCGCAGCACGGAATCGGCGCCCTTGGTGTTGCGCAGGCCGGCAGCGATGGCCCGGCAATAGCCATCGTCGACACCGATGACGGCGCGCTTGGCGCCCTGCACCAACCGGGCTTTCACGGCCGCGTAGTTTTCAATGGTGCCGTGGCGGTCGAGATGGTCGGGCGTCACGTTGAGCAGCACGCCGACGCTCGGATCGATGCTTGGCGCGAGGTCGATCTGATACGACGAGCACTCGATGACGTAGTGCCGTCCGGGTTTGAACTCCTCAAGCGACAGCATGGCTGTGCCGATGTTGCCGCCGACCTGCGTGTCGCGCCCGGCTTCGCGCAGAATGTGCGCGGTGAGCGCCGTCGTCGTCGATTTGCCGTTGGTGCCGGTGATGGCGATGAGCGGTACGTGGAATGTCTGCGCGCGGCGCTCGCGCACGAACAGCTCCAGATCGCCGATCACCTCGACACCCGCGAGCTTGGCGAGGCGAACGGCCCAATGCGGCTGCGGATGCGTCAGGGGCACGCCGGGCGCCAGCACCAGCGAATCGAAAATGGCCCAGTTGGTTTCCTTGAGATCTGCGGTCTTGATGCCGGCGTCGGCAGCGGCCTGCATCCCCGCGGCGCTGTCGTCGCTGGCGACGACCTCGGCGCCGCCGCCGATAAGCGCCTTGGCGGTGGCGATGCCGGAGGCGCCGAGCCCGAACACCGCGACCCGCCGTCCCGCGAACGTTGTGATGCGAATCATGCGCCTAGACTAACGGAGCTGGAGGCCTTCGAGGTTAGCGCAGCTTCAGGGTGGCGAGACCGACCAGCGCCAGGATCACCGAAATGATCCAGAAGCGCACGACGACGGTCGATTCCTGCCAGCCTTGCTGCTCGTAGTGATGGTGCAGCGGCGCCATTCGGAACACCCGTTTGCCGGTCGTTTTATACGACACGACTTGTATGATCACCGACATCGTTTCGAGGACGAACAGGCCGCCGACGATGGCGAGGACGATTTCGTGCTTGGTCGCCACCGCGATGGCGCCGAGCGCCCCGCCGAGAGCCAGCGAGCCCGTGTCGCCCATGAAGATCATGGCCGGCGGGGCATTGAACCATAAAAAGCCCAGACCGGCGCCGATCAGGGCGCCGCAGATCACCGACAGCTCGCCGGTGCCGGCGACGTAGTGGATCTGCAGGTAGCTGGCGAACTTGGCGTTGCCGATCAGGTAGGCGATGAGCCCGAAGGTAGCGGCGGCGATCATCACCGGCACGATGGCGAGACCGTCGAGGCCGTCCGTCAGGTTGACCGCGTTACCGGCGCCGGCGATGACGAACACGCCGACGACAATGAAGAACAGGCCCAGATCAAGAACCACGTTCTTGAAGAACGGCAGCGTCAGAACCTGGCTGATTTCCGGCGGGCCGAGGTACATGACGCAGCCAGTGGCGATGGCGGCGATGAGCAGCTCAAGTCCCAGGCGGATGCGGCTTGAAAAGCCCGACGAGGTGCGGCGGGTCACTTTGAGATAGTCGTCGTAAAAGCCGATGGCGCCGTAGCCGACGGTGACGCCGAGCACGATCCAGATGTACGGGTTGCCGAGGTGGGCCCACAGCAGGGTCGAGACCAGCACGCCGGCGATGATCATGATGCCGCCCATGGTGGGCGTGCCGACCTTGGAGAGGTGCGACTTGGGGCCGTCATCGCGGATCGGCTGACCCTTGCCCTGCTTGACGCGCAGCAGGTCGATGATGCCGGGGCCGAACAGCATGACGAATAGCAGCGCGGTGAAGATGGCGCCGCCTGTGCGGAAGGTGATGTATTTGAAAACGTTCAGGATCCCGATCTGATCGCTGAAGTTTACGAGTTCGTACAGCATCCAACTCTCCGAACGGCATCTGCCATGTGTTGGCGGCCTGGGCTCTTCGCTGCCTGGGGCCCGCGCATGTTATTGTTCGCCCTTGGCAATCAGCGCCTCGACGAGCGGCGCCATGCGTGAGCCAAGCGATCCCTTGATCATTACTACGTCGCCCGCCCGTACGTTTTGCGCCAGGGCCTCGACGATTCCTTCCGACTTTGGCGCCCACGCCCCGCGGCGGGTCGCCGGCAGCGCCTCAAACAGCCGCTGCATGTTGGGGCCACAGGCAAAGACCAGATCGACCTCGGCCACGTCAACCGGCTCGGTGAGCGCCGCATGCAGCCCCTCGGCCTTCTCGCCCAGCTCCAGCATGTCGCCGAGCACCGCGATGCGGCGCGGAAAGCGTGCCCGCGGCACCGTCGCCATGGCGCCGAGCGCCGAGCGCATCGAGGCGGGATTGGCGTTGTAGCTTTCGTCGATGAGCAGGATGGAGCCGCCCGCAACGGCGATCTGGCGCCGCTCGCCACGCCCCTTTGCAGCGCGCATCTCGGCGAGCGCGGGCACAGCCTTCTCGACATCGGCGCCGAGGGCGTCGAGCGCGGCGATGACGGCGAGCGAGTTCTGCGCAAGGTGCGCCCCCGGTGCGCCGACGCGGTAGGTGATGCGCCGACCACCAATGTGAACGGCGATGTCCGATCCGTCGGCATCCAGCGTCCACACTTCGGGGCGGACGTCGGCGTTTTCATGACGGCCGAAGGAAACGATGCGCGCGCCATGGTCGCGGGCGCGGGTGGCCAGCAGGTCGTAGTGCGGGTTGTCGCGGTTGAGTACGGCGACGCCGCCCGGCTCCAGGCCGGAGAAAATCTCCGCCTTGGCCTCGGCAATCTTGTCGGTGGTCCCGAAGAATTCCAGGTGCACCGGCTCGACGGTGGTGACGATGGCGACGTGCGGGCGCACCAGCGCGGTAAGCGGCGTGATCTCGCCGGCGTGGTTCATGCCGATCTCGAACACACCGTAGGCGACGCCGGCCGGCATGCGCGCCAGAGTCAGCGGCACACCCCAGTGGTTGTTGAAGGATTTCTCGGCCGCGTGCGTCGGCCCGAGACGCGACAGGCAATTGCGCAGCGCTTCCTTGGTGCCGGTCTTGCCGACGCTGCCGGTGACGGCGACGATGCGGGCGTTGGTGCGCCGGCGTGCCGCGGCTGCGATACCGCGCAAGCCCTCCAGCGTTTCGCGCACCCGCAGCAGCGCGCCGTCCCCTTCGACGCGCTTGTATTCGGTCGCCACCAGCGCCGCGGCGGCACCTTGGCCGAAAGCCTGCAAGACGAAATCATGACCGTCGCGCACATCGCGCAGAGCGACAAAGACCTCGCCCGGCTGCAGCGAGCGCGTGTCGAGTGAGAAGCCGGTGATGGGTACGCTAGCCGCGCCATCCGCCGCACCCATGGCGGCAGGCACCAGATCGTCCCAGGTCCACAGCGCTTCGCTCATGACGCAGCCGCCAGGGCTTTGCGCACTTCGTCGTGGTCGGAGAACGGCAGCACCTTGTCGCCGACGAGTTGCCCCGTCTCGTGGCCCT
>JBDTOR010000021.1:0-22336 GCA_039933175.1 Hyphomicrobium sp. | reverse complement strand
TTCGCCCAGCTCGGCGATCTCGCGTAGGCGGCCGGGACAGGCAGCAGGGTCCGGTGTATAGGGGCGCCGGGCGGTCCGCCCCAAGCCGGCCAACGAGGTAGCACCATGACCGCACTGATGTTTTACCGCGCGCTGGCGCTGGTCATGATCGCGTTGGCGCTGGGCGTGCCCGCTCAGGCCAAGGATCGCCCGTTCGGCTACGACTGGCGTACGGGTGTTGCCGTTGCGCCAGGCGCCTCGACCTGGACCGCCGACCACTTCGACGAGAAGAAGGGGCTCATCAACGGGCTTGCCAAGGCGCGCGGCAAGACGTGCAGCCACTATGCCTTCCTGGGCTGGCCGCCGGGATCGGGCGGCGGCGCCGTGATCCTCCCTGCGACGCGCAAGAACTACGAAGCCGACGGCTACACGATTGAGGAAAAGCCCGGCGACCTTCCGACCGACACGCTGTGGACCGTCGCCAAGGACGGCCGCGAGGCGCTGATCCTGTGGAGCGCGTTTTCCGGCTCGACGATTTACCTGTCGTGCATCACCGCGGGCGAGCCGGCGGCGAGCCCCGAAAAGACGCTCTACCTCGGCGGACTGCTCGCGCTCGGCCTCGCCTGCTTGCTCGGCGGCCTGTGGCTCATCCGCCGCCTGCGTGCGCTGGGCACCGCGAGCTTGCGTTGGCCGACCGTCGCCGGCGTCGTCAAATCGAACGAGGTCGCCGCCTACCGCACCAAGGGCGGCAAGCAGTTCATGGCCAAGGTTGCGTACGACTATACGGTCGATAGCACTCCGTTCAGCGGCGACACCGTGCGCTTCGGCAACCATGCGGGCGCGCTGGCCAAGGCGGAGGCGGATGCCGCGAAGTATCCGGCCGGCGCCCCGGTCGAAGTGCATTACGATCCCGCCAAACCCCAGACCTCGACACTCGAGGCGGGGCAAAGCGGAGTGAGCGTGTTGGGTCTCGTGCTGGCCATCATGGGCGCGGCACTCACGGCACTCGCCGTGATCGCGCACTTCATCGTCGAATGAGAAACCCGGCGCCACACACCAACGGCGACGGGCTCTGATCTCAATAGCTCGACTGCATTCCACTGGCGAAGTCGAACCGCTGCGGCGCGACAGCTGCCGCGATGCGGGCGCCGGCCTCCTGTGCGCTGACAGGCAGACCAGGCACCGCGTTGGCGGAACTGAATGCCACCGGCCACTGCGATACGAAGATGCCGGCTACCAACGTCAGGGCAAAGCCTAGCTGGCGCAGGCGCGCAGTGCGCGTTTCACGTTCGACCGTCTCGATGATGTAAATTTCTAGCGGAAGCTCGAATTTTTTCGTGGTTCTCGCTGTCGCGCTGACCGGCACGTAGGCCGACAACGCCGCCTTGCTTTCCGACACGATGCACTCTCCTGACGCGGTACTAACCAGTGCCCTCGCCCGGACATTTGGCGCGACATTTTGTTCACCTCGTGACAACGAGGTTAACGGACGGACTTTATTCGGAGCCCAAGCGGCCTGACCTAGCGGGTAAAAACCGTCCGCCTCAATGTGCCGGTGCGGCTGTGCTAGGGGCCGGCTTGCGCACCAGCATGGCGGCCAGCGCCAGGCAGCCGAAGAGGAATGTCAGCAGTAGGAAAACGTCACCGAAAGCCATCACCACACCCTGGCGATGGGTGATTTGCATGAGTTGTTTCAATGCCATGGCCTGCGCGTCGCTGCCGAACTGCGAGAAGCGCTGGGTGAGCTGGGACAGCGTCTCCATGGCCGGAACGCGTGACCACGTGACAGATTCATGAAGGCGCGCCAGGTGCAAGTCCGTGCGGTCGTTGAGGACCGTCGTAAGGCCAGCAAGGCCGACCGCGCCGCCCAGGTTGCGCATCAAATTAAATAGGCCGGACGCGTTCTTGACCCGTTCGGGCGGCAGCGTGCCGAGGGCAATGTCGTTGATCGGGATGATCGACAGCATCAGGCCGATGCCGCGGAAGATCTGCGGCCACAGCAGCTCGTAGAAGTCCCAGTCGGACGTAATCCACGTCATCTGCCAGGTGCCCACGGCAAAGAACAGGAAGCCGGTCATCAGCATGAGGCGCTTGTCGACATAGGGCATCAGCCGGCCGGCGATGGGCGCCGTCGCAAACATGGCGACGCCCGAGACGAACATCGTCTCGCCGATCATCAGCGCGTTGTAGCCGCGGATCTGCGCCAGATAGACCGGGTAGAGGTACGTCAGCCCGTAGAGCCCGATGCCGAGCACGAACGAAAACACGGACCCAACGGCGAAGTTGCGATTGGTGAATGCGGACAGGTCGACGATCGGCTGGCGCGCCGTCAGCACGCGCCAAAAGAAGATGACGGCGGAAATTGCCGACACCCAGGCGAACAGCAGCACCGTATCGTCGCCGAACCAGTCATTGCGCGGGCCCTCCTCGAGGACGTACTCCATGGCGCCGAGAAAGCCGGCCATCGACAGGAAGCCGACGAAGTCGAAGTTCTCGAACAGCGAGTAGTCCGGCTCATCGAAGTCGATCAGCACCAGCGCGGAGATGGTGACGAGGATGCCCGGCACCACGTTGATGAAGAACAGCCAGCGCCACGACAGCGCGTCGGTGAGATAGCCGCCGATCGTCGGGCCGATGGTTGGTGCCAGCGTGGCGACGAGGCCGATCAGCGGGACGATGAGGCCCATGCGCGAGCGCGGGAAGATGAGATAGGCCGAGGCGAACACCGTGGGGATCATGCCGCCGCCGATAAAGCCCTGGACGGCGCGCCAGAAGATCATCTCGTTGATCGAGGTCGACAGCCCGCACATGAGGCTGGCAGCGGCAAAGCCGCCGGCGGAGATGGCGAACAGCGTGCGCGTGCCGAGCGCGCGCGACAGGAATCCCGACAGGGGGATCATCACCACCTCGGCAATGAGGTAGGACGTCTGCACCCAGGTGATCTCGTTGCTCGAGGCGGCAAGGCCGGCCTGGATCTCATTGAGCGAGGCGGAGACGATCTGGATGTCGAGGATGGCCATGAACATCCCGAACACCATCGTCAGGAACGCGAACAGCCGCCGCGGATCAATGCGATCCGCCGCCGCTACGGCGTTGGCGTCTCCCGAAGATGTCGTCACGTTCGCCATGGGTTCGCGCGTCTATTTGGAAACGATGGCCGTCGTTGCCGCCGCGTTCTTGGCGCCGGGCTTGGTATCGACGCTGACGACGACCGACATGCCCGGCCGCAGAACCTCCTCGGCGCCGACCTTCGCCGGCACGCGGATGCGCACCGGAATGCGCTGCACCACCTTTGTGAAGTTACCCGTGGCGTTGTCGGGCGGCAGCAGCGAGAACACCGAGCCGGAAGCCGGCGCCACGCTTTCGACGGTGCCGGCGATGGCGTGGCCGTCGAGCGCATCAACGGCAATCGACACGGGCTGGCCGGGATGCAGGTCGGCGAGCTGCGTCTCCTTGAAGTTGGCGTCGATGTAGACGTCGTCGAGCGGCACGAGGCTGGCCAGGCGCTGGCCCTGCTGCACGTAGTCGCCGCTCTGGATGGCACGGTTGCCGATGACGCCCTCGAACGGCGCGCGGATGGTCGTGAACGACAGGTCGCGCTCGGCCTTGGCGAGCGTCGTCTGCAGCTGGTCGAGCGTGCGCGCGGCTTCCTGCTGCTGAGCCTTGAAAACGGCGACGTTGGTGTCGGCAGCCTCGACGGCCGCCTCGGCGCCGAGCACGGCAGCGTGGGCCTGGTCGCGATCCGCCTCGGCCTGCTCCAGCTTTTGCTGGCTCGAATACTGCTGCTGGGCAAGCTGCTGCTGGCGCTGCAGCTCCAGATCGGTGCGCGTGGCATTGGCTTTCGCCGACGCGACTTGTGCTTGCGCCTGCGCGACCGCCGCCTGCTGGGCGGTGACCTGCTTGCCGATGCGCGCGATCGTGGCCTCTTGCGTCGCCATGTTGGCGCGTGCGGCATCGACGGCAATGCGATAGTCGCCATCATCGATGGTGGCGACGACATCGCCGGCGTTCACCTTGGTGTTGTCGTCGGCCTTCACTGCCGCGACGTAACCTGGCACTTTCGCGGCGAGCGTCGCCGTGTGCACGCCCACGTAGGCGTCGTCGGTGGAAACCAGAAAGCGCCCGACGGTCCAGTAGTAGTGGCCGTACCAGGCGCCCAACGCGAGCGCGGCGACGAGCGCGCCCATCAGCGCGATCCTCTTCGGGCTGGGCTTTGGCGGTGCTGTCTGCTTAGTATCTTCTCCGGCCGGCGGCGCTTCGCGGGGAGCATCCTGCTCGACCCGGCGCATCTCGACAGTCGCTATCCGTGCCACTGTCGATGGCATCGCATCGGCCGGCTCGGACGGACGTACGGCTGCGTTGCTACGGCTTCTGATCATTGCCCCGATCCTCGGAAATAGGCTCGAATCGACCATTGACTGAACGGTTCGGTCAAACGTTGACTTAACCTTGCGAAGCACCTATGTCAAGATGACCGAACGGTTCAGTCAGTGCGGCGTTCCGTAACAATCTGAGGAGCTGAGATGACGCAGGCCCCCGCCCGCGTAGACGCCAAGGTCGATGACCAACCTGAGGAGAGCGCCAAGCGCCGCCAGATCATGGACGGCGCCCGGAGCGTTTTCCTGGCCAGCGGGTTCGACGCGGCCAGCATGGGGGAAATTGCGCGGCACGCCGGGGTCTCCAAGGGCACGCTGTACGTCTATTTCGACAGCAAGGAGAGCCTGTTCGAAGCCATCATCGAGAGCGAGCGACGGACGCAGGCCGAACAAATCTTCGCGCTCGACCCCTCAGATCCCGACATCGAGAATACTCTGACCCGGCTCGGCGTTGCCTTCGTCCGCTTCCTTTGCCAGCCCGAGGCGCTCGGCTCGTTGCGCACCGTGATGGCCATCGCTCAGCGCATGCCCGAGCTCGGCCGCAGCTTCTATCAGGCAGGCCCCGCCTTCGGCATCGCCCAACTCGCGGGCTACCTCGAAGCGCAAGTGCAGGCCGGCGTGCTCGCCGTCGCCGATTGCGAGATCGCCGCGGCGCAGTTCCTCGATTCGTGCCAGTCGACTCTGTTCAAGCCGCTGATCTTTAATGCGGGCGGAGTGCCGAGTGAGGAGCGGATCAAGCACGTGGTCGACATCGCTGTCCGCACCTTCCTCGCCGCCTACAAGGCGGGCTGAACCCCGCACGGGGACACGCCCCGGGGATGACACCTCTAGCCAGCGACCGGCTAAAGCAACGGAACGGCTGGCGAAGCGGTCGCCTACACACCACATTGGAGGCGTCCCCCTGAGAGGTGCGCATGGGCGCTGCCGGCGTCGATAAGTGGCTGTATCCAACTGATCGCGGCCTCTATTGCGAGCCGGGCGACTTTTTCGTCGATCCCGGACGAACGGTCGATCGCGCCATCATCACGCACGGCCACAGCGACCACGCACGCCCCGGCCACGCCGCCGTGCTGGCGACGGGCGAAACCATCGAAATCATGAAGACGCGCATGGGGCCCGAGTGTGCCGGCAGCTTCGAGCCGCTGGCGTACGGCACCGCGCAGTCGATCAACGGGGTCGGCGTGCGTCTCGCGCCGGCGGGGCACATCCTCGGCGCCGCGCAGGTCGTCATCGACTGGAATGGCCAGCGTGCCGTCGTGTCAGGTGACTACAAGCGCGCCGCTGATCCCACCTGCCCGACGTTCGAAGTCGTGCCGTGCGACGTGTTCGTCACCGAGGCGACGTTCGCCCTGCCGGTGTTTCGTCACGAGCCGGCCGAAGCCGAGGTGGCCCGCCTGCTCAGCTCCGTTGCCCGCCAGCCCGAGCGCGCGCATCTCGTCGGCGCCTATGGGCTTGGCAAGACGCAGCGCGTGATCAAGCTGGCGCGTGAAGCAGGCTACGACGCGCCCATCTATCTGCACGGCGCCCTCGTTGAGCTGTGCGCGCTCTACCAGCGGCTCGGCGTCGACCTCGGCGAGTTGCGCCCGGCGACTACCGACAAATCCGCGGACTTCGCCGGCGCGCTCGTCCTCTGCCCGCCCTCTGCCGTCGACGACCGCTGGTCGCGCCGATTTCCCGATCCGGTCACCGCCTTCGCCTCCGGCTGGATGCGCATCAAGGGCCGCATCCGCCAGTCGGGCGTCGAACTGCCGCTCGTCATTTCCGATCACGCCGACTGGCCCGAGCTGCTCGACACTATCGTCGAGACCGGCGCCGAGGACGTGTGGGTGACGCACGGGCGCGACGATGCGCTCGTCTACCAGCTCGGTCTCATGGGCCGCAAAGCGCGCGCGCTGTCGCTCGTCGGCTTCGACGACGAGGGCGAGTAGTGCGATGATCGAGAAATTCGCCATCCCCGGCGGCGGCAGACCGAGCGAATTTCTCGATCTGAATCGCACTACCAAACCCAAGTTTCTAGTGTCCCTCATGCTTCCGAAGCTCGCTCACCAACCAGGCCGCGAGCTCTGGCGAGCTTCGGAAGCGGGACACTAGCATGCAGCCGTTCGCCAACCTGCTCGACTGCCTGACGACGACGCCGTCGCGCAACGGCAAGCTCGGACTGCTGGTCGAGTATTTTCGCGCCGCGCCCGATCCCGACCGCGGCTTTGCGCTCGCGGCGCTGACCGACGGCCTCTTCCCGCGCCTGCCGCTGCGCCGTGCGCTAGGCGAGCTGATGGCGAACAAGATCGATCCCGTGCTCTATCAGCTGTCGCGCGACTACGTAGGCGACACGGCCGAGACCGTCTCGCTGTTGTGGCCGGACAAGCGGGACAATCGACCCTCCCCTCGCCTCGCCGAGGTCGTTGCGGCGCTGGAGCTTGCCCCGCGCAGCAATGTGGCGCCGATCATCGGCGACTTCCTCGACCGTCTCGACGTGCGCGGGCGCTGGGCGCTGCTCAAGCTCGTTGGCGGCGCGCCGCGCGTCGGTGTTTCCTCGCGCCTCGCCAAGACAGCTCTCGCGCAGATGAGCGGCCACGCGCTGTCCGACATCGAGGAGATGTGGCACGCGCTGTCGCCGCCCTACGCCGACCTCTTCGCCTGGCTGGAGAACCGCGGCCCGCGCCCAAGCGCCGACGGCAAGCCCGTGTTCCGCCCGCTGATGCTGTCGCATCCGATCGAGGAAAACGACTGGGCCGGTCTAAACCCCGACGAGATTTCCGCCGAGTGGAAATGGGACGGCGTGCGCGTGCAGATCGCCGCCGGGTCATGCCGAAGGCATGCTTCCAGCATAGGAGAAGTTCGCATCTTCTCGCGCTCGGGCGATGACATCTCGGCGAGCTTTCCGGAGATCGTCGCTGCGTTCCAAGCCTTCGACGCGGTGCTCGACGGGGAACTGCTGGTCGTGCGCGAGGGCGTCGTCGCTCCGTTCAACGATTTGCAGCAGCGGCTCAACCGCAAGACCGTCACCACCAAGATGCTGCGCGACTATCCGGCCTTCGTGCGCCTCTACGATCTGCTCATCGACGGCGACGAGGACGTGCGGCCCCTCCCCTTCGCCGAGCGCCGCGCCCGGCTCGAAACTTGGCATGCCAAGCATCACCCGCGCCTTACTGATGTCAGCGCGCTGGTCCCGTTCGACCACTTCGCGCACCTCGACGAATTGTGGAGCGGCACGCGCGAAGCCGGCATTGAGGGGCTGATGCTCAAGCACAAGTCGAGCCCCTATGTCTCCGGCCGGCAGAAAGGCCATTGGTGGAAGTGGAAGCGCGCCGCGCTCACCGTCGACTGCGTACTGATGTATGCCCAGCGCGGCTCGGGCAAGCGCTCTTCTTACTATTCGGACTACACCTTCGGCGTCTGGCGCGAAGGGACGGACGATGACGGCAAGCCCGTCCGCGAACTCGTCCCCGTCGGCAAGGCGTACTCCGGGTTCACCGACGAGGAGCTGATGCGGCTGGACCGTTTCGTGCGCAACCATACGACCGAGCAGTTCGGCCCCGTGCGCGCCGTCGAGCCGCAGATGGTGCTGGAGATCGCCTTCGACGCCGTGTTCCCTTCAGGCCGCCACAAGTCGGGCCTCGCCATGCGCTTCCCGCGCGTGCACCGCATCCGCTGGGACAAGCCGGCCGCCGAAGCCGACACCCTGGAGACGGTGCAGAAGCTGGTCGTCGCTCCAGAACCACCGGTCCCCGCCGCTGTCGAGTTGCCGCGCTAGCCCGAACAACCTGTCCCCGGGAGGAGCCTCTCAGGATCTGGCATGGCCCGGCGCGAGAAGATCTATCCCGTAGTGGCGCAGCATCACGGCATACAGCGCCCACAGGACGAGGCCCGAAACGAGCGCGACGCAAAAGCTGAGCACGTAGGAGCGGCTGAAGAGCGAGGCGCGGCCGTTGATCGTGACCGCCAGAGCCAGCGATGCCGCGACGGCGACGGCTACGTAGCGCACGTACCCGTCGAAAGCCCGCACGGCGGCCAGCGCTGCTGCATAGCCCACGGTGTAAGCCAGGAACTGGCGCCAGAAGGAGGCTTCCTCGTCGAGATCACCCAGTTTCCAGGCCTTCAATCGCATTATCAGCGCCGTCACCAAGGCGCCGCCCAGCGCCATCAGCGCTTCGGTGCCGTATTCGTTCCACAGCGACTGCAACATCTGGCCGTTCCCTCGTAGGAGCGAATATACGGTGCCCATTCGACGACCGCGAGCGCTATCCGCGCTGACCGGCGTTTCGCAGCAGCGTCACCGCGAAGACGGCAGCGAGCAGAGCGCAGACCGCCGACACCGCCGACGTCACTTCGAAGGCATACACGAACGAACTCCGTGCGATTGCCAGAAGCTGGGCCGCCTGCTCGCTCGACAAAGAGGACGCGGTGTCGACGGCGCTACCTAGCCCGTCGCGCGCTCTTTCGATCGCCGCCGCCGGCAGGCCGGCATAGTCAGCCGCCAAAAATGTGCGGCCGTAGACGAATGTGAACAGGCTGCCGAGTACAGCGATGCCCAACGCCCCACCCACCTCGAAGCTGGTCTCTGAAATCGCAGACGCCGCCCCTGCCCGCTCCGGCGGCGCAGCGCCCATGACAAGATCGGTGGTAATCGCGCCTATGGGCGACAGGCCGATGCAGAATGCCATCATGCCGGCGAACAGAAGCCACGGCGTCTGAGCGTCGGCGATCTGCGTGAGGGCTGCGAACCCCGCCGCCGACAGCAGCAGCCCGATGGCCACGACATGCGATGCCTTGAAACGGCGCACCAGGATTGGCGCCGCCATCGAGCCCAGCGCGAAGGCGATCCCGGAAGGGGCCATCCAAAGACCGGCCTGCATCGGGCCCATCAACATCACGAGTTGCAAATACTGCGTAATGAACAGGAACGAGCCCAGCACCATGAACAGGCCGAGCACGTTGGTCGCCAGCGCCGCGCTGAACCCCGGGGTCGAAAACAACCTCACGTCGATAATCGGATCGGCCAGACGGCTTTCGCGCCAGAAGAAAAACGCCCCGACCGCAATCCCGATGACGATCGACGCAATAGGCAGCAGCGCCCAGCCGTCCTCGGCCAGCCGCTTGACACCGTAGATGACGCTCAGCACGGCGATGACCGACAGTCCCGCGCTGACGACGTCCATGCGTCCGGCCTTTGGGTCGCGGAACTCCGGCAGCAGGATCGGGCCGAGAAGCAGGAGCATCAGCATGACCGGCACGTTGATGAGAAACACCGCGCCCCACCAGAAATGGGACAGAATGATGCCGCCGAACACGGGGCCGATGACGGCGCCGGCGGAGAAGCTCGCCACCCAGATGCCGATGGCGAATGCGCGCTCCTGTGCGTCGAGGAACATGTTGCGGATGAGCGAGAGCGTCGACGGCGCCAACGTCGCCGCGGAAAGCCCCTGCAATGCGCGCGCGAAGATCAGCATCTCCGCCGAGGTCGAATATGCTGCGAATACCGACGTGACGCCGAACGCCGCCGCACCGATCAGCAGCACCTTGCGCCGTCCGATCCTGTCGCCAAGCGTTCCCATGGTCACCAGGGCGCCGGCAACCATGAACCCGTAGATGTCGACGATCCACAGCAGGCCGGCCGCGCTCGGCTTCAGATCGGCGATGATCTCCGGCAGGGCGAGGTAGAGGACCGTGAGGTCCATCGAATAGATGAGGCACGGGATGGCGATGACCGCGAGGCCGATCCAGTCGCGCCGGGTCGCCTTGGGAAGCGCTTCTTGTCGAATGGCGTCGTGTGACATGGGCGCCTCTTAGCCGAGGCGGCGGCGGACGGCCAGCCCAATGGGGCCGGCTGTGGCTAATGGCTCGTCAGCGCTCGCGGATGTAACGAAATGGGCGCCCCTGCAGTTCGCTGATCGGCGTGTCGGTGTACGTCATCTCCAACGCATCGCCGTTGATGCGCAGCGGCACGTCGGCGAAGCGCTTTTTGCCGAGGTCGCCCGGCGTGAAGCCGAACACATAGGCCTTGTCGGCGGCGGCATGGGCGGCGACGTCGATGGTCTGCGGTGCCACGCCAAACATGCCGAGCCCCAACGAGATGGCAGCCGGCGCACTGGCGCAGTCGACGGAAAATCCGTCCGCTTGCGTCACCCCGGCCGATTTCGTCTTGCCGTCGCAGGTTACCCCGACATCGACGCCGGCGATCGGCTGACCGTTCTGCGCCTCGACGATGACGTCGTAAGCACCAGTCTCGCCCTTCTGCACTCGCACGAACGAGAACGTGGGGCGATTGTCATACGCCGGGCTCTTCAGCACCACAGCACCATCCGCGGCCCGCCATGTCCCTTCGGCATGCTCGTCATAGGCGCCATACGAGAGGAAGTATTCGAACTTCCCGTCTGGCGACAGCCGCATGCACGAACCAACCTCGTGCACGCCTTCGAGGCAATAGCTACCGGCGACCGCGGCAGCGTCTTGAGCGTACGCGGAGGCGGGCCCGCAAGCAGCAGCCAACACCAACAAGCCGAACGAACGACGCCATTTCATACTGCACTCCCCCACATCGGCAGCCTTAGCATGAGCGCAGCGATGACGGCCAAGGTGTTTCTCAGCGCGCAAGGCTAAGTAACTCGAGATGCGGGCAAACTGCGCAACCAGCGCCACCCACCGTTAACTAGCTTCGGCCAAGCCGTCCGATACGCGGCATGTGCGGGTGTATCCAAATCTACCCGCAGTCTCGCGGGCATGCCGATGACGAGGGATCTACGCCACGAAAATCACGGACCGGCGAAAATGCGCTGGCCGCGGGGGGACCATCTCAGACAAGGGAGCGTCTCATGGCTACGACAAATATCGTCTCACTCATCACGCAGTTTATTACCCCGGAGATGGCCGGTCGTGCGGCGACGGCATTAGGCATTGACCGCGCGACGCTGCAAAAGGCCTTCGGCGCCGGCGTGCCGGGAATTCTCGCGGCCCTCAGTTCACTGCTCGCAAGACCGGGCGGTGCCGCCCGGGTCGAAAACGCCGTCAACGAGCAGCAGCCAGGGTTCCTCTCCAGCATCGGCAGCATGTTGGGTACGCCGCAACAGTCGAACATGCTCGACCAAGGGCTCGGATCGCTGTCATCGCTCTTGGGCGGCTCCACGACCTCCGCACTGGCGAGTGCCCTGAGCCGCTATGCGGGCGTTGGAGATACCGGTGGGAAGAGCCTGCTTGGCCTTCTTGGTCCTGTCGTCATGGGCGTGCTCGGTCAACAGCAAGGCAAAGGCGGCGTCGCACAACTCATCGAATCGCAAAAGGGCAATATCGCTCAAGCGATCCCCCCGGGTTTCGCCAACTACCTGGGCGGGACAGGCATTCTCGACGAGCTTCCCGGGTCGATCGCATCGCAAGCCTCGCGAGCGCGTCCCGCGCACGGTGCGGAGAGCGCATCGCGAAATTGGGTACTGCCCGCACTTGCCGCACTCGCGCTGCTGGGACTCGGTTGGTACATGCTGAACCGCCCGTCGCCGGAGAAGACAGTCGCCGCGCAGACCGACGACGTGCACATGCGCAAGCCCGGCGATACGACCTACATCGTTGCGGAAGAAGACGTCGGCAAGTGGGTCCACAAGCCGGTCTTCAGCAGCGACAACAAGAAGATCGGCGAGATCGTCGAGGTGACGCGGGCGCCTGACAACAAGGTCACGAACCTCTACTTGGATATGGAATCATTTCTCGGGCTGGGCGGACAACGCTATCGCGTTACCGCCGACCAAATCCGCGAGGTGAAACCCGACGGCGTCGTGCTGACGCTCACGGAGGCGGATGTGAAGGCGATGTCCGCACCTGCTGGACAGCCCAATCCATAGGATTGGCTTTGCCGACGTGGAGCGCGACTTCGCGCTCCACCCACCCTTTCAGGTGCGCTCGAAGCGTTTGAACTTGATGCGGTGCGGCGCGGGTCGACGGCAGCCTCGCCCGAGTTCTATAGCCTGCTGCACGCGGAGGCGGTATGTTAGCCGCTTCATGTATTTTATGTAGTGAGAATTCTTATGAGTATGATTTCAGTAGCGAATGCAAGATTCCGTCGCCCTCCCGCTCAGCAGACAGGCAGGTTGATCGTCCGCTTCAAGCAGGATGCCGTCGAAGCCGTGGCACGCACGTCCGTCGCGGCTCGTGCCAGCCCGAGGATGCTCGCCGCCGCTTTCCCCAGCGAGATCTCGGGACCCATCACCTATCTTCGCGAAGAGGCCGGCGTGCGATCTATGAAGCCAATGTTTGTCGGGCCGCCTACCCGAGCGCGACCAGCCGGGGAAGCATCCCTTCGCAGCCTAGTGGCCTTGCACGGATCCTTGTCGCGGTCGGCAACGCAGGCACCAAGGGAATCTTTAACCGGCTTTCAAATGGTGGAGATCTCGTCGAAGAAGGACCAGGAGGCTGTACTCAAACGCCTGCGCGCCGCCAAAGCGGTTGATTTCGCCGAGCCCGTCCCGAACCACTGGCTGACCGCGGCGGGACCCGATCCTCTCAGGAACCGGCAGTGGGGTTTGCCCGCCATTCGCTGGTTCGACAAAACCCGGCCGGATGCGGCTGATGTCCACGTTGCCGTTCTCGACAGCGGCATCGACGAAGGTCATGCAGACTTGAAGGATGCGATTGAGGACTATCACCGTGGGCCAAACCAGGCGCGGGACTTCCTGGGGCATGGCACGCATGTCTCCGGTATCATCGCAGCGACCTTCAACAACGTTGTCGGCATCACAGGCGTCGCCAACTGTCGGCTGCATTGCTGGAAGATCTTTTTGGACCCACCGGCAGGCTCGACGAAGCAGAAGTTCGACTTCGATACGTACTCGCAAGGCCTGGCTGCAATCCTCGACAGCGACATAAAGGTCGTCAATCTGAGCATCGGCGGCGAGCTCCACTCACAAACCGAGCAGATCCTCTTCAATGAGCTGGCCGCCAGCGGCGTCATCGTCGTCGCGGCGATGGGCAATGAGTTCGAAGAGGGAAATCCGATCGAGTATCCGGCGGCCTACGACGGCGTGACGGCAATCGGGGCCATCGATGAAGTTGATCGGCGTGCGTCGTTTTCGAACACGGGCACTCACATTGCGCTGATGGCTCCGGGCGCGAACGTGCTGTCAACAGTCCCTCGCCAGAAAGCGTCGCTGGCGAGTTCCGTCGACTACGACAGCTGGTCAGGCACCTCTATGGCGACGCCGCATGTTGCCGGGTGCGCGGCCCTTCTCTATGCCGCCAAGCCGAGATCGAAAGCTAGTGCGGACGCGATCGTGAAGAGGCTCAAGACTAAGGCGAGAAAAGTCCCTGCCATGAAAGGAAAATCGACGACGAAAGAGTACGGTCACGGCGTCGTGGATATTGCTGCTGCCCTGTAAGGCGCACGGCAGCCTTCTTGCGGTTTCGCGCGCCAAGCAAGGGCGCAAGACGCGCGCTGTTTGGCATCCTTAAGCCCGTGGTGTAGAATTGCTGCATGCCAATCCAGTTTAAATTTTCCGAAGAGGTCGCGCCTCAGCGCCGCGAGCAAATCGCGCGCGCGCTGTCAAAGGCTGGATATGACTCTCGAGCCCTCTTTGCTGGTCTCAAACGGCCAAAGCTCGCAACGATCCAAACGATCCCCACGGGCGACGAGGGAGACCTCGAGGCCGTGAAGCAGGTTTTGGGGGAATTCGGTACTGCCATTGAATATGTCGAGGCAGCACCCAGCCGCAGTTTGAAGTCGGACTGACGCGCCCACCACGCTCGCGACCGTCGAGAAGCTCGTCGTACCCACCAAGGAACCCGCGAGCTCCTGCGGCGCGCTCCTACCGCTCGAAGCGCTTGAACTTGATGCGGTGGGGTTCGACCGATGCCTCGCCCAGGCGGCGCTTCTTGTCCTCCTCGTAAGCCTCGAAGTTGCCCTCGAACCACTCGACGTGGCTGTCGCCCTCGAAGGCGAGGATGTGCGTCGCCAGCCGATCGAGGAAGAAGCGGTCATGCGAGATGACCACGGCGCAGCCGGGGAAATCCTCCAGCGCCGCCTCTAGTGCGCCCAGCGTCTCGGTGTCGAGATCGTTGGTCGGCTCGTCGAGCAGCAGCAGGTTGCCGCCCTCCTTCAGCATCTTGGCCAGATGCACGCGGTTACGCTCGCCGCCCGACAGCAGGCCGACCTTCTTCTGCTGGTCGGGCCCCTTGAAGTTGAACCAGCCGCAATAGGCGCGGGACGACATCTCTTTCTTGTCGCCGAACTTCATGATGTCGAGGCCGCCGGAGATCTCCTCCCAGACGGTCTTCTTGTCGTCGAGATGGTCGCGGCTCTGGTCGACGTAGGCGAGCTTCACCGTCGGCCCCAGCTTGACCTCGCCGGCGTCGGGTTTTTCCTTGCCGGTGAGCAGCTTGAACAGCGTGGTCTTGCCGGCGCCGTTCGGCCCGATGACGCCGACGATGCCGCCCGGCGGCAGCTTGAAGGAGAGGCCGTCGATCAGCAACTGGTCGCCAAAGGCCTTCTTCAACCCGTCGACCTCGACCACTGCCTCGCCGAGGCGCGGCCCCGCTGCAATCGAGAACGACGCCTTGCCGACGTCCTCGCGTCCGGCCTGCTCGACCAGCTTGTCGAAGGCAGCAACACGCGCTTTGGACTTGGCCTGCCGCGCCTTGGGCGAAGCGCGGATCCATTCCAGCTCGCGGTTGATCTGCTTCTGACGTCCCTCCTCGGCGGATTTTTCCACCTCGGCGCGCTTGGCCTTCTGCTCCAGCCAGCTCGAATAGTTGCCCTTGTAGGGAACGCCCTGGCCGCGATCCAGCTCAAGCGTCCACTCGGTGAGGTTGTCGAGGAAGTAGCGGTCGTGCGTCACTAAGATGACGCAGCCCGTGTACTCCTTGAGGAAGTGCTCGAGCCAGGCGACGCTTTCGGCGTCGAGATGGTTGGTCGGCTCGTCGAGCAGCAGGATGTCGGGCTTCGACAGCAGCAGCCTCGTTAGCGCCACGCGGCGCTTCTCGCCGCCCGACAGCTTCGCTACCTCGGCATCGCCCGGCGGGCAGCGCAGCGCATCCATCGCCTGCTCGACCTGCGCATCGAGATCCCACAGGTTCTGCGCGTCGATCTGATCCTGCAGCGCCGTCATCTCGTCGGCGGTTTCTTCTGTGTAGTTGGCGGCGATCTCGTTGTAGCGATCGAGGATCGCCTTCTTCTCCGCGACGCCGTCCATGGCGTTGCCGAGCACGTCCTTGGTGGGATCGAGCTGCGGCTCCTGCGCCAGGTAGCCGACCTTGACGCCGTCGGCGGCCTTCGCCTCGCCGAGGAAATCGTCGACCGTGCCGGCCATGATCTTGAGCAGCGTCGACTTGCCGGCGCCGTTGAGACCCACGACGCCGATTTTGGCGCCCGGCAGGAACGACAGCGAGATGTCCTTGAGAACCTGCTTGCCCCCTGGGTAGGCCTTGGAGAGCTTGTGCATGTGGTAGACGTACTGCGGGTTCGCCACGGAGGCGGCCTCCTCGAAAAGTGCTGTCGGAATTGAGCTTGCGGCCTTCTAGCGGATCATCGCGCGCGTCTCAAATGCTGCGCGGCGACGGGCGGCGTAGCGAACCGCCGCAGCGCTGATATGCGTTCATAACCGCGCTTCGTAAAGGTCTATCGCCTGTGGCTAATCCGCAGTTCGACGTGTTGAGCGAAGGGGTACCCCGCCGCTGCCCATTACGACCCGGCGTGCGCGCGCTAGCTTTGGAGAGGCGGCACGCGGGGAGTATTTGGCGTAGCCGCTGTCATTGCCAACAAGAGTGCCGCAAGCGCTCAGGTCTGCCCCGCCGAAGCGCGGGAGGTAAAAAAACAAAATGCCAAAGATACTTGTTGTGCTCGCAGCCGCTGCCGCGATATGCGGCACCGTAGCCGACAACGGCGTGGCAACTGCCGGAACAGGGCGGGGCCCGTATGTCTGTTGGACGGCTGTCGGTGGCTTTGTCGATTGCGACCGGCTGCCCATCGGCTATGGAGTGCCCGGCGTGAGGCACCCAACTTGCGACGACGTGCGGCACGACTCGGACCGGTCCGACTTCGTTTTGACGCGCCGTCGCATCGCGGCGCTCGCAGCACAGGGCGTCCGGGTCGATACCATGGCGCCAGGAGCCTGGGCCGAGCTTCAAGCCAACTGCAAGAAGCACCACACCCACTGAACATGCGGCGGACGGGCGGCTCTCCCGCTTGCCGGTGGGAGGGCCGTTCTGAACTCTAAGCGACCTAGCGCCAGGAGAGGATGCCGACGCCGGTGAAGAAGTAGCGGCCAAGCCCGACCGTGAACACCAGCCCGCCCCACAGCGTGTGCTCCAGGAACACCGCCCAGAACGAACGCGTCATCACATAGCGCCAGGCGAACAGGGCGCCGGTGAGCATGGTGCCGTAGACGGCAAGCGGCGTGCCGATGACGATATGGCCGAGGCCGAACAGCACCCCGTTCAGCAGGATCGCCAGCCACCAGGCGTTACCGAACAGCATGCCGTAGCGGTGGAAGTAGAACGTGCGATAGACCAGCTCCTGCACCGCCACCGACATCAGCGGATAGAGCAGCATGATGCGCAGGTAGGTGTCAGGACGGTTGCGAGGAAACTCGAGGAACAGATCTGGGTGGTACATCGACACGTACGTGGCGACGATGCCGCCACCCACCGCAAACGTCACGAGGATGTAGAACAGCTGCCGCAGCGAGAAGCCGCGCGACAGCTCGCGGGTGAGCGAGAACGTGCGGTCGAGGACGAGAAACATCAGGATGATCGCCAGCACCGGCAGCAGGGCAACGAACACCGGGATGTTTTCTGAGTGCACGGCGCGGTCGACGGCGAACGGGGCGGCTCCGTAAAGCAGCGCCATCTCGGCGAAGCGCCACACGCGCGCCGGCACGCTCAGCTGCGGCACCGACAGCGTGCCGCCGGCGCACAGGACGTCGTCGACTGGCGGCAACGGCTTTTGCATCAGCGCCTGGCCTCTTTCCAGGCGAGCCAACGACGTTCGATCTGCCGCGCGATGGTGTCGGCGGAGTGCAGCGGCGTGTAGGTCCAATCGGGCAATGTCGTGACACGCTCCGGCAGCGGCCGCGTGGCGCCGTATTCGGTAAGCGCGGCGTGGAAGCGGCGGAACTTGTCGGACCCTGCCGACGGCGTGAACACGTAAACCGGCCTGCCGGTCGCGGCGGCCTCACCCGTCATGTTGACGCTGTCGGCGGTGACGACCAGCGCATCGGCATGGGCGAGAAAGTCGCCATAGGGATTGGCGCCCTCTCCGTCCCAGAAGATGCGCGGGTAATCTCGGGTCGCCTGCTCGGTCACTTCGAGCAGGCGCGCATGCGTGCGCCGCGACGGCGTGATCATGAAGCTGGCGCCGAGCGCGCCCAGCGACTGCAGCGACGCGGCGAAGCGTGTATCGTCGGCGGGGGTGAATTCGTAGACCTTGTTCTTGCCGCCGAGAATGACCGCAATTCGTGGCCGCGGCAGCGCGGCGATCGCGGCCGGTACTACACGGCGCAACGCGGCGAGACGCTCGGCGGTGAAGCTGTGCGGGGCGGTGAGCGTCGTGACGACGTTGGCGCCGCGCAGGCGGTCGTGCTGCGGCACCCAGATGACGTCGGCAACGCTTAAGCCGGCACGGTTGTCGAGCATGACGATGGAAAACGTGTTTGGCGCGCGACGCCGCAGCGCGCGCATGTATGGCACGCAGGTGCGACCGAGGGCGATGGCGACGTCCGGCCACGGTGGCGAAAATTGCGTTCCGGGTTGGCCGAAGCGCTCAGACGGCGATACCGGGGCCCAGGGCGCCATCAGCTTGAAGATGCCCTTGGGCGCCACCGTCCGCATGACGTAGTCGAGGCCCAGCGCGTCGGCGACACCGCGCGTCTGCGTGTCCATCCCCGCAGCGCCCGTCGTAAAGATCCACGCGCTGCGGCCCGCAAGCGGGCGTTCGTTGCCGGTGGATGCCATGGCACTGTCGGTCACTCGGCGCTTTTCGCCATTGTCGCCGCGGCTGTCCATACCTCTTTGCGACGCAACGGGGATAGCGTGCCAGGCGCAGGCTCTGACGCTAGCCAAAGCGGGCGGCTTGGTGCAACGTCGGCGGCCTCAAGCGTCCCCAACAGACGCCGACGTTCTCGCGGAAAGCAGCGCCATGACCGTGCGCCTGGACCCCGTCGACTGGCGCATCCTCAAGGAGCTGCAGGCGGACGGCAGCATGACCAACGTCGCGCTGGCGTCCCGCGTCGGGCTATCGGCGCCGCCGTGTCTGCGGCGCGTCCGGGCACTGGAGCAGGCCGGGCTGATCGCCGGCTACACGGTCCTTCTCGACGAGGCGGCGCTGGGCTTCGAACTGACCGCCTTCGCCATGGTCGGGCTGCACAATCAGGCGGAAGCGGAGTTGCGCGCCTTCGAGAACCGGGTGCTCGGCTGGTCCATCGTGCGCGAGGCCTTCATGCTGTCGGGCGAGAGCGACTTCATGCTGAAGTGCGTTGCCGAGGATTTGCCCGCCTTCCAGGCGTTCGTGCTGGAGGAGCTGACGGCGGCCCCCAACGTGGCGAGCGTGAAGACCTTCCTCACCATCCGCCGCGCCAAGCGCGAGCCGGGCGTGCCCATCTCCGTTCCAGGGAAGTAGCGGGGCGAGACTGACCTCGCACCACCGTCATCCCGCTGAAGAGCGGGATCCACGCCAGCTTCCCCTGGGCGGTTACGACGCGGAGACTTGCGTGGATCTCGGCCGTCCGTGCGAAGCACGGCTTCGCCATGGCGCCGGGATGACGGCAATAGATCAGCGAGCCGCTGGCCAGTTACTTCCACTCGATCTTGAGGATCTGGTAGGAGCGGGAGCCCTTGGGCGTCGTCACCTCGGCCGTGTCGTTCTTTGACTTGCCGATGAGCGCCCGCGCGATTGGCGAGGAGATGGAGATTTTGCCGTCGCGCACGCTCGCCTCGCTGTCGCCGACGATTTTGTATTTCACCTTCTCGTCAGTGTCCTCGTCGACCAGCGTGACGGTGGCGCCGAACTTGATGGTGGTACCCGACAGCTTCGAGGTATCGATGACGTCGGCGCGGCTGATGCGATCCTCGATGTCGGCGACGCGCGCCTCATTGAAGCCCTGCTGCTCCTTGGCGGCGTGGTACTCGGCGTTCTCGGAGAGATCGCCATGCGAGCGGGCCTCGGAGATGGCCTGAATGATACGGGGGCGCTCTTCCGATTTGAGGCGCTGCAGCTCGGTCTCGAGCGTGCGGAAGCCCTCAATGGTCATCGGGACCCGTTCCATAGTCATTCCCTAATGTCTCCCTTCGGCCTGGCAGGGCTGCCAGGACCACCGACACTCGTTGCTGCCAACGTGTGAAAGGACCGCGTCGTCGAAGCCGACCGGTCCCGATGGGTTAGGATGGGTGGTTCATGAAGCTTTGCAAAGGGGCCACTCGCAATGTGCCCGCTTTCAGGGCCCGAATGGCCCTCGTCACCGCCACCGCACCGGATACAGTTGTATAGTACGGGATATGGTGAAGCAAGGCGGTCCGACGGATATCCTTGCTATCCGCCAATGCCTTGGCGCCTTCCGTCGTGTTGAAAACAAGGTGCACGTCGCCGTTCTTCATGGCGTCGACGATATGCGGGCGCCCCTCCAGAACCTTGTTGATAGCTTCGCAAGCGATGCCATTGGCTTCGAGGTGCCGCTTGGTGCCGCGCGTGGCGATGATCTTGAAGCCCATGCCCTCCAGCTCGCGCACGGGCGGCACGATGCGGTCCTTGTCGGAATCCTTGACCGAGATGAACACCGTGCCCTGCATGGGCAGCACTTGTCCCGACCCGAGCTGGCTCTTGACGAAGGCCATGGCGAAGTCGCTGTCGATGCCCATCACCTCGCCGGTGGAGCGCATCTCCGGACCGAGGATCGGATCGACGCCGGGGAAACGCGCAAACGGAAACACCGCTTCCTTGACGGCGACATGCTTGATCGCGGGCGGCTTCAGGCCGAAGGCGGCCAGCGGCTTGCCGGCCATGATCTCGGCGGCGATCGCCGCGATCGGCTTGCCGATCACCTTGGCGACGAACGGCACCGTACGCGAGGCGCGAGGATTGACCTCGAGCACGTAGACGACGCCGTCCTTGATGGCGAACTGCACGTTCATCAGGCCGACCACCTGCAGCGCCAGCGCCAGCTCGCGTGTCTGGCGGTCCAGCTCGGCCAGCATTGCGGTGCTGAGCGAATGCGGCGGCAGCGAGCAGGCGCTGTCACCCGAGTGGATGCCGGCCTCCTCGATGTGCTCCATGATGCCGCAAACGTACGTGTCCTTGCCGTCGGAGAGGCAGTCGACGTCGACCTCGACGGCGTCGGTGAGGTAGCGGTCTATAAGCAGTGGCCGTTTGTCGGACACGATGAGCTCGGACGGCCGATCGAGTGTCGCCGACAGGCGCGCGACATAGCGGTCGATCTCGAAGCCGTCGTGGACGATCTCCATGGCGCGGCCGCCCAGCACGTAGGACGGCCGGATGACGACCGGATAGCCGATGCCGTCGGCGATGGCGCGCGCTTCGCCGGGCGAGCGGGCAATGCCGCTGTTGGGCTGCTGCAGGCCGAGCTTCTCGATCAGCACCTTGAAACGGTCGCGGTCCTCGGCGAGGTCGATGGCGTCGGGCGAGGTGCCGAGGATCGGCACGCCGGCCTCTTCCAGCGCCGCGGCAAGCTTGAGCGGCGTCTGGCCGCCGAACTGAACGATGACGCCCTTGAGCGTTCCCTTCGACTGCTCGGTAGCGACGATCTCCAGCACATCCTCGGCGGTGAGCGGCTCGAAGTAGAGCCGGTCCGAGGTGTCGTAGTCGGTCGACACCGTCTCCGGGTTGCAGTTGATCATGATGGTCTCGAAGCCGGCCGCGGTGAGCGCGAAGCAGGCATGGCAGCAGCAGTAGTCGAACTCGATGCCCTGGCCGATGCGGTTGGGGCCGCCGCCGAGGATGATAATCTTCTGTGCGTCCGAGGGACGCGACTCGCAGGCCGGCGCGCTCGCCTTCTCGCCCGCATCCGCTGTGAACAAGCCTGTCTCGTAGGTCGAGTACATGTAGGCCGTCGGCGCGGCGAACTCGGCCGCGCACGTGTCAATGCGCTTGTAGACCGGGTGCACGCCGAGCGACGCGCGGAGCTTGCGCACGTCCATCTCGGTCTGCCCCGCGAGCTTGGCTAGCCGGGCATCCGAGAAGCCCATGGCTTTGAGAGCGCGCAGCTGCCCCGCCGACTGCGGCAGGCCGTGCGCTTTGACGCGCGCTTCCTCGTCGACGATCTCCTTGATCTGCGTCAGGAACCACGGATCGATGCGGCACGAGGCGTAGATCTGCTCGACGTCGAAGCCTAGGCGCAGCGCCTGCGCGACCTGCAGCAGCCGGTCGGGCGTCGGCTGGGACACGGCTGCGCGGATGACGTTCTTGTCGTCGCCCGAGCCGAGACCTTCCAGCGCAATGTCGTCGAAGCCGGACAGCCCCGTCTCCATGGAGCGCAGGGCCTTCTGCACGCTCTCGCCGAACGTACGCCCGATGGCCATCACCTCGCCGACCGACTTCATGGCCGTGGTCAGCGTCGGGTCCGAGCCGGGGAACTTCTCGAAGGCGAAGCGCGGGATCTTGGTGACGACATAGTCGATGGTCGGCTCGAACGAAGCGGGCGTCGCGCCGTCGGTGATGTCGTTGGCGAGCTCGTCGAGCGTGTAGCCGACGGCGAGCTTGGCGGCGACCTTGGCGATCGGAAAGCCCGTCGCCTTGGAAGCCAGCGCCGATGAGCGTGACACGCGCGGGTTCATCTCGATAACGATGAGGCGCCCGTCCGCCGGGTTGACGGCGAACTGCACGTTGGAGCCGCCTGTCTCGACGCCGATCTCGCGCAGCACCGCCAGCGAGGCGTTGCGCATGATCTGGTATTCCTTGTCGGTGAGCGTCAGCGCTGGGGCGACGGTGATGCTGTCACCGGTATGCACGCCCATCGGGTCGACGTTCTCGATCGAGCAGACGATGATGCAGTTGTCCG
>JBDTOR010000020.1:0-23347 GCA_039933175.1 Hyphomicrobium sp. | reverse complement strand
ACCGACAAATGACGTCATCCCGGCACTTGTTGCCGGGATCCAGCGTGCGGCTTGTCGCGGAGTGAACAGGCCCCGGGATGACAACCGAGACCACCAAGCTCGGCCAGAGTCTTCGAGCCAGCTCTCTTTAAATTACTCGATGATCGAGAGGAATTCCTGACGCGTCACGGGGTTGTCGCGGAACACGCCGAGCATGCGGCTCGTCACGAGATCGGTGCCCGGTTTCATGATGCCGCGCGCCGTCATGCAGAAGTGCTCGGCCTTCAGCACCACGCCAACGCCCTGCGGCTGCAGTACGGTGTCGATGGCATTGGCGATCTGCGCCGTCATCTTCTCCTGGATCTGCAAGCGCTTCGCGTACACCTCGACGATGCGCGCCAGCTTGGAGATGCCGACGACGCGCCCGTTGGGGATGTAGGCGATCCAGGCGCGGCCGATAATCGGCGCCATGTGATGCTCGCAGTGGCTCTCGAAGCGGATGCCGCGCAGGACAATCATCTCGTCGTAGCCTTCGGTCTCCTCGAAGGTCTTCGACAGGATCGCTTCGGGATCCTCAGCATAGCCGCGGAAGTACTCCTCATAGGCCTTGGCCATGCGCTTCGGCGTCTCGATGAGGCCATCGCGCGCGGGATTCTCGCCCGTCCAGCGGATGATGGTGCGGAAGGCCGCCTCGACTTCCGAGCGGCTGGGGCGGTCGGCTTCGGCCATGGGGCTCTCTTCGCGTTTCTTGCTCACGGGCTTTTTCTCTGCTTGGACGGGGCTCTAGGGGTTGGCGGGCCCGGTGGCAAGGGATCCGCCCCGGAAGGATAGCCGCCGCCGGTTGCGGATTCACTTAGCTGCACCGCCGTATATAGGGAGTGGCGCGGCCGTCCGCACCGTTGCGACAGCCGAGGCGTGGTTGGGAGGGCCTCCGATCGAGTGAAACGGCGCAGCAACGCTGCTTGGCAAATCGTCGGGAAGGACACGGGGTCGCCCACCTTTTTGCCGCTGGCCATGCTACCGGCTAGTCCATGGTCGCCATTTCCGGACCTGGAGCCGGCATGCGTAGAGGCACCGTTCTTCTGATCATCCTCGTCGCCGCGCTGCTGCTGCAGCCGGAGCTGACGTTCGCCGGGCCGTTCATCGACGAGCTCAAGATCGGCGTGCTCGCCCACGACGTGCCCGACCTGTGGAGCGGCTTTCAGGCCGAACCGAGTTCGGCCGATATCAATATCGAAGCCTTACTGTCCCCATCGGTGGCATTCCTCGGCGGCACCATCCGGCCGGCGATTGGCGGCTCGATCTCGACCGTCGGCGCTACCAGCGACGCCTACATCGATGCGCGCTGGCAGTACGAAACGCCGACCGGGATCTTCTTCGGTCTCGGCCTCGGCGCGGCGGTGCATAATGGCCAGCTGCAGCTCGATGACTGGGACCGCAAGGCGCTGGGCTCGCGCGTGCTGTTCCACATTCCGGCCGAGGTAGGTTACCGCTTCGACGACCACAACAGCTTGTCCGCCTACTTCGAGCACATGTCGAACGCGTATACGGTCTCGCCCAACGAGGGCATGGACCGCCTCGGCATCCGCTACGGCTATCGCTTCTGAAACCCCGGCCCTGCCGGTAGCGTGGCCGCCGCTTAGGCTGCAAATGCATCCGTAAAAGCAGCCAAAATCTCATCGCATTCGTTTCAATTGTCGGCTCTAGGCGAGCGGAACTTTAGGGGTTTTGCGCCTATGTTTTGCGCATCGGACGGTGGCACGTTCGGGGCGCTTGGAAGACAGGCGTTCTTAAACCCAGGTGTGAATCCTTTTGTGGAGTTGAAACGTCATGTCGACCTCTAAGATCATCGCAGTTCTCGCTGCCACGGCCATGGTTGGCCTGTTCTCCGCCTCGTCTTTCGCCGAGTCGATCCCGCAGGAAGAGATCGATCAGTACAGCGGCTCCTCGAAGCCCGACGTTGACGCCGGCGCCTCGAAAGGCCCCGACGCTTCGATCGTCGACCAGGAGAAGAACCAGTACGGCAACGAGCCGGCCAAGGCCCTCGACAAGAATGTTCAGGGCAAAGGCGGCGAGAGCCTTCCCCAGATGGAAGAGCAGGGCATTCCCGGCGGCGATCGCTAAGCTTCGCTAAGACTCAATCCGACGGCTGCGGCGGCATTTGCCTCCGCGGCCGTCGGTCTTTGAGCTTCACATGTGCGCACAGAGTAGGGGGGATGCCGGACGGCATTCCCTTTGCGTGAGCTCCGGCCCGTAGCCGGCCACGGTCCTTAGGTAAGTCAGCGCCATAAGGCAGATATTCGCATTCTCTGTTTTTCCGTGGGGCGGCCACTAGTTACCGTAATCGGAACCGATGCTGACGGGGCGAGTTGGTCCCCCATGCAGACGCCGAGCGACATACCCTATTGGATGCGGAGTGTAGGCCGCCACTTGCGCTCCCACTGCGGGACAGAGCGGAAGCTGCCGTTCGACGTGAAGCTAAACCTGCTCAACCTCATCCGCGTCGAAGGCGCAATGGGCCTGCTGCACACCCATCCAGGGCTATTCTGAGCCCCCACCGGGCCTCGTGGCTTAATTGCACGTGGTGGCTAGCGTTTCCGCCTTGCCATTGGCGCGCGCGCCGATTACACCGGCAGCGCTCTGCGCAATCCGCTTACGGCGGACCAGGGTCATCCCGGCGCTGCCGTAGCTCAGTGGTAGAGCACTCCCTTGGTAAGGGAGAGGTCCTGAGTTCAATCCTCAGCGGCAGCACCATCCAAAATCACACGCCCTCGGCCCCGCCTCACGGCGGGCACATCATTGCCAAAATTTCGCCGCAGATGGCGTTGGGCGCGGCTCGACGCAAAATTCCCCACGCCTTGAGATGTTCTTGGTTTCCATGCGCTTGCGGCGCGGCCACAAGTAATGGTGCGTACCCCGGTCAAAGCGGCCGCACCCCTTCGCCGCGGTACCCGGTCCCCCGTTCGGGGGACTGATCTTTCCTCTGCCGCAAGTTAATTTCCAAGCATGGGCAAACAGAGTTCCTGCCCGCCTTTCAGTTTTGCGTTCGGGGAAAGCAAATGGCTTGGCTATCGATCGTAGGCGTCAATGAAAACGATGCGCGTCCGTCCCGGATTGAGCCCGCGTTTTCAAAGTCCCCCGTTGTCACGGTGCCCCCCGCCGAGACGACTGATCTGGCGCCCCAAGCAGTAGCGGCCAATGCCCTTCTATTCAGGGCAGGCGATCCCCGGACGCATCTTTATCGTGTGGAGAGCGGAGCGATCTGCCTCTACGAGACCCGGCGCACCGACCGCCAGGCGGTCATCGAGTTCCTCTTCCCCGGCGACTACGTCGGCCTCGGGTTCCTCGACACGCACCACCTGAGCGCCCGGGCGATGCTCGATTCCACCGTTACCTGCATTCCGATCGACGCCTTGGCGGAAGTGGCGCGTACCGACCCGCGCGCTCAAGCCAAGCTTGGCCAGTCGGTCGAGCGGGAGTTCGAGGCGCGTCGTGACGAGCTGTGCAACACCACTGTTCAGCGCCACCCGATCGAGCGCGTTGCCGCACTGCTCGTGACCTCGGCACGAACCAATGTGCAGCAGGGCCGTCCGGCCGAACTGATCAAGGACTCCTGGAAGTGCGGTGTCATCGCCGACCTTCTGCAGCTGACCCTCGACGATCTGACTGCGATCCTCGTCGACCTGCAGCGTCGCGGCCTGATCGCGGCGGCAGGTGAGGATCTGCTGCTCGTCGATATCCCGGCGCTGGACGCGATGGCGGACGGCATCTGGCCGGACAACGATCACGGCGCAGTGCATGCGCCCAAGCAGCTCCCGCCGGCCTACAAGGCCGCCTGAGGAGCGCCATTGGTTCGGAGCATGCCGAGGCTTTGCGCCCGGACGACCGCCTGCGCGCGCGATTCAGCCGACAGCTTCTGAAAAATGCGCTTCAAGTGCGTCTTGATCGTCTCTGGTGCGACACCAAGCTCCCGGGCAATCTCCTTGTTCGACCGCCCACGCGCGATGAACTCCACGATCGAGCGCTCGCGCGCCGTCAGATCGTCGCGCGGGCGTGAGGTGGCCGGCTTCTTCTTTTCGCGGGCGCGCTCGCGCAACTGGTCGAGCAGGCCGTTGACCAGCCGCAAGGCGCCGCCGTGCTCGTCGAATACGCCTTGGTCGCGCGCCTGCAGCAGGATGGGGACGACGCGCCGATCGTGATCGAGCACGAAGCTCGGCATGTTTGCCTCTGCCCCCCACGTCATCAGCTTGAGCAGCAGGTTGTGCGACTTTTCGGTGGCGCCGAGACGCGCGTGCAGCACGGCGAGGTCGATGCCGACCCGCAGTGCGATGAAGCGGTCATCGGTTGCCATCAGGCCTTCGAACGCTTCGCTCAAGGCGTCCGCCGCATCTTGCAGCCTTTCGGAGGCGGCATCAATCAGCCCCTTGGCAACGAGGCTCCAGGTGCGGATGGGCGTGCTGGAGCAGGACGTGCTCGCCGGGTGCCTGGCGTGAAGCTCCTCGAAGGCCGGCAGCAGCGCGATAGCTTCCTCGATGTTGCCGTCGGCGAGGACGATGCGCGTCCGCTCGACCAGCAGCATGGCGATGACGACGCCCCAGCCGCGCTCCCAGCTCAGCCGCTCGGCGCGATTAAGCAGGCTCAACGCACGGGCGCGATCGCCGCGGATGGCGGCGGCGCGAACGAGCACGAAATAGGCGTTGCGGAAGCCCTCGTGGAACGCTGTCGTTTCGATAAGATCGAGGATGTCCAGCACGCGCACTTCTGCGCCGGTAACGTCGCCGCGCTCGTATTGCAGGCGTGCGATGAGGCCCGTGAGCATCGATGCAGACACCGACTTGGCGCCGGCATATTTCTCGGCCAAGGCTTGCGCCGCCGCATAGTAATCCAGTGCCTCCTCGAACCTGAGCTGCTTGACCGCCGCCAGACCATAGAGGCAGAGCCGATAGTTCTCAGGCAGGACATACGAAGCTTCGCCGGCCGAAGAATCAGGCTTCGAGACGGCATAGAAGGCGTCCCATTCACCAGTCTTGAGGTAAGCGTAGCGGGCGACGTTGCACAGGGCGTTGAAGTTGAAGGCGTCGAACCGATGTCCCGCGAGGCATTCGAGTGCGATGTCCTTGCCGCGGGCGCTGTCGTCCGTGAGGGCGCAGAATATCGCCCGGGCGGAACGGGTTCGCCACCACAAGTCGCTGCCCGGCGTCTCCTGTGCGCCGGCTTCGACCTGGTTGAGCAGCACATCCGCTTCCTTGAAGCGGGTGACGAGGGCCATACCCCAGGCGAGCGCCAGCTTGACCTCGAGCTGGGAGCTCATGAGCTCCTTTGGTAGTTGCTGTTCCCAGCTCAGCAACGTGAGGAGGTCGCCCTTGACCACCATCGACATGGCGCAGTTTTCGATGAACTCGATAGCCAGCGGGAAGTCCCCCGCGGCGATGGCGTAGTGGACCGCCTCGCTCCACATCTCGCGGGAGGCGTACCAGCGATAGGCGCGGCGATGCAGATCCTGAATCTGGTCGTCCATCCGGGTGCGCAGCCGGTCCATCAGAAACTCGCGCAGCAGATGGTGGTAACGGTACCAGTGGCCGTGCTCGTCGAGCGGCACGAGCAGGAACTGCTCGCGTTCGAGTGCCTCGAGGATTGACGCGCCATCGGTGGTGCCGGCGACGGCGCTGCACAGCGAGCCGTTCATCTGGCCGAGGATCGATGTCTTGAGCAGAAAGTCCACAATCGCGTCGGGCTCGGTGGCGAGGGTATCTTCGAAATACTCCGAGATAGTGCGCGACGTGCCCGTAATGGTGCGGACGTGGGCCAGCGGATCGGCGGAGTTCATCAAGGAGATGCGTGACAGCTGCAGGGCTGCCGGCCAGCCTTCCGTCGCGGCGTGCAGCTTGGCGATGCCGGCCCGCCCCAGCTGCGTCACCAGCGCCTCGCCGAGGAAGTCCGACATCTCCTGAACCGTGAACTGGAGCTGGGGCGCATCGACCTCGACCAGCTCGTCCTCGAGGCGCAGGCGCGACAGCGATATGCGCGGCTCCGTGCGCGAGATAAGAACCAGATGCAGGTTTGAGGGCGCATAGCGGACCAGCAGCGTCATCAGCTCGTTGCAGCGCGGATCGGCGATGACGTGAAAATCGTCGAGGAACAGGTACGTCTCGGAATCGGTCTCCGATATCGCGTTGAGTATTGAGGAAATGACGTTGCGCGCCGGGATCAGGCTGGAGGCCTGCAGCAGCTCGATGGCGTCGCGCCCCAGGCTCGGCGCCGCGTTTTCGAGCGAGCGGGCAAGGTGGTAGGCAAGGGCGCCCGGCTCGTTGTCGTCGACGTCGAGGCTGAGCCAAGCGACGAGCAGGCCAGCTTCGCGCAGCCGCTGGCTCCATTCGGCCGCGAGCGTCGTTTTTCCGTATCCGGCGGGGGCTCTGAAGAGGACCAGGCGGCGCGCAGCCGCGCCGTCAAGGAACCGTATAAGTTCCGGCCGCTGTACTGCAAACTTGCGAACGGCAGGGGGCACGGTCTTGGTAAGTGCAATACGTGGCAACTCAACCAAAACGGGGTGACCAAAATCCTGCGTCGGTCCCATTACATTCATCTGCGCGCGCTCCCCACGCACAGAACAGGTGTCGTCATCTTGCGATGTTAGGCCATGCACCGAAGTCCTTCAATTGAAATGAATTCTGACAGTTATTTACTGCTTTGTTATCGGCGAATTTCGCCAGCGTGCGGCGCACGGACAATCCGCCTCCCCCGCCGTTGCCGGCACCGCTCCCCCGTTCAGGGGACTGCGGTCCGGCGTGTTCCCGGCTAGTTTACTAATCGGATGCCAACCCCCGGATCATCCACACGATTAGGAGAACGTCATTCGCCAGCCGCAACGGGCCTGGGGGCTCGAATTCGTCTGCGGTCGCAGTGGGATTTTATCCATGTTCGCGTTGCACAAAATTGGCCCGGCATTCGACTTTCGTCGCATAGTTTCTTTTCTGATGGTCGGGGCGATTTCGCTGCTCTTTGGTGCCTGCGCCCAGAATACCGGTTACGCGCCGGGCGTTCAGTGGCAGTTCAACGCGTCCGACGCCGGCAACGCGGGCCCCTCGATGTACGCGGTCGAAAGCACACCGCTCGCCGATGACACCGTCGAAAGCTCGCCCATCGACCCGCCGCATAGCGAAGCCTCCGAGCAGAGCGCCGCCGCTCCCGCGTGCGGGCATGGCGACGCCTCAGGCTGGTCAGACAACTGCTACGTCTATCGCGGCGGTCGCGATCCGGTCACCGGTAGGGCGTCGACCCAGCTGTAATTCGCGGGGCCGCACTGCGCCCGCGACTGGATCCGCACGGATAATATTGCTCCTGCCGATTGGCGTGCGCCGCGATGATCACTAAGGTCGCGGCGCCATGGACGAGACTGACACCAAAAAGATTGTTGCCAACAAGCGTGCCGCGCGGCTCGAGGCGGAGCTGCGCGCCAACCTCAAGAAGCGCAAGGACCAGGCACGGGCACGGGATGCGGCAGCGGGTGAGACGCCGCCGGACGGCAAGCAGCCCGAAAGCGACGAGTAGCGGCTATCACTCGACTGGCCGAACGGCGACTTTGATGTTGTCCGCAGGCGCGCCGCTGATCTGCAGTGCGATCGGCTCGGCACCGACATTGAAGCGCACGCTTTTGCGCAAGCCGGGGCAGTCCTTGACGCCGGAATGATCGGCGGCTTTCAGGGAGACGCCGCCCTGCACCAGGTCGATCCAGCCCTCGCTCGACAGGGTGACCTGATAGACGCCGGCCTTCACCGGCGCGGCGAAGGCGAGCATGGCGCCATATCGTGTCTCGCCGGCGTTCTTTTTCGTCTTGGCGGGCGGGAGCGCATAGGTGACCTCGGCGACGGGGACGAGCGCCAGCGCAAACGCCAGCTCTTTCAACGGCCCGCGCGCGGCGCCAGAGGCGACCTTTTCGAGCGCAGGGTCGTCGAAGGCGGCGCGCTCCTTGTCGAGCGGCCATTTAAAGGCTTCGCACCCCCCCGACATGCCCTTCTGAGGCGTGTCCATGGCGGGTACGTCCTGCGCGAGCGCGTGGCCCGCGCTCAGGATGATCGCCAGCGCGAGGAACGCGCCGCGCAACTCAGTCGACGGCAACCATGACATCCGATGACTTGATGACGGCCGACGCCGCCATTCCCTTTTTCAAACCGAGATCATCGACCGACTCGTTGGTGATCGACGCAGTGACGATGGCGCCGCCGACATCGATGGTGACGTGAGCGGTCGTCTGCCCCTTCACGACGTCAACGATCTTGCCCTTGAGGATATTGCGCGCGCTGATCCGCATTTGTGTTGTCCTTCTGGCTGGCCCGCCCGAGCTGGCACTCTAGCCCGGGTGCGCCAGCATGCCAAAAGGACATCAGAACTTCGCACGCGCCGTCGCGTAGAACTGCCGTCCCGCCTCAGGGAAGCCCTCGGCCAGCGAGTAGTTCTGGTCGAGCAGATTGGTGATACCAAGCCCGGTGGTGAAGTTGTCGGTGAACGCGTACTCCGCCTGGAAGTTCACCAGCGCATAGGAGCCGATGTTGATGTAGCTAGGCTTGCCGGTGAATCCCGAGGTCTTGCCGCAACCACCGGTGCTCGCGTTCTCCGCTGCGCCGGTCTGCACAAGTGTGGAGGCGCAACTCGTCACCAGCACGGTGCGATCGCCGGCGACTTCGAGGCTCGGCGTCAGCGTGAGTTTGTTGGTCGCCTTCCACGCCGCGTAGAAGAAGGCCTCGTGACGCGGCGTGCCTTCGAGCTGCGAAGCCGCAATGGATGCCTTGGCGGCTGCCACGTTACCCACTGGAGACGTGTAGGCACGGGCTGCCCCGGCGAAGTCCAAGTCGCGCTCCAGGTAGGTGTAGTTGCCGCCAACGCGAAAGTCGCGCGTCACGTCGAGGTCCGCCGAAAGCTCAAGGCCATAGCTCTCTCCGTCGCCGTTGTAGACGGCGAGCGAATTGTTGCCGTTGGCGGCCGTGAAGGCCGTCTGAATGAGGCTCTCTATGTCCGAATAGAAGATCGCCGACGATACGTGAAGGTCTTTGAAGAACGTGTCGCTGACGCCCACTTCGTAGTTGGTCGCCCGCTCGGCATTTAGTCCTGGTTCTTCGGGGCGGCTGCCGAAGCGCGTGCTGTAACGGTCGAACAGTGTCGGAAAGCGAGTGCGGCTCGATACGTCGGCGTGAACGGTGCCCTCGCGGCTGTAGCGGTAGATGGCGGCCGATTGCCAGTTCCACTTTTCCAACTCAGGTAGCGGTTCCGCGGACCCGTCGGCCCGCAACACGTTGTTGGTGTCGTAGCTGACGCCGGTAACGAGATCGAACTGGCGCGTTGCATGGAAGGTGTTCTCAACGGCGCAAGACCAAGTTTCCTCGCTCTGCTTTTTGAGAGCGCCATAACCCGCGAAATTGTCGCCTGCGTCGAAGTTCAGCGCCTGCTCCCAGTGGAAGTCTCGGCGGAAGTGGACCGCGGCTTTGAGAGTATTCATGGGAATGAGGTCGGTACCGGCCTCGATGAATCCGCCGACCGAATGGTCGCGGTACGGGCTCTCCTGCAGCCGCGCCGAATTGAAGCGGTCGCGATAGAAGTCGACGATGTTGTTGAAGGTGTTGAAGTACGCATTCGACTTCACGTAGGACTTGTCGCCGATCTGCGTCTTGGACAGCCACGACAACGTCGACAGATCCCACTGCGGCCAATCCCAATACCGGCGATTGTTGCCGAGGAAGTATCCTTGTACTATTTGGCGCTCGGTGCTCAGCGGGGCCTGCTTATCGGCCTCCTGCCTCGTATAATTGATGCTGTACTCGTCGGTAGCGTTGGGCGTTATTCCGACCTTGGCATTGATGCGCCAGTCGTCGAAGCCGGAGCGGTCGCGATTGCCGCCGTTCTCGTAGGGGAAATTGGCTTTATAGCCGAGCGTATTGCCCGAGGTCGCCGGCTCGAAGTCGCTCGACAGATCGAAGTGATCCTGATCGACCATGGTGCCGCTAACCTGCGCGTAGTACCCTTTCTGGCGCGTGCCGCCGTAGGCATAGGCGTTCCACTGGCCGAGCGAGCCGAGATCACCGTCGAAGACGGCTCCGGTGCGGCCCTCTAACTCCACCTCCTTGGTCGGCTTGCGGCTGACGAGATTGATGGCGCCGCCCATGCCGCCGGGACCGTTGAGCACTGACACGTAACCCTTCTGAACCTGTACCTCGGAGAGATCGGGCGTCAGGAAGCGGTTGAAGTCGAGGCGGTTGTCGTAGGGCAGGTAGATGCGCACGCCGTCCATGTAGAGCGGTACGCGGAAGCGGTCGAAGCCGCGCACCAGCACGTCCTTTTCGTTGCGGCTGCCGCCGGAGTTCTGCACCGTGACGCCGGGAATGATGCTGAGCGCCTGATCGAGCGAGTTCTTGTTGAACGTCCACATCGCCTCGTTGGTGATAGTGGAGCCGCCGATGAGGTCGAGCTGACCGAGCGTGTAGATGCCGACGCCGGCCGTGCCGGTCCCCTCTCCCGCAGCGGTGGTAGCAGGGCCCTGCTGCGGCGCCGCCGACGCTGCGGCGCTGCCGGCCGCGCCGATGCTCTTCGGTTTCTTCTGCTTGCGGGCCAGGGATTGTGAAGGCGCCTCGACGACGACCGGCGGAAGCGGTGTCGCCTCTTCGGCGGTGATGTCGCCACCCGAAGTCATCGCGGCGGCATCTTGCGCCATGACCGGCGCGGACACGACAAGGCTCATCGCGGCGCTGGCGAGCGCCACGTACGCAAACTTGGACACGGAAACCCCCAGATACGCAGTACAGGATTGCCGTTATATCGAACCGGATACAGCGCACAACAAAATTTACGATGTGCGTCGCAGATCGTCGCTCGGGTGTGGCGCTGATATAGTGGCGGCGCGCGGCCACGAGGATTTTGCAGTGAGCGAGACGGCCAAGAAATCAACGCGCACGAGCGTGCCGGCGAAGAAGGCAGGCAAGTCCGCCGCCAAGCCGGCCGCCAAGCGCAAGGCGGAGCGCGCGTTTCCGTACGTACGCATTCTCATCGGCGAGATGGTGCTCGGCCCGGGTAAGGTCGACTTGCTGGAGTCCATCGGGCGTACCGGGTCGATCTCGGCTGCGGGGCGCGAGCTCGGCATGTCGTACCGGCGCGCCTGGCTGCTGGTCGATGCGCTGAACCACATGTTCCCCGACACGCTCGTCTCGGCGGCGCCGGGCGGCTCGCGCGGAGGGGGCGCCAAGCTGACCGACTACGGCCGCGGCGTTGCCGCTGCCTACCGGAGAGTCGAAGCACGCGCCCGGTCGGCGATGCGCGAGGAAATGGCAGCGTTCAACGTGCGCGTCGACGAGGACTGATTGCCGGCTGTCTACTTTCCGGCCGCGGGCCGTCCCGCCCGGAGGACCGCCCATGACAGCGCCTTAGTTCTCTGCGCGGTATTAACCGCAAAGAGAGCCGCACCCCTTATCATCCGCGCCCACGCAAGCTGTGGGGCGCGGCAGTTTCTCCGCAACACTTGCTGCCGGGGCCGCGAAGCGCGTAATCATTTGCGGATATTGCCGGTGCAACACCGGCGCGAGGGGACTTCTGCATGGATCGCATCAAGATCGTCGGCGGCCAAAGGCTGAACGGCACCATCCCGATTTCTGGCGCCAAAAACGCCGCGCTGCCGCTGATGATCGCCAGTCTGCTGACGGCGGACCGGCTGACGCTGAAGAACGTCCCCAATCTTGCCGACGTCGCCCAGCTCGCCCGCATTCTGCGCAACCACGGCGTCGACCTTGCCGTCGACGGTAAGCGCCCTGGGCCGGCCCACCACATCGGCGAGACGTTCCATCTCTCCGCGCGCGACATCGTCGACACGGTGGCGCCCTATGAGATGGTCAGCCGTATGCGCGCCAGCTTCTGGGTGCTCGGCCCGCTACTCGCCCGCTGCGGCGAGGCAAAGGTTTCCCTTCCCGGCGGCTGCGCCATCGGGACGCGCCCGGTCGATTTGCATCTGATGGGTCTCAAGGAGCTTGGCGCTGAGATCGAGATCGAGGCCGGCTATGTGATCGCCAAGGCCAAGGGCGGCTACCTGCGCGGCGGCCGGGTCGTGTTCCCCAAGGTGTCGGTAGGCGCCACGCATAACGTTCTCCTCGCTTCCGCGCTTGCCCGCGGTGAAACGGTGATCGAGAACGCGGCGCGCGAGCCCGAAATTGGCGATGTCGCCGAGTGCCTCGTCAAGATGGGCGCCAAGATCGAAGGCATCGGCACGTCTACGCTGCGCATTCAGGGCGCCGACCGTCTCGAAGGCGCGGTACACTCGGTGCTCGCCGACCGCATCGAGACCGGCACGTTCGCAATGGCCGTTGCAGCCGTTGGCGGTGACGTATTGCTCGAGGGTGCGCGTCCTGACCTTCTGAAGACCGCTCTCGATGAACTGGCCAAGACCGGCGTTACGGTGCAGACGACGAACAGCGGCATCCGCATCGCCCGCAACGGTCACGGCATCGAACCGATCTCGCTCGAGACGCAGCCGTTCCCCGGCTTCCCGACCGATCTGCAGGCGCAGCTCATGGCGTTGATGACGACGGCCAAGGGCACCAGCGTCATCCGCGAGACGATCTTCGAGAACCGCTTCATGCACGTGCAGGAGCTGGCGCGTCTCGGCGCCGACATCACGCTGCATGGCGACACGGCTACCATCAAGGGCGTCAAGGGCCTTACTGGCGCGCCAGTGATGGCGACCGACTTGCGCGCCTCGGTGTCGCTGGTCATCGCCGGCCTGATGGCCGAGGGCGAGACGATGATCAATCGCGTCTACCACCTCGACCGCGGCTTCGAGCAGCTGGAGCAGAAGCTGTCGCGTTGCGGCGCGCAGATCGAGCGCCTTACCGGCTGATCGGCGGCAGCTTCGCCGCTATCTCAAGTCCACAGAATTGCGCGCCCTGTTCCGTTCGGAACAGCGGCTGCGCGTGCGTGCCCGTACATTCCGATCGTCAACAACGCGCTGCTCCCCCCGGAGCAATGCTGCTCAACGACGGAGTGACATGCATGAAGCTATTCAAGGCCGCCTTGCTCGGCGCCATCATCGTCTCGCCCATCGCGCCGGCCGCCTTCGCCAAGGGCGGCAAGGAGTTCTATTCGCAGGACTACCAGTTCGATCAGCCGATGAAGGGCTACGAGGGCACCGCCGGCAACTACTACTGTTCGTACCAGCGTCTGCCGAACCGCGTGTGCACGACCGACCAGAACGGCAACGAGCACTGCAAGGTCAAGGGCTGGACGCTGCGTCAGCACTGCTACTGAGTTTTGATCGAGGGCCACGTTGGGGCTTCCGCTCCGTCGCCCCATTGAAGTGCCCTTGATCGGCGGGCTCCGGCAATGCTGGAGCCCGCTTCCTATTGTGCGCGTCGCTCAGCGGGGCTCTTAATCGATATCGATGGCGCCTTCGACGACGTGCCGCAGATCGGTGCCCTCCGCCGTCAGCACCATTTTTACTCGCAGCTTACCATCGCCCGAGGTCCCGCCCTCGCGCACCAGCCGCTCGATCTCCTGCTGCGAGGAGATGCCGACCTCCTTGAGGAAGCGGCGCAAGGACAGATTGAAGCGTTCGTTTTCCATGACGTTTCCCGTTGCTGCTTGTGGTCGACGGTGATTCTGCGACTGTAGCGCCTTATACTTCCGCCTCGCCTTACGTGATCCCCGGTTAAACGGCGCGCCGACAGGCCGGTTGCACCCCCGCGCCGCCGCAGCTATCAACACTTTGAAAGCTCGTGGCTTAACGCCTTTCGAGCGCTGGGATATTGCCCGTATGGAAGACTTGAAGCTGATCGCCCTCGACCCCGAGGATTTGCAGGTTCTCTCCTGCCATCTCCAGGACGCGGTGATCCGTGTCAGCGACATGGCATACTTAAAGCAGGAGATGCGATTTGCGGCGATCGCCAACCGCTTCGACTGGGAGCGGGCGGCGCTCGATGAGGCGGGCGCCTACCAGCGGCGGCACGCCGGGCTGCGCTTTGAGCGCGTGAAGGCGGCGCGCATCCAGGGTTTCGACCCCAAGCAGCAGGATGCGACCCTCGACCTTCTCGCGCTGACCTTCGAGCCGGCCGAGGAGCCTTCCGGGGCGATCATCCTGCATTTTGCCGGCGGCGGCGCGGTGCGGCTCGAGGTCGAGTGCATCGAAGCCGAGTTGCGAGATTTCGGCGCCGCCTGGCGCGCCCGCTCAAAGCCCGTGCACGCGAGCGACGATTGAACGACGATACCTCAAGGAGACGGCCGCCAGGCCGATAGAGTGATGCCCAAGCGCCTGCAAACGCGCGATTCCGGCTTTGAGGCGGCGTTCGTCGCCTTCCTCGGCGAGAAGCGCGAAGCTTCCGACGACGTCGGCGCCGCCGTCGCGACGATCCTCGCCGACGTGCGTGCCCGCGGCGATGCGGCGCTCATCGAGCTGTCGAAGAAGTTCGACCGTGTCGACCTCGGCAAACTTGGATTGCGTGTCACCGCGTCGGAGATACGCGCCGCCCGCAAAGCCTGCAGCGCCGAGGCGCTGGACGCTTTGCAGGTCGCGGCCGACCGCATCGCCGAGCACCACGCCCGCCAACTGCCGATGAACGAGCGCTACACCGATGAGTTGGGCGTCGAACTGGGCTGGCGCTGGACGGCGGTCGAATCCGTCGGCCTCTACGTGCCGGGGGGGCTGGCGTCCTATCCCAGCTCGGTGCTGATGAACGCCATCCCCGCCAAGGTCGCCGGCGTGCCGCGCATCGTCATGGTAGTGCCGTCGCCCAACGGCGAGCTGAACCCGCTGGTGCTGGCCGCTGCCGAGCTGGCCGGCGTCGAGGAAATCTATCGCATCGGAGGAGCCCAGGCCGTGGGCGCCCTCGCCTACGGCACGCAGACTATCGCGCCCGTTGCCAAGATCGTCGGGCCCGGCAACGCCTACGTTGCCGCCGCCAAGCGTCTCGTGTTCGGCACGGTCGGCATCGACAGCATCGCCGGTCCGTCCGAGGTGCTGGTCATCGCGGACAAGCACAACAATCCCGAATGGATCGCCGCCGATCTGCTGGCGCAGGCCGAGCACGACACTGCCGCGCAGTCGATCCTGATGACGGACGACGCTGCCTTCGGCCGCGCTGTCGAGGCTGCCGTCAGGCGCCAGCTGCAAACGCTGCCGCGCGGCAACATCGCCGGCGAGAGCTGGAACGTGTTCGGCGCCATCATTGAGCTTTCGTCACTCGACGAAGCACCGGCCCTGGCCGACCGCATCGCCGCCGAGCACCTTGAGATCGCTACCGCCGATGCGGAAGCCCTCAGCGAGCGCATTCGCAACGCCGGCGCCATCTTTATTGGCGCGCAGACGCCCGAGATGATCGGCGACTACATCGCCGGCTCCAATCACGTGCTGCCGACATCGCGAACGGCGCGTTTCTCGTCGGGGCTCGGCGTGCTCGACTTCATGAAGCGCACGTCGCTCCTCAAGCTCGATGCCAAGGCGCTGGCCGCGCTGGCGCCGGCTGCCATGGCGCTGGCGCGCGCCGAGGGGCTTGAAGCGCACCGGCGTTCAGCCGAGATTCGTCTGCAACCTCCAGCCGAGCATACATGATGAGCGATGACGCCGAAAAGCCGGTCGACCTTCCGAAGTCGCGGCTGATCGCCATCACGCTCGATGAGAAGTCGACGGCAACGTCGAACTCCAACATCGAGCACGAGCGCGAGGTGGCCATCTTCGACATCCTCGAAGGCAACTCATTTGCGCTCGAAGGCCGCGACGACGGCCCCTACAAGCTCAATCTCGCGCTCGTCGAGGACCGTCTCGTGCTGTCGGTCAACAACGAGGCGGATGCGGCCGTCGTCACGCACATGCTGTCGCTGACGCCCCTGAAACGCATCATGAAGGACTACTTCATGATCTGCGAAAGCTATTACGAGGCGATCCGCAGCGCGCCGCCTTCGCGCATCCAGGCGATCGACATGGGCCGCCGCGGGCTGCACGACGAAGGCAGCCGCACGCTGCTGGAGCGCCTCGCGGGCAAGATCACCGTCGACCTCGACACCGCACGCCGGCTGTTCACCCTCATCTGCGCGTTGCACTGGAAGGGGTAACCGCCATGCCTCGCGAGGTCGCGAGCGGCTCGATGGTGCACCCTGCCGCGCCAGCCGTGGGGGCCGCAGCGGCCTCCCGCGAGCTTCCCGGAGCGGTCCTCTTTGCCTGCACGACAAATGCGGTGCGCTCGGTCATGGGGGCCGCGATCCTGCGTCACCTGGCCGGTAAGCGCGCCTACGTCGCTTCTGCCGGAGTGCGCGCCGGCACCTCCGACCCGTTCGTCACCGCCGTCATGGACGAGATCGGCATCGATGTCTCGCAGCACACGCCAAACACCATTGCCGACCTGCACGACACCTCGTTCGATCTTATCGTCACGCTGTCGCCGGAGGCACACCACCAGGCGCTGGAGCTGACGCGCACCATGGCCGTCGACGTCGAATATTGGCCGACCATCGATGCGACCGTCATGGTGGGGCAGGGAACGCGCGAGCAGACGCTCGCCCACTATCGCGGCGTGCGCGATCAGTTGTTCGAGCGCATCAAGAGGCGTTTTGGTTTCGAGGGCGGTCCGACGGTGTGAGCGGGTCTTCGCCGCCCTCGGCTACGGGCGACGGGTGGCGCTCGCCTAGCAGGAACCAAGTCTCCTGCGCGCCGAGGCCCTTGATCTCGATCGGCCCGCGCGCTTCGTAGAGGAAGTCTTCGCCGAGCTTGGCGCGGCATCCCGGGCAGATGAGGATACGCCCGGGCGAGGACTGCGACTCGAGCCGGCTGGCGAGGTTCACCGGGTCGCCCCATACGTCGTAGCTGAATTTACGCGTGCCAATGACGCCGGCGGTCACCGGCCCGGACGCCATGCCGATGCGCAGATAGATGGCGAGGCCGCTCTCCTCGCGGTAGTGCGCCACGGTGTCGAGCATGTCGAGCCCCATGCGCGCCAGGCGCGCGGTGTGATTAGGCACCGGCTCCGGCAATCCGGCGACGACCATGTAGGCGTCGCCGATGGTCTTGATCTTCTCCACGCCGTGACGCACCGCCAGCGCGTCGAACTCCGACACGAGGCGGCTGAGCATGTCAACGGTGGCGTTGGCCCCCAGCCGTCGCGTCAGGGCGACGAAACCGGAGATGTCGGCGAACATCACCGAGGCATCCTCGATGCTGTCGGCGATGAGCGCACCGGGATTGGCCTTCAGCCGCTCGACGATAGCGTCGGGGAGAACGTTGCGCAGCACCGCGTCGGTCTCGGCCTTCGCTTGCTCGGCGAGACTGAAGGCGTAATAGACCGAGGCGGCGATCAGCACGACCGTTGTGATCGCGGCCTGCGTATAAAGTGAATCGACGACCGGCTGCTCCCACGCGTTGATGCGTCCCGCGGCCGGGAACCAGAACCAGGCGAGGATGTGCAGCGTGAGACCGAGAAGCACGACCGAGACGATCAACTTGATGCGATGCAGGCCGAAGATCACGAACGGCGCTGCCGCCGCGATGATGTACTGCAGCTGGGCGCCGCCCTCGCGGCTGAAGAAATCGGTGAAGGCGAACAGCGCGGCGTATTCGGCGCCGACAAGCAGCAGACCGCCGGCGATCTCGCTGATGCGGTGCGCGAACGGCACCATCACCACGGTCACCACCAGCGCCAGGTTGACGAACACCATCGGCGCGTAGGTGTTGAAGTCGGTCGTTGCCTGTTGGATCGCGTAGAGCAGCGTCGTCGTCGCGATCAGGTAGCACATCACGTTGAGGATCTTCAGGCGCCGGCGCACGTCGGGCGGATATGGCGCCGTGCCGGCTTCGGCAAGGCGCCGTCCGAAGGCGCGCACTTTTTTCATGCGCGGGCTGTCGAGCAGCGGCCGCAGCGGCGCGCTGAGACGAGCCTTCAGGGCGCGGAACGGCGACGATGTCCGCGCACGGATGGCGCGCGCATGCTCCTGCAGGCGCAGGGCGCCCGATGACATTTCAGCAGATGGTCGCCCCGAGGTCTTCGGCATCCCTACTCGGCGCCGGCGATGGCTTGCAGCTCCTGGATGTCGCACGTGACGCGCGTGCCATTGCGCTCCAGGGCCCCGCTGTCCTCCAGCATCGACAGTGCGGTGTTCACCTTCGGCCGGCTGGCCCCGATCAGCAGCGCGAGCTCGCTCTGCGACATCGGCAAGTCGATCGTAATGCGGCCCTCCTCGCTGCCCGGTGACTTGGCGCGCGCGGCGGCGAGGAAGAAGCGGGCGAGCCGCCCTTCGATGGGATACAGCGCGATGGCTTCCAGCTGCTGGTCGGCTTCCCTGATGCGCGAGCACAGGAAGCGCACCGCGGCCTCGGCCACGTGCGGCTCGGTCTCCATCAGACGCTTGAACGCCGGCTTCGACAGGCTGAGCGCGCTGACCTTGTTCACCGCCGTGGCGTCGGCGCTGCGCACGCCCCCGTCGAGCATAGCGATCTCTCCGAAGACGGCGCCCGGCTCGGCGTGCGCGAACGACAGCTCGCGTCCCTCGGCCGTCAGCACCGAAATGCGCACGCGTCCGCTGACCACGAGGTAGATCTCGCGGCCCGCGTCGCCGCGCGCGAAGATCACTTGGCTGGGATCGAACGCCACTTCGCGCATCTCGTCGGCGATGGCCCGCCGCTCGGCTTCGTCAAGGCTGCCAAAAAGAGATGTGCGTCCGAGAAGTTCGACAATCGCGGCCTTGGCAATCATGTTAATGCCCTCTGGGCTCAGTCGCCGGGGATTTAGCCTGAAAACTGGCCGCTCTGGCAACGGCGGATTGGGGACTTGCTTTTCTAATGCCGCCTTTGCAATGTCAGAATGCCTGTAGCGGTGTGTCAGCAACTGTTAAAAGCCGACTAATACTCAGCTCCCGGCGCCGGCAGCCATCCCCACCATCCGCGGCGGACGGCGCCTACCGCTTCCCAGCTTCCTCCTCCAAGGTGATGTCTCGATGACCGCCAAGGCCGCCTTTCTTACCGCGCTGAGCCGCACCGACCATCCGCGCCGCGATACGTTGCGCCGCGAGCTGGCAAAGGAATTCACCGGACAGGGCCCGCAATCGGCGCGCCCGACGCTGGTGCTTGCCAGCGCCAGTCCGCGCCGCCTGATGCTGCTGTCGCAAGTGGGGGTCGAGCCCGACGCGCTGCGGCCATCCTCGATCGACGAGTCGGCGCGGCGCGGAGAGATGCCGCGCGCCTATGCCGCTCGCATCGCGCGTACCAAGGCGGAAGCGGCGCGTGATCAGATCTCCAACGACAAGGATATCGCCTCGGCCTATGTGCTGGCCGCCGATACCGTCGTCGCCGTGGGCCGGCGTATCCTCATGAAGCCGTCGAACATCGAGGAAGCGGCCAATTGCCTGCAGCTGTTGTCGGGGCGCGCGCATCGCGTGCTGACCAGCGTTTGCCTCATCACGCCCGACGATCGCGTGCGCCAGAAGATCGTCGACACGCGCGTGCGCTTCAAGCATCTGTCCCGCGAGGAGATCGAAGCCTATATCACCTCGCGTGAGTGGCGCGGGAAGGCCGGCGGCTACGCCATCCAGGGCCTCGCCGGCTGCTTCGTGCAGAAGATTGTCGGCTCCTACACGAGCGTCGTTGGGCTGCCGCTCACCGAGGTGGTGGCGCTGCTCGTCGGCGAGGGCTTCCCGCTGCACTTCGCCTGGGTGCGGGCGGCCGAACTCGATCCGACCTGACGGCGAGACTGGAGTAGCGTCGATGGCCAGCAAGGGTGCCCCAGCCTCCGATCGCGGCCGCTGCCCGATCTGCCGGGCTCCGGCGGAGCTGGCGTTCAGGCCGTTCTGCTCGGTGCGCTGCCGCGATGTCGATCTGGCGCGCTGGCTGGGTGGCGGCTACGCCATTGCCGGTGGGGGTGAAGGGGCAGGCGACGAAGACGGGGAGGATGCCGCGGCACAACGCGCCGGGAGCAGCGTTCGCCGCCCGGACGACGAGGACGGCGGCTAACCTGAGGGGGCCGAAAACGGCGCCGCCGCTGCGGCGGGCGAGGCGCTGGACAGGGGGCGGCACGCTCACTATAACGGCCGAGCTTTGGCGCCGGGGTTCTCCGCCTAAGCAAAAAGCCCAGGTAGCTCAGTTGGTAGAGCACGTGACTGAAAATCTTTTCTGAGGCCTCGCCATGGTTCACCATGGCTCTCCATCGCCCCGGAAAATGTCACGGCATATCAATTCATTCTAGCCTTGGCCTCCCACATACGTCTCCATAGGTGTTCCTCTCAAGCCGTGCTCATTTGGGCACCTATAGGGCACCTTTTGCATGCGTCGCCTCCCGCTCACCGATCTCGCAATTCAGAAGCTCAAAGCACCTGACGTGGGTCAGGTGGAACTCTTTGATGCCAAGGCGCCGGGGCTGTCCATTCGCGTCGGCAGCACGGGCGTGAAGAGCTTCTTTCTCACATACCGCCTCAACGGCGAGCGGAAGCGCCGGCGGGGCAAGCTTGGCCGCTACGGGGAGATGTCGCTCAGTGCAGCGCGTGGGGAGCGCCTGGCCAAGCTCGCGCAAGCGGCAAAAGGCAGCGATCCCTTCGGAGCGTCGAGCGCTTGTAAGATCGACCTCTGCGTGTGCGGGTTCGAGGCCTGCGTGGAACGGTTCATCGCGCAGTACGTGCGCCCGAACAGCAAGACTCCCGACAATCCCATTCGCATCCTGCGCAACGAGTTCGTTGCCGCATGGAAGGGTCGCGACGTGCGCAGCCTTGCCAAGGCGGACGTGCTCAAGGTCCTGCATGCAATCCGCGAACGTGGGGCGCCGGTCGCCGCCAACCGCGCGCTTTCCCGCATCCGCAAACTCTTCACTTGGCTCATCGAGCAGGATGCCCATGCTCTGATCAAAACGTCGCCGTGTCTCGGCCTGAAGCCACTCGTGAAGGAACGGAGCCGCGAGCGCGTGCTAAGCCAGACCGAAGTTGCGGCGCTTTGGCTTGCCGCGGACGGGCTCGGCTACCCGTACGGAAGCTACTTCAAGCTTCTTACCCTGCTCGGTCAGCGGCGCACCGAGATCGCCAGCATACGCTGGGATGAACTCGACCTTTCCGATGAGAACGAGGCGTTGTGGAAAATCCCCAGCAGCAGCACCAAGAATGGTGAGGCGCACGTGCTGCCCCTGCCGCGCGCGGCGGTAGATATCCTGCGGGATTGCCCACGGATCTCCGGTTCGCCGTTCGTGTTCCCCAGCGCGCATGATCACGAGAAATATTTGAGCGGCTTCACCAAGTGGAAGAACAAAATCGACGCCGTTGCGGGCGTTCATGCGTGGACTCCGCACGATCTGCGCCGCACGCAGGCGAGCGTCGCGCCTTCCCTCGGGCTGAGCGAGGTCCTGATTGAGCAAATTCACAACCACAAGCTTCCGAATGCACAGGTCAGCGTCAGTGGCAAGATCTACAACCGCTACCGGTACGTCCCCGAGATGCGCGCAGCGTTGGAAGCATATGCGAGCTACATCTTTACGGCCGTGGCCAACAACAAAAAATCGCCCTGCGGTGTAGCTTAATGTATAGTCCAAGCATTATTAGGATTACTGCCGGGCGAGATTAAGGTTACTTATGTATCGCTATGTATATATAGTGTTTTCGACCAGCAATCACAAGTACTTGCGCCAAAAATACTTAGTGATACTTATGAGGGATGACCGAGCGCATCATCACCCGCAAACAGCTCAAATGCCTTGTGCCCCTCTCGCCGTCACAGATCGAGCGGCTGGAGAAAGCAGGCAAATTTCCCAAACGCGTGGCCCTCGGCCCGGGCCGCGTGGGCTGGATTGAGAGTGAGGTCAACGGCTGGATCGAGCGCCAGATGGCGGCCCGTAACGCCCGCTCTTCCGCGCAGGATGAAATCCACGCAGGCTTGCCTTCTAGCGCGAAGCCAACGGGGGGCCGTTGAACATGTCAGGGCCAGCGAAGCGCAAAGGGTGCAGCTCGGCAGTCGCCTTCCGGACCTGGGGGCAAGCGCGGCCTGGCAATATTAGACGAAGCGCCCATGACGGCTGTGCAGCTCCGAAGAGGTACGCTTCAGAGATGCCAAAACCGCACCCTCGCCCGAACAGCTCAAGGCCTCGTGCCCCTGTCAGAGTCACAGATCGACCGGCTCGAGCAGGCAGGCGAGTTTTCGACGCGCATCCCACGCGCTCACGGTCCTGTGGTTTGGCTCCTGAGCACGTCCGGACAGAGGCCAGCAACGTGCGCCGAGGCCACGGTCTTAATCGGGCACTTTGGCCCGACTGCCAATTTGCCATCAACGATGGAGTGGAACATTGACTGAGGGAAATCTTCGCGAGCGCGCCGAGCAGCTCATGCAAGCTGCGAACCTACACCAGCACACTTACAAGCAACTCGTCGAAGTGCTGACCGTGTGTCAGTACACCGCCGACCTGTGCATCAAGGAGCTCGAAGACAAACACTGGCTCGAGTTCATTGACGGCTTTCCTTGTCTTCCCGATGCAAGGCCCGAAAGCATGATCATCGAGCACGCGTTGATGAGCAGCGGGCCGCCGTCGGAGATGGCCGCTGAGTGGAACGCAATAAAGATGGCTTGTGAGGATCCCAACAGTGCGTGAGCACCGCGTCACATCATCTTGTCCAGTGGCGTCAGCAGACCGTGCCGAGCCAAAAAAAATGAGTGGTCAAAAGCATCACGCACGGAAGTGTCCGTGTCCCGCTAATCGCCCGCGAAATATACGGACCCAGATTCGGCCAACTGATGCAGCGACCTGACAGCGAGGCAAGTTCGATGATCAAGGACAGCATTCCTCGGATTCAGCAAATCCTGCCGCACATGCGCGATCAACTCATCGGGCTCCGCGAAGGTGCGACCTTCGAGGAGGCGCGCCAGCGTTACAGCGCGAAGGTGGACAAGCTCGCTCTTCAGGGAGCGGGTCGCCGCACAGCAAGTCGCGTTGGCCACAAAGATTCGTATTGGGCTTCAACGGCGGATGTTTTGGCCGAGGCGATGCGTTTGGGCTATGTCAATCGACAGCAGGTGCCTTCCGCGCGCCTTTACGTTGAGGCGCATAGGGATCGCAGCTACTCGCTGACTAGTCTCGGGCAAGAAGTCGCCGGGCTTGCGCAGGACGAGGTTGCAACGTTCTGTGACCGGCTGGCGGAAGCACTTTTCAATACCCACCCTTATTTTCGCGCGCTTCTCAGCAAGCTGAAGGCGGCACCGATTGCATGTCCTGAAGTAACCGAAGCTCAGGTTGAAGCCGCCGGACGGGCTGGATGCAATACCCAATATTGGGCGAATTACGTAATGGCCGAATTAGAGAGGGTCGCATCCGAGGAACCAAAAATAGACACGGGTTCAATCAAGCGGATCATCACCACGACGGTGCGGAGGAGATTCGGCGCCGGCGCTGCATCCAAG
>JBDTOR010000019.1:0-23485 GCA_039933175.1 Hyphomicrobium sp. | reverse complement strand
GGAACGGCATGTCCTCGCACGGCACGATCATCGACACGACGCCCTTGTTGCCGTGGCGGCCGGCCATCTTGTCGCCCGGCTGGATCTTGCGCTTCACGGCGACGAAGACCTTGACCATCTTCATCACGCCGGGAGGCAGCTCGTCGCCGCGCTGCAGCTTATCGACCTTGTCCACGAAGCGGCGCTCAAGGCTCTTCTTGGCCTCTTCGTACTGCTTGTTGATGGCCTCGATCTCGCCCTGGGCCTTCTCGTCCTTGAGGCCGAACTCCCACCAGTGGCTGCGCGGAACCTCGTCGAGGATCTCGTCGTTGATGTGCGTGCCCTTACGAGCCGTCTTGGGACCCTTCGACACTTCCTTGCCGAGCAGGGCCTCCTTCAGACGCGCATAGACGTTGCGATCGAGGATCTGCATCTCGTCGTCGCGGTCCTTGGCGAGACGCTCGATCTCTTCGCGCTCGATGGCCATCGCACGCTCGTCTTTCTCGACGCCGTGACGATTGAACACGCGCACCTCAACCACCGTGCCGGAGACGCCCGGCGGCAGACGCAGCGAGGTATCGCGAACGTCGGAAGCCTTCTCGCCGAAGATGGCGCGCAGCAGCTTCTCTTCCGGCGTCATCGGGCTCTCACCCTTCGGCGTGATCTTGCCGACGAGAATGTCGCCCGGGTTCACTTCGGCGCCGATGTAGACGATACCGGCCTCGTCGAGGTTCTTCAGCGCCTCTTCCGAAACGTTCGGGATGTCGCGCGTGATCTCCTCCGGCCCGAGCTTGGTATCGCGGGCCATCACTTCGAATTCCTCGATGTGGATCGAGGTGAAAATGTCGTCGGAGACGACACGCTCGGAGAGGAGGATGGAGTCCTCGAAGTTGTAGCCCATCCACGGCATGAACGCGACGAGCACGTTCTTGCCGAGTGCCAGATCGCCAAGGTCGGTCGAAGGACCGTCGGCGATGATCTCACCGGCGTCGACCGCGTCACCGACATGTACCAGCGGGCGCTGGTTGATGCAGGTGTTCTGGTTGGAGCGCTGGAACTTCCTCAGGCGGTAGATGTCGACGCCGGGCTTGGACGGATCGGTCTCGGCCGTAGCGCGGATGACGATACGCGTGGCGTCCACCTGATCGACGACGCCGGTGCGGCGTGCGGCAATCGCGGCGCCGGAATCCCGGGCCACGACCTCTTCCATGCCGGTGCCGACCAGCGGCGCCTCGGCCTTGATCAGCGGCACGGCCTGACGCTGCATGTTCGAGCCCATGAGGGCGCGGTTGGCGTCATCGTTCTCGAGGAACGGGATGAGCGCCGCGGCGACCGACACGAGCTGCTTGGGAGACACGTCGATGTAGTCGACCTTCTCTTGCGGCACGAGCAGAACGTCACCCTGATAACGGCAGGTGATGAGTTCGTCCGTCAGCTTGCCCTTGGAATCGACCTCGGCGTTGGCCTGCGCAACGTGGTGGCGCATTTCCTCCATGGCCGACAGGTAGACGACCTGGTCGGTGAGCTTACCGTGCACGACCTTGCGGTACGGGCTTTCGATGAAGCCGTACTTGTTGACGCGCGCGAACGTCGCCAGCGAGTTGATGAGGCCGATGTTCGGGCCTTCCGGTGTCTCGATCGGGCAGATGCGGCCGTAGTGCGTCGGATGCACGTCGCGCACCTCGAAGCCCGCGCGCTCACGGGTAAGGCCGCCCGGGCCAAGCGCCGACAAGCGGCGCTTGTGGGTGATTTCCGACAGCGGGTTCGTCTGGTCCATGAACTGCGACAGCTGCGAGGAGCCGAAGAACTCGCGCACGGCGGCTGCCGCCGGCTTGGCGTTGATCAGGTCCTGCGGCATGACAGTGTCGATGTCGACCGAGGACATGCGCTCCTTGATGGCACGCTCCATGCGGAGCAGGCCGACGCGGTACTGGTTCTCCATCAGCTCGCCGACCGAGCGCACGCGCCGGTTGCCGAGATGATCGATGTCGTCGATCTCGCCCTTGCCGTCGCGCAGGTCGACGAGCGTCTTGATGACCGCGAGGATGTCCTCCTTGCGCAGTACGCGCATCGTGTCGGGGGCATCCAGCTCGAGACGCATGTTCATCTTCACGCGGCCGACAGCCGAGAGGTCATAGCGCTCCGAGTCGAAGAACAGCGAGTGGAACAAATTGGTCGCCGCCTCGATCGTCGGCGGCTCACCCGGGCGCATGACCCGGTAGATGTCCATCAACGCCTCTTCCATATTGGCGTTCTTGTCGATGTTCAGCGTGTTACGGATGAACGGACCGATATTGACGTGGTCGATGTCGAGGATCGGGAATTCCTTGACCTTCTGATCCTTCAACTCGGCCAGGAGTTCGGCGTCAAGCTCATCGCCGGCTTCGGCGAGGATCGTGCCCGTCTCTAGATCGACGATGTCGGCGGCGATGTAGCGACCGGCAAGGTCGTCGGAGGAGACCAGCACTTCCTTGAGACCGCCGTCGGCCAGCTCACGCGCTTTGCGCGCGGTGATCTTCTCGCCGGCCTTGATGATAACCTCGCCTGTCTTGGCGTCGGCCAAGTCGGCGGTCGGGGTCATGCCGCGCATCTTCTCGGCCACGAACGGCATCTTCCAGCCGCGCTTGGATTCCTTGATCTGGATGTGCTTGTAGAAGACGTTGAGGATCTCTTCATCGTTGAGACCCAGCGCGTACAGCAACGTCGTCACCGGCAGCTTGCGGCGGCGATCGATGCGCACATAGACGATGTCCTTGGCATCGAACTCGAAGTCGAGCCACGAACCACGGTAGGGAATAATGCGCGCAGCAAACAGCAGCTTGCCCGAAGCATGCGTACGACCACGGTCGTGATCGAAGAACACGCCCGGCGAACGGTGCATCTGTGAAACGATCACGCGCTCGGTGCCGTTGATGACGAAGGTGCCGTTCATCGTCATGAGCGGCATGTCGCCCATGTAGACGTCCTGTTCCTTGACGTCCTTGATCGACTTGGAGCCCGTTTCCTCGTTCACATCGAATACGATCAGGCGCAGCTTGACCTTCAGCGGCGCCGAGAAGGTCATGTCGCGCTGCATGCACTCGTCGACATCGTACTTCGGCGGCTCGAACTCGTAGCGCACGAATTCAAGCGTCGCGCGACCGGAGAAGTCCGAGATCGGGAACACCGACTTGAAGACGGACTGCAGTCCGTGATCGTCTGAACGGCCGCCGGGAGGCTCTTTGACCATCAGGAAGTCGTCGTACGAGCTCTTCTGAACCTCGATGAGGTTCGGCATCTCTGCGACTTCGCGAATGGATCCGAATTTCTTCCGGATGCGCTTGCGGCCGTTGAACGTCTCAGCCATGTCCGCTCCTTATAAAGCGCGCGAGGGACGAGCCCGCGCATTGCTGCTCTGCGTGGCAAGGGCCGCCAACCCCTGCTAGCCTTTAAACGGCTCACCGGAAGGTCCGTTTGGGGGTTACATGACCCTCAAAAGACCCTCCGGAGAGACGTCCAGACGCCTGCCGTTCAAGACAGACGGAGGCAGGCAGCGGGCACCCGAAAGTGCTCGCCGCCTGCCACCTCGATTACTTCACTTCGACGGTCGCGCCCTGGTCCTCGAGCTGCTTCTTCAGCTTGGCAGCTTCGTCCTTGGACACGCCTTCCTTCACGGCCTTGCCGCCGGCCTCGACGAGGTCCTTGGCTTCCTTGAGGCCAAGGCCCGTGATGGCGCGGACTTCCTTAATGACGTTAATCTTCTTCTCGCCGCCGGCCTTCAGGATAACGGTGAACTCGGTCTGCTCCTCGACCGGAGCAGCGGCAGCGCCCGGAGCCGCGGCAACGGCAACGGCCGCAGCAGCCGAAACGCCCCACTTCTCTTCGAGCATCTTGGCGAGCTCAGCCGCCTGCAGGACTGTGAGGCTAGAGAGATCCTCAACGATCTTCGATAGATCGGCCATTTTGTTACTTCCTTCGGTTTGAACCTATTGACGCATGCAGCTTTGAACTGCGCTCTTCGGTATTCGTGGCGCCTTGCGGGCGCCGCCCTTGCCGTTATGCGGCCTCGCCTTGTGCCGCCTTCGCATGAATGACGCGCGCAAGCTGGGCTCCCGGCTCCTTGACGGTGCGGGCGATCTTCGTCGCCGGCGCGTTGAGGAGACCAATGAGCTTGGCCCTGAGTTCGTCTAGCGAGGGCAGTTCGGCGAGCGCTTTGACGGCACTCGCGTCAAGGATCGTCGAGCCCATGGCGCCACCGAGGATGACGAGCTTGTCATTCCCCTTGGCGTAGGCGACCGACGCCTTCGCCGCCGCGATCGGATCCTGCGAGTAGGCAACGCATGTCTGCCCCTTGAAGAGATCGGTGATCGGTTCGTACGAAGTGTCCTTCAACGCGAGTTTCGCCAGCCGGTTCTTGGCCACCTTGACCTTGCCGCCAGCTTCTTTGACCTTCTGGCGGTAGTCGGTCAGTTGGGCGACCGTCATTCCGGCATAGTGGGCGACAACGACCAACCCCGTGTCCTTCAACACGGTGTTGAGCGACGTCACGAGCTCACGTTTCGCGGCTCTATCCACCTGCTCACTCCAATTTACGGATCGGCTGCTAAGCCGCTCCGCGGGTTGCACCTTGTCGCCTCAGCGGTTTGACCCGCTTGCGGCGACGCTTCGTCTGTCCAACCGCGCGCGCAAGCGACACGGTGCTGACCCAGGTTCAAACCGGCTCTGTGCCCCTTACGGGGAATAAAACCGGGCTCGCTCCTGTCTCATGCGGGCCCTTTTTGAGGCTTAAGCAGCCAGCATCCCGAAAGAGCCGGCGGCACCCACAGTCTCGGACAGTCTCCGGAAGAGAAGCATCGCTGCTCATCTTCCGTTCTTCACGTGCCGCCTCTTGCGATGCGGCGCGCGAATTCCGTTGGCCCTCTTAGGTGAGAGCTTGCCCGCCGTTGAGGCTGGCGCTGTCAATCTTCACGCCGGGCCCCATCGTCGAGCTGATCGAAACCTTCTTCACGTACGTGCCCTTGGCACCCGTCGGCTTGGCCTTCACCACGGCATCGACAAACGCCTTGATGTTCTCGGCCAGCGCGTTCTCCGTGAAGCTCGCCTTGCCGACGCCGGCGTGGATGATGCCGGCCTTCTCGACGCGGAACTCAACCGAGCCGCCCTTGGCGCCCTTGACGGCGTTGGTGACGTCCATGGTCACCGTGCCGACGCGCGGGTTCGGCATCAGGCCGCGCGGGCCGAGCACCTTACCGAGGCGGCCGACGAGGCCCATCATGTCCGGCGTCGCGATGCAGCGATCGAAGTTGATCGTGCCCTTCGACACCTGCTCGACCAGATCCTCCGCACCGACGACGTCGGCACCGGCGGCCTTCGCTTCGTCCGCCTTGGCGCCACGCGCGAACACGGCGACACGCGACGTACGGCCCGAGCCGTTCGGCAGATTGCACACGCCGCGCACCAGCTGGTCGGCGTGCTTGGGATCGACGCCGAGGTTCATCGCTACCTCGATCGTCTCGTCGAACTTCGCCTTGGCGCGGCCCTTGATCAGCTTCACAGCCTCTTCGATCGTGTAAGCCTTGTCGCGGTCGATGCCCTTGGTGGCGACGACCATGCGCTTGCCGCCGGCAAGACGCGTCTCTTTGATAGCTTCGGGGCTCATCTTCGTTGCCATCGCCGTTACTCCTTCACCTGCAGGCCCATCGAACGGGCGGAGCCGGCGATCGTCTTGGCGGCAGCCTCGAGATCGTCCGTGTTGAGGTCCTTCATCTTCAGCTTCGCGATGTCGCGCACCTGATCCATGCTCACTGTGCCGGCGACGTCGCGGCCAGTGGCCTTCGAGCCGGAGGTGATCTTCGCCGCCTTCTTGAGGAAGAAGGATGCCGGCGGGGTACGCATCTCGAACGTGAAGGAGCGGTCGGAGAAGACCGTGATCTTCACCGGAATGGGCGTGCCCTGCTCGATCTCCTTCGTCTTGGCGTTGAACGACTTGCAGAACTCCATGATGTTGACGCCGCGCTGGCCTAGCGCGGGTCCGATGGGCGGTGAGGGATTGGCCGCCCCCGCCGGCACCTGCAAGTTGATGTAGCCGTCAATTTTCTTTGCCATGGTCTCCCCTTAGCACTTGACGGGAAGGGGCTTTCCTTCCCAGGGTTAGCGGTCTAACGGGCTGATCCAGCCCTCCCGCGGATTTTCCGCAGGGGGCCTCGTGAGGGGCTGTCCTTGCGGGCGGCATGCAGACGAGCGTCAGCCCGGCTGCAAGTTCGTTGAGGTCTGAGTGACCTCCGGGGATTATCCCGGCACCTTCTCCACCTGGCCGAACTCAAGCTCGACCGGCGTCGGGCGACCGAAGATCGACACGGCCACCTTGAGCCGTGAACGTTCCTCGTCGACCTCTTCCACGTGGCCCTGGAAGGAGGCGAATGGGCCGTCGGCGACTTTCACCTGCTCGCCAACCTCGAACGTGATCGAGGGCTTCGGCCGCTCCACGCCTTCCGTGACCTGGCGGAGGATGCGCATTGCTTCATCCTCCGAGATCGGCATCGGTTTGTTTTCCGCGCCGAGAAACCCGGTGACCTTCGGCGTGTTCTTGATGAGCAAGAACGCCGGGTCCGTCATCTCCATCTTCACCAGCACGTAGCCGGGCAGGAACTTGCGCTCGGACTGCACCTTGCGGCCGCGCTTGACCTCGACCACTTCCTCGGTCGGCACCAGCACTTCATCGAACAAATGTTCGAGGCCGGCTGCCTTGGCCCGCTCCTTGATGGCGTCAGCCACCTTGCGCTCGAAATTGGTGTAGGCGTGCACAATATACCAGCGCTTCGCCATTGCCGCTCTTTCAGGGCGCGTTTCCGCGACTTGCGTAGACACTACTTCAGCTCCGGTTCAGCGGTTCGCGCCCAGCACAAGGCGGACGAGGTATCCAAGCGCTTGGTCTGTAACGAGGAAAAATACCGAGGCAACGCTGACCATAATCAAAACCATGAGGGTGGTGATCCACACCTCTTTCCAGGTGGGCCAAGTGACCTTCGAGGTTTCCTGGCGAACCTCCTGAATAAACTCGACCGGGTTGTATTTGGCCATTAATCTGACTTTCCCGGGCGCCATGCGACAACCTGACGCACCCAAGGCGTCGGCTGTTGGCCCATCCGGCGCCCTCTGCACGGATGTTACCAACACTAATTGGCAGGGGCGGAGGGTCTCGAACCCCCAACCTTCGGTTTTGGAGACCGACGCTCTACCAATTGAGCTACACCCCTATTTCGCGTGGAAAGCGCGCCTGTCCTCCGCGGGGGCGGCATACTTAGCGGAAGTTTTCCCCGTTGTCACTTGCTAGTGACGAAATTGTCGCGAGCCAGAATCAGGCGGCCGGCTCGACCACCACCGCAGTCCCATAAGCCAGCACCTCGGTAACCGCCGAGGCGATCTCGTTGGCGTCGTAACGCATGGCGAGAACTGCGTTGGCGCCCATCGCCTGGGCATTTTCGATTAGAAGCTGGAAGGCGTCCTGGCGGGTCTCCTCCGCGAGCTTTGTATATAGCGTGATGTTGCCGCCGAAGAAGATCTGCACCGCCGCGCCGATATTGCCGATGACGCTGCGGGATCGCACCGTGAGCCCCCGCACGACCCCGAGGTGCTTGACGACCCGGTAGCCCGGCAGGTCGTTGGTGGTCACGACGATCATTCCCTCACTCCTTTATGGCCGCGCGCCGGCGGCTCGGCGGGATGCCTGAGGACGCGAGGCTCCGTGAGCCCTTGGGGAAACTTGAGCCCTTGGGGGAAATGGAGCGGGTGAAGGGAATCGAACCCTCGTATTCAGCTTGGAAGGCTGCTGCTCTACCATTGAGCTACACCCGCGAGGCCGCGTTTATTGGCGGTTTTGCTGCATTCTGCAACGGGAATAAAATTTCAACCAGCGAGTGGGCGGTCGTTCTTCTTAACAGTGGCATCGCCTCTGGCTTGCTGACGGCCCCCTCAGCCCGTTCATTGAGAGCATTAGGTCCGACTACGCAGCCGTGGTAGCGTCGTTTGCTGACGCAGCACCGAGCCCGCTCCCGCTCAGCGGGCTTTGCCTCCCTCGTCGATCATCGCGATTTGTTGCGCCCTGCGAGGATTGATCGACAGCTCGGGACATAGGCGACCAACCAAGGTCGCACTGCCTCAGGCAGTTCGCGCTTTGCCGCGCCCTAGAACGTCGTGCAACGCCAAAGCTTAGTGATGTCGCCGGCAGTCCGGCCATCGCTTGGGGAAAGCGCGCGCGGATGTACTTCTCAATTGTGGAGGTTGGTATGGACACGCAAGCCTTGCTTACGGAGCAGCGACGCGTCGGCGACGAGTTTCGAACTGTCGAGAAGACCGTACTAGGATTCAAGAATTTGCTCTCCGGGTCGGGATTGACCGCACCCACTCGCGCCCGAGCGGAGGCGATGCTGTCGTCCAGCACTTGCGAACTGTTGCGCCTCGGCACGAGACGGCTTGAGCTCGATGCCTCCGTTACGTCTCTCGGTCGGAACAAGTCTGCCCGATCCATTCCTGCCGAGCCGACCGAACTCGATAAGCCTTTGGCGAGAGACGAACGGGCCGATCATGTCCAGTCATAAGTTCAGGGTCGGCCAGACGGTCGGCTACGCGCAGTCACATTTCGGCACGGTGCCGTCGGCGCAGTCGTACAAGATCATGCGGCTGATGCCGGCGGAGGGCCGCGAGAAGCTCTATCGCATTAAGGCGGTTGCCGAGGTGTTCGAGCGCGTAGCCCGCGAGAGCGAGCTGTCAATCACGACTACGGCGCAGTGACGGGCGGAAGGACTCAGCATGACCTCGGCCCGACCCGTATCTCCAACCAATGTCCTTGTCGTGGAAGATGAGATGGTACTGCGCATGCGTGCCGTCGACATCGTCGAGGATGCCGGATTCACTGCAGTCGAAGCCGTCAACGCCGATGAAGCGCTCGAGATCCTGGAAAATCGTTCTGATATTTCGCTGCTGTTCTCCGACATACAAATGCCCGGCAGCATGGACGGACTGAAGCTCGCCTACGCCGTTCACGCCCGCTGGCCCGCGATCAAAATCGTTCTGGTGTCGGGGCAGGTCAAATTGTCCGACGCGGACATGCCGGCCAACAGCCTCTACTTCGGAAAGCCGCTGGTGGTGAAACAAATGATCGCCGAGCTACGGGCGATGGTGGGGTTGGGAGCGCTAAAAATCGTTCCGGAAGTCGCGCCGCCACTCGCGGGCAATTCGCCCAGGGAAAAGTCCACCGACGTACTTCGCCCCGCCACGCAGGAAGGCCTGACGGCGGAGAATGATAGTCTTCGGCTCTTGCTCGAGCAGGCCGGCATCGACGCCAAGGCCCTGCTCGCTCAGGCCGGCATCGACGCCAAGGAGCGGGAGGCCGCCGACAAGCTGCAGAAGCTAATCCTCGAAGAGCTGCATCATCGCATCAAGAATACACTCGCGACAGTGTCCGCCATTGCGTCTCAGAGCCTGCGGACGGCCACCAGCCTTGAGCACGGGCAACAGGCAATCGAAGGCCGCCTCATCGCACTTGGCCGCGCGCACGACCTGCTGCTGCAGGTGAGCTGGGCGAACGCCAGCCTTGCCGACACGGTCGGCGGCGCCACCAAACCCTATGAAAGCCAAGGTGCCACTCGTTTTTCGATCGAGGGGCCTGACATAGGGATTACATCAAGCGCGGTGATAGCGTTGGCGCTGACGTTGAACGAGCTGTGCACCAACACCACGAAGTTCGGGGCGCTGTCGGTGCCGAACGGTCGCATCAGCATCGCATGGACGATCGACGAGCCAGCTCAGCGGCTGAAACTGACCTGGACCGAAGCCGATGGCCCGGCGGTCGAGACGCCCACACGGCGAAGCTTCGGCACTCGAATGATGGAAGCACTTGGAAGACAGTTGAACGGCCAAGTGCTGCTCAACTATCAGCAAACCGGCTTCGTCTATACGCTGAACGCACCACTAAGCGCGTTAACCGCGAAGGTTCCCGCTGCGGCTTGAGCGCGGCTGCGAAGACCTTTAGGCCGCGGTGGTCCCGGGTGTTACAGCCTAGCGATGACAGGACACCCGATCGCTCAGATTCTGCCGCGTAAGCGCCGCCCGCTTTGGATTGTGCCACTGGTGACCACTCTGGTCTTTGTGGCCGCGATCATGGTGCTATACCAGCCGGCATAATCATTGCGGTCGCCCCCAGCGCACCGGCGGGCGTTCACGCTAGGTTGCGCCTTGCTCGTGTCCACGTAGGCAGGCGCGCAGATAAGCTGCGCTGACGGCCCGCGCCGGCGCGATGAGGAACGCATGACGGACAAACTCGAAGAACACAAAATCGATAAGCTCATCGCGGACCGCAGGGCGGCGGCGGCGGCGGTAACGGCAAAGGACGCCGCAACCCAGCAACGCGCATCCGAACTCGCCGCGAGAGTGCGAGACACCTTTGTGGAAGTCGAGGCAACCCTTCGGGCGGAAATCAAGAAGGCCAACGATGCCATCAAGCGGGGCGCCGGCGCGGAAGAATTCAAATACCAACCGCATTCCACCCCCGGCATAGGCAGCCTAGCGTCGGCTGAGCTGATGCTGATGAACTCGGGCGCTGTACTCAGCCAGTATTCGATGACGATTGATGCGGCCACCGGCAAGATCGCGGTGCGCAGCAAAAGTGGGCCTCTCAATCAGGGCTTGACCAACGTACTGACCGTCAAGGGCGACGACTGGGCGGATTTCCTCACCGGCATGTACGCCGGGAACACGCGATAAGACGCCCGAACGGGCCTCCCACGTAGCTCTGCGCCGCGACGTCGAGTGCAGCCTACTCATGCTGGTGAGTGGCGGCCGTAGGGCAAACTGATGCTCCGCCGGCATTATCGGGCGCGCAAAACCATGATTAGCACTCCTGACTCAAGAGTGCTAAACCTATCGGGTGCCTGACGGGCTGTTACTCAACGGCTCCGATCCGCACCTCGCCCCCACAATCAGAGATTTGAGGATTTCAATGAAATTCCGGCCCTTGCACGACCGCGTCGTTGTTAAACGGCTCGAAGAGGACAGCAAGAGCGCGGGCGGCATCATCATTCCCGATACCGTCAAGGAAAAGCCGATGCGCGGCGAAGTTGTCGCCGTCGGCCCGGGAACCCGCGACGAGAGCGGCAAGATCAACGCGCCGGACGTCAAGGCCGGCGACACTGTGCTGTTCGGCAAGTGGTCGGGCACCGAGGTGAAGATCGACGGTGACGACCTCCTCATCATGAAAGAGAGCGACATCCTCGGCGTGATCGAGGGCGGCACCAAGGTCAAGGCCGCCGCCTAAGCCATCACGACGCCGATCCCCCCAAAATTCCAGGAGTTGCCCACCATGGCCTCTAAAGACGTCAAATTCGGTCAAGACGCGCGCGATCGTATGCTGCGCGGCGTCGACATCCTCGCCAACGCCGTGAAAGTCACGCTCGGTCCCAAAGGCCGCAACGTCGTGCTCGACAAGTCGTATGGTGCCCCGCGCATCACGAAGGACGGTGTGACGGTCGCCAAAGAAATCGAGCTTGAGGACAAGTTCGAGAACATGGGCGCCCAGATGCTCAAGGAGGTCGCCTCGAAGACCTCTGATCTCGCCGGCGACGGCACCACCACCGCCACCGTGCTCGCCCAGGCAATCATCAAGGAAGGCGCCAAGTCGGTTGCTGCCGGCGCCAACCCGATGGATCTCCGCCGCGGCATCGACCAAGCGGTAGCCGCCGTCGTCGACGAGTTGAAGGCGAAGGCCAAGAAGGTCACTTCCAATGAAGAGATTGCCCAGGTTGGCACCATCTCGTCCAACGGCGACGCCGAGATCGGCGCCAAGCTCGCCGAGGCGATGAAGAGGGTTGGCAACGAGGGCGTCATCACCATCGAAGAGAGCAAGAGCCTGGAGACAGAGCTGGAGGTCGTCGAGGGCATGCAGTTCGACCGTGGCTATCTCTCACCGTACTTCATCACCAATGCCGAGAAGATGCTGGTCGAGTTGGAAGACCCCTACATCCTGATCCACGAGAAGAAGCTCGGCGGCCTGCAAACGTTGCTGCCGCTGCTCGAAGCGGTCGTACAGTCCGGCAAGCCGCTGCTGATCATCGCCGAGGATGTCGAGGGGGAGGCGCTCGCCACGCTCGTCGTCAACAAGCTGCGCGGCGGGCTGAAGGTTGCCGCCGTCAAGGCTCCGGGCTTCGGCGATCGCCGCAAGGCCATGCTCGAGGACATCGCCACCATCACCGGTGGGCAAACGATCTCAGAGGATCTCGGCATTAAGCTAGAGAATGTCACCCTGGACATGCTCGGCCGCGCCAAGAAGGTGACGATCAACAAGGAAGACACGATTATCGTCGACGGTGCCGGCAAGAAGCCCGACATCGAGGCCCGCATCAAGCAAATCAAGGCGCAGATCGAGGAGACGACCTCGGACTACGACAAAGAGAAGCTGCAGGAGCGTTTGGCCAAACTGGCCGGCGGCGTGGCCGTGATCAAGGTCGGCGGTGCGACCGAGGTTGAGGTCAAGGAGCGCAAGGACCGCGTCGACGACGCTTTGCACGCGACCCGCGCGGCTGTCGAGGAAGGTATCGTACCGGGCGGCGGCGTCGCCCTCCTGCGTGCCATCAAGGCCCTCGATGCTTTGAAGCCCAACAACGATGATCAGAAGACCGGGATCTCCATCGTGCGCAAAGCACTGCAGGCCCCGTCGCGTCAGATCTTCACCAATGCAGGTGAAGACGGGTCGGTGATTGTCGGAAAGATCCTCGAGAACGCGACCTACGCGTTTGGCTACAACGCCCAGACCGGCGCTTATGGTGATCTCGTCTCGCAGGGTGTGATCGACCCGGCCAAGGTCGTGCGCTGCGCACTGCAGGATGCTGCTTCGGTCGCCGGCTTGCTGATCACTACTGAAGCGATGATTGCCGAGCTGCCGAAAAAGGACAGTGGGCATCAAGCGATGCCGGGCGGCATGGGCGGCATGGACTACTAAACCCGGCTTGACGTGACAAATGAAAAGCCCCGGAGCGATCCGGGGCTTTTTTCGTGGTTGGCGCCGACGGACTCTGGCGGCTTAAGTGCCCGCGGTCAGTCGTCCTGCTTCTTTACCAGTTGAAGGTCGGCAGGATTGTAGAACAGCTCGAACTTCTTGCCGTCCTTGTCCTTGGCGTAGACCTCGTAGCACGACCCATCGATCTTGGACCGTGTGACGGTGTAGCCGGCCGCCGTCGCCGCCGCCTCCGCTTCGGCCTGCGGCTTCCACTTATCCTTGGCTTCCTTGGTGCAGTCGTCGAACCCGTGCGCCATGGCCGGCCCGGCAGCGAACGTTGCGGCGATGATGACGGCGGCGCATTTGCCGAGTGTTTCGAACTTCATCAAATTCCTCATTCGAGTTTACCAACGATCCCTGGAGTGATGGACCGGGCGCAACTGAGACATGGTGCCTCTTCACTGAGGGGCAAATAAGGACGGCAATCTTTTACCCAACCGCCGTGGACTTGACGAAGCCGGAGTAGCGGGCTTTGGTGGGCACGTGCGCAGCATCGTCAAGCATATCCTGATTGCAGCTCTGTTCGCCGTGGCCATGCTGGGCGGCGCCGAGTTACCGATCCTGCACGCGCCGCAGTTCGCCAAGGCGCACGCCCTTGCCCATCAGCAGATGGATCACACCAAGGCCGCGCATCACGATCACGCGGCGGTCGACTTGGCGTCCGATACCGATCATGGCGATCCTGGAAACTCGGACGGGACAACGGACCGCGGGTGCGGCCACGTGCATGCTCACTGCTGCGCTGCCACGGCAATCCTGACGGTGAGCGCCACCCAACCGCTTTTCGCTGCGCTCGCCCTGTCGCATCGGGAGCGCAAGGCGGCGCTTCCCTACGGCCAGCTTTCCAACCCTCCCCTGCGTCCCCCACGTCTCGTCGCCTGACGCGGCGCGCGCCATCGCGCGCCTCGATCATCGGCACGGGTAATGCCTTCGCTTGGCGCTTGGACGCCGCGACAGGCATGGCGAACGGCATAGCGCCGAGAGCAAACCCGCGCTGAAGCGACGCTTCTCAAGCATCGGGACGGCTCACCATGACGCGTTTCATTGCGATCACACTTTCACTTCTGCTGTCGGCGGCCTTGGCATTTGCCCACGGTGACGATGACCACTCCCACGTCGATGAGCCTGCTGCGGCCGTGCTCGCATCCGGCGCCGCGCCACGTCTCGAAGCGGCCGGCACCGACCTTGAGCTGGTTGCCATCGTCGCCGATCGCCAGCTCACCATCTTTCTCGACCGGCTGGCGACCAACGACCCGATAGACGGCGCCGTCATCGCGGTGACTGCGGACGGCGTTCCTGCCGGCACGGCCAAGGCGCTCGGCGCCGGAACCTATGCGCTACCCGCGCCATGGGCGGACGAGCTAGGCACGAAGGCGCTCAAGTTTGCCATCACGGCCGGATCCGCCTCCATCGTTCTGGAGGGCAAACTGGAGGTCGGCGAAGCAGTGCACGCGGCGCCGTCGACAGCCATTGGGTGGCACACTCTATTGGAGCAGCCGCTGACGTGGGTATTGGCGGGGATCGCCGCGGTACTGGGGTTCGTCGTCGCCCTCGCATTCCGGCCTGCAAACCGGGCAAGCCGCGCGCCACTGGTTCTGGCTGTCGCTGCGTTGCTCACTATCAACGCCGACAGGGCCCGCGCACACGAAGGCCACGACCACGCCGATGATGAGGCGCCTTCCGTGGCGCTCGCCCAGACCGATGCGCCGCGCCGCCTTGCCGACGGCGATGTCTTCCTTCCAAAATCCTCGCAGCGGTTGCTGCACGTGCGCACCCTCGTCGCCAAGCGCGAAGCCTCCCAGCAAGGCCGCGAGCTGATCGGCACGGTAGTGCCGGATCCATCGACCTTCGGTCAGGTGCAGGCCCCTATGGACGGGCGCATCGAGCTCCCCGTCCGCGGCATCTCGCACGTCGGACAGCACGTCGACGCCGGCGAGGTCCTGGCATTCCTGTCGCCGAGCATCCCAATCGCAGATCTCGGCACCATGCAGCAACTGACGGCAGAGGTGGTCGGCAAGTTGCGAATCGCCGAGCAGAAGTTGTCGCGCCTCACTCGCATCGCCGGCGTCGTAGCGCAAAAGGACATCGACGATACCCGCGCCGAGCTCGAGGCATTGCGCGAACAGCAGCGTGTGCTGACACCGAAGGATAGCCAGCTCATTCCGCTCAAGGCCCCGGTCGCCGGCATCATCTCGGTTGCCAACGTGCGCGCCGGCCAGGTCGTCACGACGCGCGAGACGCTATTCGAGATCGTCGATCCCAACCGCCTGTGGATCGAAGCGATTGGTGTCGCCGCGCACGCTGCCCCCCACATCACCGCTGCACACGCGACCGACCCGGACGGACACTCGATCAAGCTGTCCTACGTCGGGCGCGCGCCATCGCTGCGGCAGCAGACCCAGCCACTACAGTTCAAGGCCGAAGAGATCCACGAAGGACTGATCATCGGCTCGGCGGTCAAGGTGTACGTGCAGCAGGGCGACCCTGTTGACGGGATCGTCCTACCGGATACGGCCGTCGTGCGCGGGCCCAATGGGCTACCGCATGTATGGGTAAAAATGTCGGCCGAGCGTTTCCGGCCGCTCCCGGTGCGGGTGGCGCCACTCAACGGCGCTGACGTCCTGGTCCTCGACGGCATCGACGCGGGCAGCCGCGTCGTCGTCGAAGGCGCCGAGCTCATCAATCAAGTTCGCTGAGGGCGCCCCCATGTTCGACACCATTATTCGCGCCAGCCTTTCGCACCGACTGTTCGTGCTCATCGGCGCAGTCGCGCTGACGATCTACGGCCTCGCGACGCTGCGTCAGCTGCCGGTCGACGTCTTTCCCGATCTCAACCGGCCCACCGTGACACTCATCGCGGAAGTGGAGGGTCTCGCCCCCGAGGAGGTCGAACTCCTCGTCACCTACCCGATCGAGACGGCGATGAACGGCATGCCGGGTGTGACGCGCGTGCGCTCGGTGTCCGGCGTCGGGCTATCCGTCGTTTACGTCGAGTTCGATTGGTCATCGGAGATCTACCGCGCCCGTCAGCAGGTCGCCGAGCGCCTGCAATTGGTGCGCGAGCAGCTTCCCAAGAACGTTGCCGCGCAAATGGGCCCAATTTCATCGGTCATGGGCGAGATCATGCTGATCGCCATGTCGAGCACGACGGTCGATCCCATGACGCTGCGCGAACTCGCCGATTTCACCGTGCGCCCGCAGATTCTCGCCGTGCCCGGCGTCGCACAGGTCATCCCCATCGGCGGCGAGGTGCGCCAATACCGCGTCGTACCTGATCCACGGCGCATGACGAGCCTCGACGTCAGTTTCGAAGCGATCGAGAACGCGCTCAAGCAGTTCGGCGCCAATACCGGAGGCGGCTTTGTCGACCTCAAGGCGCGCGAAGTTCTGATCCGCAACATCGGCCGCACGACCAAGATCGATGATTTGCGCAACCTTGTTGTCGCCTACCGGGAGGGGCACGTCGTCTCGCTGAGCCAGGTGGCCGACGTCGAATTCGCTGCGCGCGCCAAGCGGGGCGATGCCGGATTCAACGGCAAGCCGGGCGTCATCCTGGCCGTGCAGAAGCAGCCCGACGCCGACACCGTCAGCATCACCCGGCAGATCGAAGCGATGCTGCCACAGCTGCAGCGCGTGATGCCCGCCGGCGTGCGCACGACCGATATCCAGTTCCGCCAGGCGAGCTTCATCGAGACGGCGATCGATAACCTTTTGCGCGTGCTCATCGAAGCACTCGTCTGCGTCGCCTTTGTGCTGTTCGTGTTCCTGCTCAACTGGCAGACGACCCTCATCTCGCTGGTCGCCATCCCGCTGTCGGTGCTCAGCACCCTGGTCGTCTTCCATTTGATGGGGCTGTCGATCAACACCATGACGCTGGGCGGATTGGCCATCGCCATAGGTGCTCTCGTCGACGACGCGGTGGTCAACGTCGAGAACATCTATCGCCGGCTCGGGTTGCATAGGGCGGCTGCTGGGCGCGATGGGCGAAGCACTCTCGAAGTCATCGCGCAGGCCGCCACCGAGGTGCGTTCCGGCATCGTCTACGCCACGGTCATCATAGTGCTCGTGTTCCTGCCGGTCTTTGCGCTGTCGGGCATCGAAGGGCGGCTGTTCACGCCGCTCGGCATTGCGTTCATCGTGTCGATCCTGGCCAGCCTGCTCGTGTCGCTGACGGTGACGCCGGTGCTCTGCTATTGGCTGCTGCCGCGCATGCGCAACCTGGCCGAGCACGACACAGGCCTCGTGCGCATTCTCAAACGTTGGCAGAAGGCGGGCCTCGAATGGTGCTTTGAACGGCCGGCATTCGTCATAGGTCTGCCCACCGCCGCCGTCTGTATCGCGATCCTCGCCGGCGCTGCCTTGCCGCGCGCCTTCCTGCCGACCTTCAACGAGGGCACGGTGCTGGTCAGCGTGGTGCTCCAGCCCGGCATCAGCCTTGCCGAGTCCAATCGCATCGGACGACTTGCAGAGGAGATCATCGCCGAGGTGCCGGAGGTCCGTTCGGTCGGCCGGCGCACAGGCCGCGCCGAACTCGACGAGCATGCCGAGGGCGTCCACAACAGCGAACTCGATGTCGACCTGCAAGCGTCGGCGCGCAGCCGCGAAGAGGTGCTGGCCGACATCCGTAAGCGGCTATCGGTACTGCCGACGAGCATCACCGTCGGGCAACCCATCGCACACCGGCTCGATCACATGCTGTCGGGCGTACGCGCGCAGATCGCCCTCAAGATCTACGGCGACGACTACGACACGCTACGCGGCCTCGCCGCCGACTTGGAAGCACGTCTCAAATCGATCCCCGGCGTCGTCGACCTGCAAACAGAAAAGCAGGTCCGCATCCCGCAGATTCAGGTGCGCATCGACTACGCCAAGGCGGCGCTCTACGGACTCAATCCCAGCCAGGTCACCGAAGCGCTCGAGGCACTATCGAATGGTCTCGTCGTCTCGCAGATCATCGACCAGTCAAAGCGCTTCGATGTCGTCATGCGCCTGAGCGATGCCGACCGCAGCACGCGCGCGCTCGGCGACATGCTGATTGAAAGTCCGGCCGGTCGTATCCCGCTGGCATCGATAGCTGAGGTGGTCGAGACCGATGGGCCCAATCAGATCCAGCGCGAGAACGGCCGGCGCCGCATTGCCGTGTTCGCCAACACGGACGGCTCCAACATGGCGGACGTCGTCGCAAGTATTCGCGCGACAATCGCCGCCACTACATTCCCGCAGGGTTACTACGCCAACCTGGAGGGCCAGTTCGAAGCGCAGGAAGAAGCCTCACGCATGATCGGCCTACTGTCTGCCGTATCCCTGCTGTTGATCTTCATCGTGCTCTACACGCGCTATCGATCAGCCGTGCTTGCCTTGATCATCATGGGCAACGTCCCGCTGGCCCTGATCGGCAGCGTCGCCGCGTTGTGGATCGCCGGACAGCCGTTCTCCGTCGCCAGCGCCATCGGCTTCATCACACTCGCCGGCATCGCCACGCGCAACGGCATCCTGAAGATCAGCCACTACGTGAACCTGGCGCTGTTCGAGGGCGAGAGCTTCGGGCGGCAACTGGTCCTGCGCGGCACGCTGGAGCGATTGACGCCGGTGTTGATGACGGCTTTGGCCGCCGGCATCGCGCTTGTGCCGCTGCTGGTCGACGCCGACCAGCCGGGGAAGGAAATCCTCCACCCCGTGGCCGTCACGATCTTCGGCGGTCTCGTCTCGGCGACGCTGATCGACGCCTTCCTGACGCCGACGCTTTTTCTCCTGCTTGGACGCAAACCCCTGGAACGGCTCCAAACGGAGGGGGGCGCGACCGCCGTTCGCGAGGCCTTTTAAGCGGCTCGGCGTTGGCAGGCTGGCGTGGAACAACGCTTTGATATCTGGCGGCAAACAACCGGAGCGGCGACCGGGCAATCATGCGCTCGTCCCCCCGCTCGACCGCGCCCCGGTTCGTCCGCCCGGGATATGAGTTAGTCCGGCCAGGATAAGAGATTAGCCCGCAAACCGCCGCTTTTTAACCATACGCAACAGGTGTACCGAGCGGGGAACTTGGTGCTTCACTGACAGCTGGCACGCAATGACAGTCGTAGTCGCGTTTGTAAGCCGCAAGGGTGGCGTCGGAAAATCGACGCTCGCTCGCGCCCTCGCCGCCGTGGCCGCCCGCCGCGGATTGGTCACTACCCTGGCCGACCTCGATAAAGATCAGAAGACGTCGAGCCGCTGGCAGCGCCTGCGGGAAAAACACCAGGTGTTTCCGCCTCTCACAGTCGAAGCCTACGCCAACATCGACGCGGCCATCGCCAGCGAGCCGGATGCCGATCTTCTTATCGCCGACGCCCCGGGCAATGCACCGGAACTGACGATGGAAATCGCCAGCGTCGCGCACTTCGTCGTGCAGCCGTCAGGCGCCTGCTTCGATGACCTGCAGCCCGCCGTCGAGCTTTTCTACCAGCTGAAGTCGGCCGGCATCCCCAAGTCGCGGCTCTACGTGGCCCTATCGCGCATGCTCGACCCCGAGGAAGAGGAAGCCGCGCGCGCCTACATCGAAGTGGCAGACTTCAGCGTGCTCCCCGGAGCGGTCGTCGAACGCGCGCGTTACCGCGAGGCTCACAACCGCGGCCTGGCTTTCATCGAAAGTCCCGGCGAGGATCTCGCCGCCTCTGCTGGCGTCACCCTCAGCGCGCTGCTCACGAAGATTATTCGCAAGCACCGCTCGCTGCGACCGCGCGCCACCAACGCCATCGCCGCATCACAGCCGAGCTGACGGTTTCCAATACCCGTTCGCCCCTGAACGTTGCGGTGCGTCGAGGCGCGGGCGATCGACAACGATTTGTACGCTTAACGCGACCCGCGCTATGCTCGCCAATTCGCTTGCTGAGGAGGCAACCCGTGTACACCGCGGCGTGGCGGCAGACCGTCTATCGGTTCGCCGACCTCAAGGAACTGATGGCGAAGGCGACACCGCGGCGCTCAGGCGATGTTCTGGCCGGCGTCGCCGCCAAGAGTGCCGAGGAGAACGTCGCTGCCAAGATGGCGTTGGCCGAGGTGCCACTGAAGCGCTTTCTCGACGAGTTGGTGGTGCCCTACGAGGAAGACGACGTAAGCCGGCTCATCATCGATGGTCACGACGAAGCGGCGTTCTCGCCGATCGCCCACATGACGGTCGGGGAGTTCCGAGATTGGCTACTGTCCGAGGCGGCGACGACCGAAGTGCTCGGGCGCATTGCCCCCGGCATCACGCCGGAGATGGCCGCCGCCACTTCGAAAATCATGCGCAATCAGGATCTGATCCTCGCCGCGCATAAGGTCGAGGTCGTGACCCGCTTTCGCGGCACCATCGGCCTCAAGGGGCGGATGGCCGTGCGCCTGCAGCCGAACCACCCGACCGATGACAGGCGCGGCATCGCGGCATCGATCGTCGATGGGCTGATGCTCGGCTGCGGCGACGCCGTCATCGGCATCAACCCGGCCGGCGATAACACGGCAACCATCATCGATCTGCTGTCCTTGCTCGACGACATCATCCGTCGCTTCGACATCCCGACGCAGAGCTGCGTGCTGACACACGTGACGACCTCCATCGAGGCCATCGCCCGCGGCGCGCCGGTCGACCTCGTGTTCCAGTCGATCGGCGGGACGGAGGCGGTCAATGCCTCGTTCGGGGTCACCCTTGCCATGCTCAAGGAGGGCCGCGAGGCCGCCCTGTCGCTCAAGCGCGGCACGGTGGGCGATAACGTCATGTACTTCGAGACCGGCCAGGGGTCGGCATTGTCGGCCGATGCGCATCACGGCGTCGACCAGCAGACGCTCGAGGCACGCGCCTACGCCGTGGCGCGCACGTTCAAACCGTTACTCGTTAACTCGGTCGTCGGCTTCATCGGTCCCGAGTATCTCTACAACGGCAAGGAGATCATCCGCGCCGGGCTGGAGGACCACTTCTGCGGCAAGCTCATGGGGCTGCCGATGGGTTGCGACGTCTGCTACACGAACCATGCCGAAGCCGATCAGGACGACATGGATGTGTTGCTGATGCTGCTCGGCGCGGCGGGCGTCACGTTCGTCATGGGCGTCCCCGGCGCCGACGACATCATGCTGAACTACCAGTCGACATCCTTCCACGACGCTCTCTACGTGCGTGAGGCGCTCGGCCTGCGCCGCGCGCCGGAGTTCGAGGCATGGCTGGCGCGCATCGGTCTCGCCGACGATCGCGGCAAGCTGCTGGCCGACCCAGCACAGGCGCTGCTCGATCACGTAAAGGGATTGGCGGCATGAGCAGCGAACCACCCTGGCCGGCCCTGCGTCGCTTCACCGAGGCGCGCATCGGGCTTGGTCGCGCCGGATCGGCGCTGCCAATCAAGGAAGTGCTGAGCTTTGCCATGGCGCACGCGCAGGCGCGTGACGCCGTGATCACGCCAATTGACTGGGCACCGATCGAGAAGGACCTCGCCGGACTGGGGCAGAAGACCGTCCGCGTCGATAGCGCCGCTCCAGATCGAGACACCTACCTGCGCCGCCCCGATCTTGGCCGCCGATTGAGCGCCAAATCGCGGGAACGTCTGGCGGCCGCGGCCCGTCCGGCGCCTGATCTACTCATCGTGATCGCCGACGGGTTGTCATCGACGGGCGTGGCCGCCAACGCCGTCAAGGTGATCGCCGCGCTGCTGCCACTGGCGCGCAAGAGCGGTCGGACGCTCGGTCCGGTTGTCCTGACCAGCCAAGGCCGCGTCGCTCTCGGCGACGATGCCGGCGAATGCTTCGGCGCGCGTGCAGTGCTGGTGCTGATCGGAGAGCGGCCGGGGCTATCGTCACCCGACAGTCTCGGCGCCTATCTCACCTACGCGCCGCGCGTCGGCCGCAAGGACGGCGAACGCAATTGTGTTTCCAACATCCGCCGCGGCGGGCTCGGCGCCGACGAAGCTGCTTTCAAAATCCATTGGCTGCTGCGTGAAGCATTCCGCCGCTCATTGACCGGCGTCGCGCTCAAGGACGAGAGCGACTATCTGCTCGAAGGCGATGCTGCGCGGCCCGGGCTCTCGAAGCCGCTATCATCCGAGAATACGAAAGGGTGACCGCAGGGAGCCATCCCCCTTTGGGGCCGGGTCAATTCTTGCGTTTGCATATTCTGCGGAACTGCCGTTATTCGAGCAGGAGTGGGGGCATGCCCGGCGCCGAAGAACCGGGGGAACAACGGAACCATCATGACGATCGCTGCACCGGAAGTACGCCGCCGCGCGCTGACGCGCGAAGAGCGCAAAGTTATCGTCGCCTCCTCCGCCGGCACCGTCTTCGAGTGGTACGACTTCTACCTGTACGGCGCACTTGCCACCATAATCGGCGCTCAGTTCTTCGCTGCCTACAGCGAGACGCAGCAAAGCATCTTCGCGCTACTGACCTTCGCCGCCGGCTTCATCGTGCGCCCGTTCGGCGCCATCATCTTCGGGCGCCTCGGTGACATCGTCGGGCGCAAATACACCTTCGTCGTCACTGTCGTGCTCATGGGCGGCGCGACGTTCCTCGTCGGCCTGCTGCCGAGCTATCACACCATCGGCGTCGCGGCCCCCATCGCGCTCATCGTGCTGCGCATGCTGCAGGGACTTGCCACAGGCGGAGAATACGGCGGAGCTGCCGTCTATGTTGCCGAGCACGCCCCGCAGAACCAGCGCGGCTTCTTCACGAGTTGGGTCAACACCACGCCGACGCTGGCGCTGCTGCTGTCGCTCATCGTCATCATGTTCACCCAGATTGCGGTCGATGCCTCGTTTCCGCCGGAGGTCCAGCCGAACGGCACGAGCCTCAGCGCCTTCAAGTCCTGGGGGTGGCGCATCCCCTTCCTGCTGTCCGCCGTTCTGCTGATCATCTCGCTCTACGTGCGGCTGAAGATGCAGGAAAGCCCCGCATTCCAGCGCATGAAGGCGGAGGGCGCCGCATCGAAGTCACCGCTGCGCGAGGCGTTCGGCGAATGGCGCAACGTCAAGATCGGCCTCATCGCCCTGTTCGGCCTCGTCGCCGGGCAGGCGGTCGTCTGGTATACGGCACATTTCTACACGTTGTTCTTCATCCAGAACATTCTGCAGGTCGACCAATTCACCACCAACGTCCTCGTCGCCTGGGCGCTGGTCGTCGGGGTTGGCTTCGTCGTCGCCTTTGCCAGCCTGTCGGACCGCATCGGCCGCAAGCCGCTGATCCTCGGCGGGTGTGCACTGGCCGTCGTCACCTACTTCCCGCTGTTCGAACACCTGACGCGCACCGCCAACCCGGCGCTCTATCGGGCGCAGAGCGCCACTAACGTGGTGGTCCTCGCCGATCCGGCCGATTGCTCGTTCCAGTTCAACCCCACAGGCAGCGCCAAGTTTTCGAGTTCGTGCGACATCGCCAAGTCGGCACTCGCCAAGCGCGCCGTGCATTACCGGAACGTGGATGCACCCACCGGCAGCATCGCCACCATTCGCATTGGCAACGCCGAGCCGCTCGTTGCCAACGCCGCGGATTTTT
>JBDTOR010000018.1:0-24002 GCA_039933175.1 Hyphomicrobium sp. | reverse complement strand
CCGGTGATCTTGATGTCCATCTGCAGCGAGGTGACGCCCTTCTCGGTGCCGGCCACCTTGAAGTCCATGTCGCCGAGATGATCCTCGTCGCCGAGGATGTCCGACAGCACGGCGAAGTCCTCGCCTTCCTTGATCAGACCCATGGCGATACCGGCCACGGGCGACTTCAGGGGCACGCCGGCGTCCATGAGTGCGAGCGAGCTGCCGCACACGGTGGCCATCGACGAGGAGCCGTTCGACTCGGTGATCTCCGAGACGAGGCGGATGGTGTAGGGGAACTCTTCCTGTGCCGGCATCACCGGACGCAGGGCGCGCCAGGCGAGCTTGCCGTGGCCGATTTCGCGACGGCCGGGCGAGCCCATGCGGCCCGTCTCACCCACCGAGTAGGGCGGGAAGTTATAGTGCAGCATGAAGCGCTCTTTGCGCGTGCCTTCGAGTGCGTCGACGAACTGCTCGTCCTCGCCGGTGCCGAGCGTGGCGACGACGATCGCCTGCGTCTCACCGCGCGTGAACAGCGCCGAGCCGTGCGTGCGCGGCAGCACGTGCACCTCGGAGACGATGGGGCGGACCGTCTTCAGGTCGCGGCCGTCAATGCGGCGGCCGGTCTTGACGACGTCGCCGCGCACGATGTCGCTCTTCAGAGCCTTGATCGTATCACCGAGAAGCACCTTCTCGGTCGCGTCGTCGGGAATCGTGACGCCGGCCTTCACCTTGGCCTCAGCCGCTTTGACGAGGTCATAGCGCTTCTGCTTCTCCTTGGTGGAGAAGGCGGCGCGCAGATCAGCCTCGGCGATCTCCTTCACCTGTGCCGTATACTTCTGCGCATCCGGGAGCTTGATGTCCCACGGCTCCTTGGCGGCCTTCTCGGCCAGCTTGATGATCGCCTGGATGACCGGCTGGAAATGCCGGTGGCCGAACATCACGCCTTCGAGCATCTGCTTCTCGGTCAGCTCCTTGGCCTCCGATTCGACCATCATCACGGCGTCGGTCGTACCGGCGATGACGAGGTCAAGATCGCTGTTGGCCATCTCGTCGAGCAGCGGGTTCAGCACGTACTCGCCGCCGATGAAACCGACGCGCGCGGCGCCGATGGGGCCGAGGAACGGCACGCCCGACAGGGTCAGCGCCGCCGACGAGGCGACGAGCGCCAGGATGTCGGGGTCGTTCTCCATGTCGTGCGAGAGCACGGTGATGACGACCTGCGTCTCGTTCTTGAAGCCCTCGACGAACAGCGGCCGGATGGGCCGGTCGATGAGGCGGGACGTGAGCGTCTCCTTCTCGGAGGGACGGCCTTCACGCTTGAAGAAGCCGCCGGGGATCTTGCCCGCAGCGTAGGTCTTCTCCTGGTAGTTCACGGTGAGGGGGAAGAAGTCGACGCCGGGCTTGGGGGTCTTCGCGGCGACGACGGTGGCGAGAACGGTGGTCTCGCCGTACTGGGCGTAAACGGCCGCGTCGGCCTGGCGCGCGATGCGCCCGGTCTCGAGCGTCAGCTTGCGTCCACCCCAGTCAATTTCCACGCGATGGATGTCGAACATGTTGGTTCTTTCTTTCTCTTAGCGATGCGCAGCAGCCGGATTGCCAGATGCGCGAGCCTTCGGTCAGACCGAGGCGCGAGGCGGAGGCCTCGAAAGGTGCGGGCGGAGGGCCGTGATGGATTCGCGTCGGCGGCCTTCCGCGCGCTTGTCGTTAGCGGCGGATGCCGAGCTTCTCGATGATGCCCTGGTAGCGCTGCTCGTTCTTGCGCTTCACGTAATCGAGAAGCTGGCGGCGCTGGCTCACCATTTTCAGGAGGCCGCGGCGCGAATGGTTGTCTTTCTTGTGCAGCTTGAAATGCTCGGTGAGGTGATTGATGCGCTCGGTGAGAATGGCGATCTGCACCTCCGGCGAGCCGGTGTCGTTGGTCTTGGTGGCATTGTCCTTGATGAGCGCAGTCTTGCGCTCGGCAGAAATCGACATCGGGCATCCTTTCTAGTGGGTGTGGGAGAGGGCCCAGGGCCCTCGACGGGCGGCCACAGCCGGGATGTCGTCCAGCAAGGTCGCGGTTAGTGCGGGTCTTATACACGAGCCGACCGGGCTCGCGAGAATTTTTGGGCCTGATTACGGACCTTTCCGTTAACTCGTTCCTGCTTTGTGCAGCGACACTACGGGGTCAGCCGAAATTGAACACGCGGGTCGGCCGGAAGGCGCCTTTTTCCAGCTCGCCAAGGGCGAGAATACGGCCTTTGAAGTGCGCATACGCCGCACCATTGAGGACCGGGGCGTCACGCCCGCGCACCAGCACCGCCTGCCCGCGCGCCAGATTGGCGGCATCGCCGGGCCCAACGCTAAGGCCGGGAATGTCGTCGAGCGCTGCCTCGACCGGCCGCAAGTGCATGCCGATGGTGCCCGCTTCCGCCGCCTCCCGCAGCGTCTGCAAATCCACCGACACGGCCTCGTCGAAGCCGCCGACGCGCGTGCGGCGCAGGCCGATCACATGCGCGGCGCTACCGAGCGCGCGCCCCATGTCGCGAGCCAGGGCACGCACGTAGGTCCCCTTGCCGCATTCGGCCTCCAGCATGGCAGTCGCCGTGTCCGGCATGCCGATCAGCCGCAGATCCTCGACGACGATCCAGCGCGGCTCGAGCACCACTTCCTCGCCGCTGCGCGCCAGATCATAGGCGCGCTCCCCGTCGACCTTGATGGCGGAGAACGCCGGCGGCACCTGGCTGATCTCACCCGTGAAATCGGCAAGGACGTCGGCGATCTCCTCGGCCGACGGAAGCCGCTCGGCGGTGCGTACAACTTTGCCCTCCGCGTCGTCGGTGTCGGTCTCGATCCCGAAGCGCACTGAGAACCGGTAGGCCTTCTCGCCATCAACGGCGAACGGTACCGTCTTGGTCGCCTCGCCCAGCGCGATCGGCAAAATCCCCGTCGCCAACGGGTCGAGCGTGCCCGCGTGGCCGGCCTTTTGAGCCTCAAACAGCCGGCGGACGGCACCCACGGCCTGCGTCGACGTCATGCCGAGCGGCTTGTCGAGCACCACCCAGCCGTGGACCGGGTTTCCCTTCTTGCGTCGTGCCATGATCAGGCTCTTCCCGGAGAAGCATCGAGGATGGGGCGCATGTGCTTCTCGCTGCGGGCCTGCGCCTCAGCACCCAACCGCCCGAAGACGTCGCGGACGAACGCGTCCCGCTCCGCAAGAGCTGAGAAAGCATCGTTCGGAATTAAGAAGAAGAGATTGCCGTGCGAAACGGCAACGCCGTCGCGCTCCATCAACATCTGACCGATGCCCTGCCACTTCAAATAGTACTCGACCTGATCGGTCGCGAAGCGAAGGCCGCCATCGTCCTCGCGCATGCGCACGGCCGAATCATAATCGGCGCGGCTCCTTATTTGGCGGAGCCTGAACCGTCGCAACTCCAATATTGCCGCGGCAAATGCGACGAGAACCGCGATATAGGCCGAGGGCTCCGGAAGCCCGACGGACGCTTGCCATTTCTGAATCGGCTCGTTGAAGGAGGTGAGCAAGGCCATCGCAACGCAGAAGAGGCCGATCAGCAGCAAGAACGCGGCCCGCAATTTCGCGAACACTTTGCGCCCCGCGGATCGGCCAAGCTCTACGAGCCGCTCGAAGGGCATTTGGTACGTAAGCTCGCGATCCACGGCCTACTCCTTCTCCACGTCCTGGCGGACCCGGGAGCTCGCCAGCAGCTGATCGATGCGGCTGGCTTCCTCGAAGGTCTCGTCGCGCAGGAAGCGAATGTCGGGCGCGAACTTGAGGTTCACCGCCTGTGCGACTTGCGCGCGGATGTATTTCTTGTTGCGATTAAGCGCCTCGATGACCACCGCCGAGTCATCGCCGCCCAACGTAACCACATAGGCGCTGGCCAGCTTCAGGTCAGGCGACAGCCGCACCTCCGGCACCGTGATGACGTGCGAGGCGATGATGTCGTCATGGATTTCGCCGCGTGCCAGCATCTCGGCCAGCTTGTGGCGGACGAGCTCGCCGATGCGCAGCTGACGCTGCGTCGGCGCCGAACGCGCTGATTTCTTGGATCTGGTCACGGTATTTGGTTCGCTTGCAATCCGCCGCGGGGTTGGACCGCGGACGGCGCCAAAATGAGAACGGTGTCAGACCATGGGCCCGACACCGCCTGTTGGTCGGGTCTAGAGTGAGCGCGTCACCGTCTCGACGTTGAAGCACTCGATGACGTCGGCCGCGCGCATGTCCTGATAGTTGGCGAACGCCATGCCGCATTCCTGGCCGGCCGGAACCTCGCGCACTTCGTCCTTGAAGCGCTTGAGCGTCGACAGCGTGCCTTCGTGGATGACCACGTCTTCGCGGATGAGACGCACCTTGGCGCCGCGCTCGACCTTGCCTTCCATGACGCGGCAGCCGGCGACCTTGCCGGTCTTCGAGATGTTGAACACCTCGAGGATTTCCGCCTTGCCGAGGTAAATCTCGCGGATCGTCGGTGCCAGCAGGCCCGACATCGCCGCTTTCACGTCGTCAACGAGATCGTAGATGATGTTGTAGTAGCGGATTTCCACGCCGTCGCGATCGGCCAGTGCCTTAGCCTGCGCGTTGGCGCGAACGTTGAAGCCGACGACGACGGCCTTCGACGCATTGGCGAGCGCCACGTCGGATTCGGTGATGCCGCCGACGCCCGAATGCACGATCTGCGCGGCAACCTCATCGGTGTTGAGCTTGCGCAGCGAGCCGGCGATGGCTTCGACCGAGCCCTGCACGTCGCCCTTAACGAGCAGCGTGAAGTCCTTGCGGCCCGTCTCCTTAAGCGACTGCATCATCTGCTCAAGCGTGCGCGGCGTGCCGGCCGAGCCCATGGTGTCGCGACGCTTGCGCACGCGGTAATCGGTGATTTCGCGGGCACGGCCCTCGCTCTCGACGACGGCGAACTGGTCGCCGGCTTCGGGCGCTGAATCAAAGCCCAAGATTTCAACCGGAACAGACGGGCCAGCCGACGGAGTATTGGCGCCGAGCTCGTCGATGAGGGCGCGCACGCGTCCCCATGCCTTGCCGGCGACGACGATGTCGCCCACGCGCAGGGTGCCGCGCTGCACGAGCACGGTGCCCACCGGACCGCGGCCGCGCTCCAGCTTCGCCTCGACGACGATGCCTTCGGCGGAGCGGCTGCGGCTCGCCTTCAGGTCGAGAATTTCGGCCTGCAGATGGATGGCTTCCAGCAGCTTGTCGAGGTTGGTGCGCTTCAGGGCCGACACCGGCACCTCGAGCGTCTCGCCCGACATGCTTTCGACGACGATCTCGTACTGCAACAACTCGGTGCGAACGCGGTTCGGATCCGCCTGCGGCTTATCGATCTTGTTGATCGCCACGATGATCGGAACGCCGGCCGCCTTGGCGTGATTGATGGCTTCGATCGTCTGCGGCATGACGCCGTCGTCGGCCGCGACCACGAGCACGACGATGTCCGTCACCTTGGCGCCGCGGGCGCGCATGGCGGTGAACGCCTCGTGACCCGGCGTATCGATGAACGTCACCTTGTCGCCCAGCGGCGTCGTCACCTGATAGGCGCCGATGTGCTGGGTGATGCCGCCAGCCTCACCGGCAACGACGTTTGTCTGCCGAATGGCGTCGAGCAGCGACGTCTTGCCGTGGTCGACGTGACCCATGATGGTGACGACCGGAGCGCGCGGCTCGAGCGTACCCTCTTCGTCCTTCTCGCCGATGAAGCCGGATTCGACGTCGGCTTCCGACACGCGCTTGGGCGTGTGACCGAACTCCTGCACGATGAGCTCGGCGGTATCGACGTCGACCACATCGTTGATTTTGTGCATCGCGCCTTCTTTCATCAAATACTTGATGACGTCGACGGCGCGCTCGGCCATGCGGTTGGCGAGCTCCTGGATGGTGATGACCTCGGGGATCACCACTTCGCGGACGATCTTCTCACGCGACTGGGAAATGCCCATCGCCTTGAGCTTCTCGCGCTCACGCTTGCGCTTCAACGAAGCCAGCGAACGTTCGCGCTGCTTCTCGTCGAAGGCGTTGTTGATCGTCAGCTTGACGCGCTCACGCTTCTCGTCCGGCTTGGGCGTCGGCGCGCGCGTGGGGCCAGGCTTGCTACCGCGTGGACCACCCTTGGGGCCGCCGCGGTTGTCATCATCCTCGCTGGTGACGACCTCGCGGGTTATGCGCTTGGGCGCATCCGCATCCGGCTTGGCGCGGCCCGGCGTCGGAATGTCGATCTCACGCGGGCGGCCACCTTCACGCGGCTGCAGCGCCGGATTGTTGTAAGACGTGCGCGGACGGGCGCCACCGTCGCCGGGGCGCAAGTCGTTGGAGCGCGGCGGGCGTGCCGGCGAAGGTGTAGATGAGGGCGAAGGTGTGCGCGCTTCCGGTGTGCGAGCCACAGCAGGGGCAGTCGCTTCAGCCGAGACAGGACCCGCGGCGACAGGCGCCGGTGGCGGCGCAGCAGCAGCAATCGCGGCGTCACGCTCGGCACGGGCGAGTTCCTCGATGCGCTCCACGTCGTTGCGCGAGCGCGCGGCGGCCAGCGCGCGCGTGCGTGCATCGCGCTCCTCGTTGGAGAGCCCGCGGCCGGCTGGGCCGGATTTATCGGCGGCAGGAGCCGTTGGCGCAGCTGGCTGCGTCGGCTTGCGTGCAACCGGGGCCTCGACCGCTGGCGCGGCAGTCGTGACTCCCGCCTCGGCGCCGCCAGGACCTCCGAGCTTACGTGTCTTGCGCTTCTCGACGACAACCGACTTGGAACGGCCGTGGCTGAAGTTCTGCCGGACATGGCCGCTTTCGACCGTCCGCTGCAGCGACAGCGGCTTGCGCTCGCCTCCGCGGAGGGTCTTGTCGGTAGTGTCCTTGGTCTCTGTCATGCGCTTCCGTTGAACTCCGAAATCCACGTGCTTCCTGGCTTCAGGATGCACTCAAGCCAGACCGATAGCGCCTCAAGCGCTCAGCCTCGCCTAGTAACCGCTTAGTGGCTCCGCCTTGTATGAGGCCAGCATGTACCACATTTGACCGCCCCATGGCCAAGCTCAATTCTTCGATGGTGAGCCAATCAACAATGGGGGTCGACTGCCCCTTATCCCGTTGAATTGCCGTGAACTTGCGATCGAGCTTACGCCTTCCTTCAGCCGTCCCGTCGGAGCCATGCAGAAGTGCCACGGCACGTCCGCCATCGAGGAGCTTCTCGACCTTCTCGGCTCCGCTGTGAACGAGACCGGCCTTGTTGGCGAGCGACAGGGCGTTGAGGAGGCGCTTTACAAATAGTGCGTCTATCACCTCCGGCAAGTCGGGCGAAACCTTCACCTGCCGCTTGAGGCTTTTGGCGAACGCGCCCGCCTTGATCGCCACTTCGACGGCGGAGCGCTGACCGGTGACCCACACCCCGCGCCCAGGCAACTTGCGCGCGACATCGGGAACGATGAGGCCGAACGGATCGGCGACGAAGCGGATCAGATCGTCGGGCGGCAGCTCGGAGCGCGTGACGATGCAACGGCGAAGCGGGCCCCGCTCGTCGGTGTCGTCAGTGTCCAGCTGCTCTTCAGCGCCCAATCCGATGTTCCTCGCGTCCCGGCCATCGCCGTCTAACCTTCGACGGTGGTTTCTTTGCCACCCTCGGCCGGTTCGTCGGCGCCTTCGGCACCCTCTTCGCCTTCTTCGCCGGCTTCCTCAGCCGGCTGCTCCAGGTCCTCGGCTTTGATCCAGCCAGCGAGCACGCGCGCCGACATGATCATTTCCTCGGCTTCCTTGCGGCCGACATCGAAGCCGTCGAGCACGCCCTTGTGGCGCACGGCTTCGGCGTCCTTTTCCTTCTTGCGCTCCGTCCAGCCGACGAGGTCGTCGGTAGCGCAGTCGGCGAGATCCTCCAGCGTCTTGACGCCGTTCTCGCCCATGGCAACCATCATCGAAGTGGTGACGCCCTTGACCTGGGCGATCTCGTCGGCGACGCCGAGGTCACGGCGCTTGGTGTCGCGATCGGCTTCCAGCTTCTCGAGGTACTCGCGCGCGCGCGTTTGAATTTCGTTGGCCGTGTGCTCATCGAAACCTTCGATGTGCGCAATCTCGGCCAAGTCGACGAAGGCGACCTCCTCAATCGAGGCAAAGCCCTCAGTCACCAGCAGCTGGGCGATGACCTCATCGACGTCGAGTGCCTCCATGAGCATGTTCGAGCGCTCGGAGAATTCCTTCTGGCGGCGCTCAGACTCTTCCTGCTCGGTGACGATGTCGATATCCCAGCCGGTCAGCTGCGAAGCAAGACGCACGTTCTGGCCGCGGCGGCCGATGGCCAGCGACAGCTGGCTTTCCGGAACGACGACCTCGATGCGGTTGGAATCTTCGTCGAGCACGACTTTCGTCACCTCGGCGGGCGCCAGCGCGTTGACGATGAAGCTCGCCGCATCCGGGTTCCACTGGATGATGTCGACCTTCTCGCCCTGCAGCTCGTTGACGACGGCCTGCACGCGCGAGCCGCGCATGCCGACGCAGGCGCCGACGGGATCGATCGAGGAATCCTTGGAGATGACGGCGATCTTGGCGCGGCTGCCCGGGTCGCGGGCGACCGACTTGATCTCGACGACACCGTCGTAAATCTCCGGCACTTCCTGGGCAAACAGCTTCGACATGAACTCCGGCCGGGCGCGCGATAGGAATATCTGCGGGCCGCGCGGCTCGCGGGAAACGTTGTAGATGTAGGCGCGGATCCGGTCGCCATAGCGGACGTTCTCACGCGGGATCATCTCATCGCGGCGGATGATGCCTTCGGCGCGGCCGAGGTCGACAATGACGTTGCCATATTCGACCCGCTTCACCGTGCCGTTGACGATCTCGCCGATGCGATCCTTGTATTCGCTGTAGTGACGCTCGCGCTCGGCCTCGCGCACCTTCTGCACGATGACCTGCTTGGCGTTCTGCGCCGCGACGCGGCCGAAGTCCAACGGCGGCAGGGGCTCGGCGATGAGGTCACCGACCTTGGCATCGGCGTTGCGGCCCTGTGCATCGGCAAGGTTGATCTGCGTTGAATCGTTCTCGACCGTCTCGACCACCGCCAGCACGCGCGACAGCCGCGCCTCGCCGGTCTTGGGATCGATCTCGCAGCGAATGTCGTTCTCGGCGCCGTAGCGCGACTTCGCCGCCTTCTGGATGGCGTCTTCCATTGCCTCTATGACGATCTTGCGGTCGATCGACTTCTCGCGTGCCACCGCCTCGGCGATCTGCAGGAGCTCCAGCCTATTGGCGCTGATGCCAGCCATTGCCATGGTTCTTATTCCTCCTCGGGGTCCGCGCTCGGCTCGACGGCCTCGCCGGTTCCAGATGCGTTACTCGGTTTTGCGCGGCTCAACGCCTCGCGGATCAATTCGTCGGTCAGTACGAGCCGGGCTTCGGCGACGAGGCCCATCGGAATGCCGATGATGGACTTGCCGGCCGCGCCGAGGTCGACCTCGATGCGCACCTCGCCGTCCTCGAAACCCTCGAGCATGCCGCGGAAACGCCGGCGCCCGTCGATCAGCTCCTTCACTTCGATCTTGGCCTCGTGCCCCGACCAGTCCTCGAAGTCCGAGGGCCGCACCAGCGGCCGGTCGATGCCAGGCGAGGAAACTTCCAGCCGGTAGGCACCGGCGATCGGATCGTGCACGTCAAGCAGCGGCGAGATCTCCTTCGAAATGACCTCGCAGTCATCGACTGTCATGGTGCCGTCGGCGCGCTCCGCCATCACCTGCAGCGTCTTGCCTTCCTGGCCCGACACGGCAACGCGCACGAGACGATAGCCGCGATCGCTGAGCGCCGGCTCGATGAGCTCGGCGACCCGCGCGGCGGCGCCGCTTTCCACGATAAATCTCTCGCCCAAGGCGCTTTCGTCGCCTGCGTGCATATTCGAAAAGCTTTCGGCCAGTTTTGCCCGATCCCTTACGCCAATACAAAAAGAGCGGACCCAGAGGGGCCCACTCCTGATAGTTGAGATGATCATGAGCAGCAGAATATTACGGGATCGTGTCTGACGTTTCAAGGGGGCGGGCAGCCGTCAGGGCGCCTTGGTCCGCACAAACCGCAAAAAATAGCAGCGCCGGCCCTCGCGCCCGGCCTTGGCTTCATAGCGGGTCGGCGGCCAATCTACCGGCCGCAGGCGCCAGTCGGCGGGGCCTTGTACATGCCAGTTGAAGCCTGGGTGGCCCCTCAGCGCGAGCAGGATGGTGCGCAGATAGTCGCCGATATCGGTGCCGATGCGGAGCTCGGCCCCGGGCCGCATGACGCGTGCCAGTTGATCGGCAAGGGCCAGATTGATGAGCCGCCGTTTGACGTGCCGCTTTTTCGGCCAGGGGTCGGGAAACAGGATGAAAACCCGGTCGAGGCAGGCGCCGGGCAGCCGCCGCAGCACCTCGCGCGCGTCGTCGGTGCTGATGCGGACGTTGTTTAGGCCGCCTTCATCGATCGCCGACAGCGCCTTGACGACGCCGTCCTCGAACACCTCGCAGCCAAGCAGGCCGGCATCGGGGTTGGCCCGCGCCTGCCAGATAAGGTGCTCGCCGCCGCCAAAGCCGATTTCCAGCCAGACGCGCGAAACCGGCGCTGAGAATGCTTCTGCCGGGGGCTGCGCCGTCTCGGCCTGGGCCAGCGCCACGCGCGGCAGCACCTCATCGAGCAGGTGCTGCTGGCGGGCGCTCAGCTTGCGCCCGCGCCGGCGACCGAACGAGCGCAGTTCTAGCTGACGCTCAGTATCAGACGCCCCGGCGTCCGGTTCAGGCCGCGGCCTTCTTGATGGCATCGGCAAGGTCGGTCTTCTCCCATGAGAAACCGCCGTCGGCATCGGGCGCGCGCCCGAAGTGGCCGTAGGCCGCGGTGCGCGCGTAGATCGGCTTGTTCAAGTCGAGATGCTTGCGGATACCGCGGGGCGACAGATCCATCACCTGGCCCAGCACCTTTTCCAGCGTCGCCTCGTCCACCTTACCCGTGCCGTGCGTGTCGACGTAGATCGACAACGGCTTGGCGACGCCGATGGCGTACGAGAGCTGGATGGTGCAACGATCCGCGAGGCCGGCAGCGACCACGTTCTTCGCCAGGTAGCGGGCGGCGTAGGCGGCCGAGCGGTCGACCTTGGTGGAATCCTTGCCCGAGAACGCACCACCGCCATGCGGGGCAGCGCCGCCGTAGGTGTCGACGATGATCTTGCGGCCAGTGAGACCGGTGTCGCCGTCGGGTCCGCCGATGAAGAACTTGCCGGTCGGATTGATGTGCCAGACCGTATCCTTGCTGATCCAGCCGTCGGGCAGCGTTTTGCGCACGTAAGGCTCGATGATATCGCGGATCTTCTTCGACGAGAGATCCTCGTCGATGTGCTGGTGCGAGACGACGATCTGTGTCACGCCGACGGCCTTGCCGTCTTCGTAGCGCACGGTGACCTGGCTTTTGGAATCGGGGCCGAGCAGCGCCGCGCCGCCTTCCTTCTTGTGCCGCGCGATGGCGAGATCGTGCAGGATATTGTGCGCGTAGTAGATTGGCGCCGGCATGAGCTCGGGCGTCTCGGTGCACGCGTAGCCGAACATGATGCCCTGGTCGCCCGCACCCTCTTCCTTATTGTCGCCGGGCTGCAGCGCATCGACGCCGGCAGCGATGTCGGCCGACTGCGGATGGAGGAGGACCTCGATATCCGCCTTCTCCCAGTGGAAGCCTTCCTGCTCGTAGCCGATGTCACGGATGGCCATGCGCGCCACGTGCGCGATCCAGTCCTTGGTCACCGTCTCGGGGCCGCGCGTCTCACCTGCAATGACCACCTTGTTGGTCGTTGCCAGCGTCTCGCAGGCTGCACGAATGGCCCAGGGATCGACCCCGGCCTTGGAGCCTTCGCGGAAGAACAGATCGACGATCTCGTCGGAGATGCGGTCGCACACCTTGTCCGGGTGGCCCTCAGAAACGGACTCGCTGGTGAAGAGATAGGATTTGCGTGCCACCGGGGCCCCCGTGCGCTTTCGGCATGTCTCGGAAAAACGCCGGGTTGTCTCAAGCTTTGCCCACGGGGTCAAGGCATCCGGGCAGACGGCAAAGTCAGATCCCCACCCGCACCCTGTGGCGCGTTGGCAAGCCGCCGCGATTGTGACAGTGGCGTTTAGTCGGAAGCGGCCACCACCTCGCCGGCGAAGGCGCGGACCAGGTCGACAATGGAACGGCGGACACGCGGATCAGTGATCCGAGCGAATGCCTTATTGAGCTCCAGCCCTTCACGGCTGCCGAGGAACTCGACGGCATAGCTCTCAGCCGGGCGCTCACCGAAGCCGGCTCCGCGCTCCGCTCCGGCAACCGCTAGCTCCTCGTAGAAGAACTGCACCGGGACGGCGAGAACCTGCGACAGATCGAACAGCCGACTGGCGCCGATCCGGTTGATGCCCTTCTCGTACTTCTGAACCTGCTGGAAGGTTAGACCGAGATGCTCGCCGAGTTTTTCTTGGCTCATGCCCAACAGCATACGGCGCAACCGCACGCGGCTTCCGACATGGACATCAATGGGATTGGCACGCCGCGAGCCGCGCTCTTCTACATTCTCTCCAAGCGCATTTTCTCTGGACATTCCGACTTATCTTGACCTCGCTACTTTGCCGAATTTACACGCGCTGATTGCATGCAAATAGCGACCCAACCGCCTGAAGAAAGCCGGGCTGACTTCCCGGCACTCTCAGGGGAGCTTTATGACCTCTGCATTCCCGCATAACAACAACCAAATTGTCTCTAATCGCTCTGACGGCGGGAGAGCACAAATGCGGCCACCATGAAGATGAGTGCAAGACCTACAAAAGTACAATCGCCGAGTGTAGCGTAAACAGTGGGGGCGATAGACGCTGGAATTGGGCTGTCTATGACGCCCCGGGCGTTAAGGCTTAGCATTGCGACAACTCGACCACTCGGGTCTACAACCGCAGATACCCCGTTATTTGCCGCCCGCACGATCGGCAGGCCCTCCTCGACGGCACGGACGCGCGTTTGGTGGAAGTGCTGCCATGGTCCGGTCGTATCGCCGAACCAGCCGTCATTTGTGACATTGATCAGCAATCCGGGCCGAACCGGGCCCTGCACGATTGCCGTGGGAAATATGGCCTCATAGCAGATGAGCGCCCCCACCGGAGGGAGCCCGGGGATGGACATCAGCGGGCGCGGCACGGGGCCCGTAGCAAAGCCGCCGCGCCACCGGGTCAGCTGTTGCAGGCCGATGCTCTCGAGCAGGTGCTGCATCGGCAGGTATTCGCCGAACGGCACCAAGTGGGTCTTATCGTACGTTTGCTCGAGGCTGCCTTGGTCGCCGAACACCATCAGGCTGTTGTAGGCCTCGCGCGGCGCCCCCGACCCCGGCATCGGCTTTTTCAGTCGCAACGCACCCGATAGCAGCCGCGTGCCGGGCGGCAACGTGGCGCCGATAGCGGCCAGCGCCTCCGGGTGCTCCAGCGGCAGGAACGGCATCGCCGCTTCCGGCCAGATCAGATGCGTAATGCCCGCCAGATCGTCCTGCCGCCCCGAGGCGTCGCGCCGCGACAGCGCCAGCTGATCCTCGAAAATCGCGCGCTGCTTTTCCGGGCGCCACTTGTCCCGCTGCGGCACGCTCGCCTGCACGATGCGGATGCGCGCATCGGCGAGCATGACCGTCGGCTCGCCGGCGAGCCGCCAGGCGCCCAGGCCGTAGAGCAGCAGCAGCGGAATGACAGCGAGCGCGAGCGCCCGCAAAATGACGCGGTCAGGGGCCGTTTCAGGCTTGGCGTCCGCGATCAGCACCGACGGACTGGCGAAAATAGCGACGCACAGCAGCGTAAGACCAAAGATTCCGAATACCGATGCCGCCTGCATCAGCTGCAACGGCCAGGTCAGCGCATAGCCGAGGACATTCCACGGAAAGCCCGTGAGCACGTGCCCGCGCAGCCACTCGGCCGCTGCGAGCGTCAACGCCAGCACCAGTACCCGTGCGATGCCGGGCGGCCAGGCAAGGCGGGCCGCGCCTGCCGCCAATGCGGTGAACAGTGCCAATCCAGCCGGCATCAGCAGCACGGCAAACGGCATCAGCCAGGCGAACACCTCCGCCTCGACGAGGAACGCTTCGCCGATCCAGAACAACCCCAGCAGGAAATAACCGAAACCGAACCACCATCCGGCAACCGCGGCGCTCAGAAACCGCTCTCGACGCGACGACCCTGCGTCCGCCGCTCCGTCGATAAGCCAGACGAGTACGGGAAGGGTGACGAACAGCACGGGTGAAGCGAAGAACGGCGCCATGGCCGCGGCAGATACTGCGCCGGCGCCGAACGCGGTGAGGGCGCGGCGCCATCCCGACAACAGCGCCACTGAGACGGACAGGCGCACGATGAGTGCGGCGAAGCGGGGAGTGACGGAGGCGAGGCCCGCACGCGCGCCCCCCGCGTATGCCACGGCGGGCTTCACGCCTTGCCCGCTTCGGGGGCGGGCGTGTCGACCACGCGTGGCTGATGAATCTTCACTTTCTTGAGGCGGCGAGCGTCCGCGTCGAGCACCTCCAGCTCCAGGCCGCTGGGATGGCGCACGAGTTCGCCGCGCACTGGCACGCGTCCGAGCAGCGAGAACATCAGGCCGCCAAGCGTATCGATGTCCTCTTCCTCCTCCGGTTTGAGAAGCTTGATGCCGAGGTGCTCCTCAAGCTGCTTGATCGGCGTGCGCGCCGACGCGACGAGACCGACTTTCGGCTCGATGATGATGTGCGCCGCTTCGGCGACGTCGTGTTCATCTTCGATATCGCCGACGATCTGCTCGACCAGATCCTCGATGGTGACGAGGCCGTCGGTGCCGCCGTACTCGTCGACCACCAGCGCCATATGGATGCGCGTCGACTGCATGCGGATCAGCAGGTTCGTCGCCGGCATCGACGGCGGCACGTAGAGAACCGGCCGGCGGATCTTGGCGGAGGCGATGGGACGCGAGAGATCGACACGGCCGAACTCGAGCTGTTGCGACGGCGCAGCGACAACCACCTCTTCGGCGATGCCGTCAACGGGCGGCGCCACGGCGATGCGCGTCGTGACCGAATCTGCTGCGGCTTCGCGGGTGAGCCAACGGAACAGATCCTTTACGTGGATCATCCCGCGCGGATCATCGAGCGTCTCGCTGAACAGCGGTATGCGCGAAACTCCCGCCTCACCGAAAGTCCGCAGCAGCTCGGCCAGCGAGTCGCTTTCCTCAAGCGCGATAATGTCGGCGCGCGGCACCATGATGTCGTCCACGCGCGAGCCGCCGAAGCGCAACAGCCGGCGCAGCATCTCGCGTTCTTCGTTGGAGAATGCCGCCGCCGCGTCCGCATCCACCTCGCCCTTGAGGTCGGCTTCGAGCATTTCGCGCAAGCTCGGCGAGCGCAAACCTATGCGGCTGAGCAAAGCATTGAGCAGTCCCTGCGTGGAGCTGGTCTGTTCGCCACCGCTCGCCGGTGACGGCGTCTCGGCCGTGTCCTTGGGTAGATGTGCGTTGCTCATGACTTCGTGTGCTGACTCGCTTGCTCTGTGAGATTGACGGGCTCGCCGGCCGTCGCATAGGGATCGGCGATGCCGAGGCGCTGCAATATTCGCACCTCGAGACTTTCCATGGCCTGCGCCTCCTGGTCCGTCCCGTGATCATAGCCCAGTAGGTGTAGCAGTCCGTGCACCACTAGGTGTTGCATATGATGCTCGAGCGGCAGTCCGAGTTCCGCCGCCTCGCGTTGCAGCGTTTCCAACGCCAGCACGACGTCGCCCAGGAAATGGGGATCGTCATCGCCAACCGGGACGCTGGGTCCGGCGGGGAAGGATAGGACGTTCGTCGGCGCCGGTTTGCCGCGATAACTGCCGTTGAGCTCGGCGACTTGCGCGTCGTCCGAGAGCGCCACGCACACTTCGGTGCGCCCGAGACCCAGTTCGCCGGCCAGGGCCGCCGCCGCCCCGCGCACGAGCGCCTCCGCGCCGGCGACCATTTCCCAGTCGCCGCCGTCATGCACCACATCGATGTCGAGACTTAGCGGAGGCTCGTCTGAGCCCGCATGCACATCGCCGGCGTCACCGGCGGTTGCGTTCGTCACTGGAGCAGTGTGAGGCATAACACGCGGGCTACTTCTGCTTGTCGTAGGCTGCGACGATGCGGGCGACGAGATCGCGTCGCACAACGTCGGCGTTGGCGAAACGGATCGTTTCAATGCCCTCTACGCCATCGAGCAGCGCGACCGCCTCCTCGAGACCGGACCGCATGCCGCTCGGCAAGTCGATCTGGCTCGGATCGCCCGTTACCGTCATTTTCGAACCCTCGCCGAGACGGGTGAGGAACATCTTCATCTGCATGCTGGTGGTGTTCTGCGCCTCGTCGAGGATGACATAGGCGTTGGCCAGCGTGCGCCCGCGCATGAAGGCGAGCGGCGCGATTTCGATGATGCCCGACTCAAGGTCACGCTCGACCTTCTCTGGCGGCAGTACGTCGTAGAGAGCGTCGTACAGCGGACGCAGGTAGGGATCGACCTTCTCGCGCATGTCGCCGGGCAGGAAGCCGAGCCGTTCGCCCGCTTCGACGGCTGGCCGCGAAAGAATGATGCGCTCGACAACGCCGCGCTCCAGGCAATAGGCGGCGTAGGCGACAGCGAGATATGTCTTGCCGGTGCCGGCAGGGCCGAGACCGAAGACGAGGTCGGATTTCTCGAGAGCACGCATATAGCTGCTCTGCATGCGCGTGCGGGCCTTGACGACGCGGCGGCGCGTGGCGATCTGCGCCTGACCGTCGCCCGGCACGCTTTCCTCGCGCGCATGACGAATGAGCCCGTCGAAATCACCGGGTCCGATGGGCTCACCGGCGGCCGCGCGCTTGTAGAGCTGCTCCAGCACGCTGCGCGCAACACCCAGCGCCGCTTCCGGGCCAGTCAGAGTAATGACGTTGCCGTTCGCGTGGGCGCCGATGCCGAGGCGATCCTCAATCAGCGCCAGGTTACTGTCGTACTGGCCGAGAAGCTGCGGTAAGTGGCGGTTGTCCTCAAAGGGGATGACAACGCGCTTGTCCGAGACCTGAGCTTTGGGAGCTCTGCCCGCCCCGGCCACGGGGCTTCCGCGAAATGCTGCCAATCGGCGCTCCAGTTGTCGTTCGCTTCGAATCGTCACTCTCGCTGCTCAACCTAGCACAATGCGCGGCCAGCCCGAACGTCCGGGCAGGCCGGCCACCAGCGGCAGCGTTACCACCGGGTCACTGTGGGCGGATGACACCCGCTAGACTATTGGGACCAAAGGCCGAAATTTCAACGGGGACGATCTGGCCGAGCATATCGGCTGGGGCTTCCGCGTGCACCGATTGCAGGTAGGGCGAGCGTCCGATGAGCTGTCCGGGGCGCCGCCCGGCCTTCTCGAACAGCACGGGCAGGGTGCGCCCGACGCAGCGTTCGGCAAAAGCGCGCTGTTGAAGCTCGATGAGACGCTGCAGGCGCGCCAGACGCGCGGCTTTCACGCGCTCGGGAACCTGGTCGCCGAGCTTTTCGGCCGGCGTGCCGGGCCGCGGGCTGTACTTGAACGAGTATGCCGCCGCGAACCCCACCTCAGCGAACAGGGCGAGCGTCGCCTCGAATTCCGCGTCCGTCTCGCCCGGGAAACCGACGATGACGTCGGTCGATAGCGCCAGTTCCGGCTGCGCGGCACGGGCGCGTGCGACGAGGTCGACATATTCGCGCGCAGTGTGCTTGCGGTTCATGGCGGCAAGGATGCGATCGGCCCCCGATTGAAACGGCAGGTGCAGATACGGCATCAGTTTCTTTTCATCGGCATGTGCTGCGATCAGATCGTCGCTCATGTCACGCGGATGGCTCGTCGTGTAGCGCAGCCGCTCCAGCCCGTCGATCTGACCCAAATGGCGTAGGAGATCGGCAAGCGAGTAGGTGCGACCATCGGGGCCGGCGCCGTGATAGCCGTTGACGTTCTGCCCAAGCAGCGTCACCTCGCGCACGCCGCTGGCGACAAGCGTGCGCGCCTCGCGCTCGATGTCGGCGACCCCGCGCGAATACTCCATTCCGCGCGTATACGGCACGACGCAGAACGTACAGAACTTGTCGCAACCTTCCTGCACGGTGAGAAACGCCGTGAAGGCACGCGTCGAAGCGCGCTGCGGCAGATGCGCGAACTTCTCTTCGTCAGGAAATGCCGTCTCGACCAGCGAGCGCCCCTCGGCGCGCGTGCGGGCGAGTAGCTCGGGCAGACGATGATAGCTCTGCGGGCCGATGACGAGATCGACGGCCGGCGCGCGGCGCACGATCTCGGCGCCCTCCGCCTGCGCCACGCAGCCGACGACGGCGATGACGGTGTCGTTGCCCGCGGCGGCGCGCTCATCCTTCAGGTCGCGGATGCGGCCGAGATCGGAATAGACTTTCTCGACGGCCTTCTCGCGGATGTGGCAGGTGTTGAGAATGACGAGATCGGCCTGCTCGATCACGTTGGTCTCCGAATAGCCCTGCGCCGAGAGGGCCTCGGTCATACGCTCGGAGTCGTAGACGTTCATCTGGCAGCCGAAGGTGCGGACGAAGACCTTCTGGCCAGCCGACGGCGCGCGTGCGGAGGTCGCGAATGCGGCAACCGCATCACTGCCTTCGGTCTCCGCCACTTCGGTCGTCAGTGAATGATCCATTCAATCCGCATGCCCGTGACGCCTGCCGAAAGATGTAACGACAGCCTTTCGGCCGCCGTTTGTCCAGCACTACGATGAGAGACGGTTACGTCCACTTCTGGCCGGGCTCGCCGGCGCGTGTCCGCACTGCCGAGGGCGTTTCCTCGGGCGCCACCGTGGTGAGCGCTTCCTCAGGCCGGCGGGCACGCAGGATGCGAACGACGTGATCGCGCACTTGTGCTTCGCTATGCCGCGCCAGGGTTTTGCGGTCGGCGAAGCTGGCCAGCGGCACCGGCGCCCCGACGCGGATCTCAACGTCGAGCGGACCGGCCTTCAGCAGCGACCAGGCGTGTCTGCGCATTTCCATGTCGCCGTACCACGCAACACCTGGACGCCCGGTACGACCGAGAGGAATGCCGTGCAGGCGCGTGTAGACGGTCGATAGCGTCTGCACGACAGCGTCCGGCGCGGCCATCGTCTCGCCCGAGGGTTTCGCGGCAGCAAACAGCGAGGTCATGAAGGGCAGCACGCGGTTGCCGTCGCTCGACGTGCCCTCGGCAAACAATACGATCGTGTCCCCCTGTGCCAGCCGCGCGAGAATCTCGCCCGCGGCCTGACCGACGGCCGTGCGGCGGGTGCGATCGACGAACACCGAGCGCTGCAGGCGCGCCAGCGAGGATACGAACGGCCAGGTGCCGACCTCTTTCTTGGCGACGAACGACACCGGCGCCACGGCCGAGAGCACCGGAATGTCGAGCCAGGTCGTGTGGTTGGCGACCAGCAGCACCGGCCGGTCGCGCACCACCGCGCCGTCGAGATGGATGCGGATGCCGAGCAGGCGGCAGACCTGACGGTGGTACCAGTGCGGGAAGGTGCGTGCGCCGCCGGAGCCGAGACGCAGCAACAGTGCCTGCACCGGCATCAGCGGCACGGTGAGGGCGAAGAAGGCCGCGAGGACAGCACCGCCCCGCAAGGCGCCGAGGCGATCTGAGGCGTTGCGCGTCACGCTTTCTTCGCCGGCTTGACGCGCACGCCGTACAGTTCCAGGCGATGGCCGACGAGCTTGAAGCCGAGCTCGCGCGCGATGCGGTCCTGCAGGGCTTCAATCGCCTCGTTGCGGAACTCGATGACGCGGCCGGTGTCGACGTCGATGAGGTGATCGTGATGGCCGCGCGAAGCCTCCTCGTAGCGTCCGCGTTTGTGGCCGAAGTCGTGGCGCTCCAGGATGCCCTTCTCGGCGAACAGTTTCAGCGTTCGATAAACTGTCGATAGCGAAATATGGCGGTCGATCGCGTTGGCGCGCTGATACACCTCTTCGACGTCGGGGTGATCCTTGGCGCTCGACAGCACGCGGGCGATGACGCGTCGCTGCCCCGTCATGCGCAGCCCCTGCTCGGCGCACAGGAGCTCGATGCGACTATTTGCAGAATCGGCCATTCGGCGGCGATCGCTCCGCTCTCGACAACTGACGGCTTTATAGAAAAGCGGCCGGTGCGCGTCCACCGCAGCGGCGGCGACGACGACCTATAATTCGAGACTAAGGATGACCGCGTCGGCATTCTTGCCGCCGGCGCGCTGGTAGTACGCCTTCCGCGTCCCCGTCTTCTTGAAGCCGAGGCTCTTGTAGAGCGCGGCAGCCGCCTCGTTGTCCGACGCCACTTCGAGGAATAGCCGCTTCACTTCGGCGCGCCTCGCGGCCCGCACCAGTCCTTCGACCATCTGGCGGCCGATGCCGCGGCGCTGCCACTCCGGCGCGACGCCGATTGACAGAACCTCTGCCTCGTCGGCGGCGATGCGGCCTATGACGAAGCCGGCCAGCGCCCGCGGCTCACGTATCTGGGCGATGAACGACGACGATGCCGGATGCTCGATCGACTGCGTGATGCTTTCAGCGTCCCAGGCCGGATCGAATAGCCGCGCGTGCAACGCTGCAATCTCGTCGGCACGTTCGGGACTAGCCCACAGAAGGCTAAGGTTCCTTGGATCGAGAGGGATGGCGGACCGGGTCATGCTCAAGCTCTCGCGACGGCCTTGCTAACCTGCGGCTTGGCATCGGGTGGACGCAGGTAGAATGGGACGAGCGGGGCGTCGGAAGCTTCGAGTGCTCCGCCGATGTGCGCCAGGGCCTTGGCGTCGGGCAACAGATCAGGCAGCCGCGCGACCGCTTTACGGTGACCGAGCGCCGCGGCGGTGACGGCTGCGCCGCCCGAGCCCACGAACACGATTTCACCGTCCCCGAGTTTGGCGGCTTCTTCAATCGAAAGAAGTTGCGGCGGAGCTTTGGCGTCAAGGCCACCACCGGCACCGAACAGCTGCGCATAGACTTCGCCGCGTCGCGCGTCGACGACGACGGCCAGTTCCGGCGCAGAGACCTCGCGACGCGCGACTTCCGCCATTACGGCAAGGCTCGACACGCCGACCGTCTGCGCACCCGTCGCGAGCGCCAGCGCGCGGGCGGCTGCAACGCCGATGCGCGTGCCGGTGAACGTGCCGGGGCCGACGGTGACCGCGATGCGGCCGAGGTGATCGAAGCTGAGACCCGCCTGCTGCATCGCCTCGCCGATCATCGGGATAAGCCGCTCGGCGTGACCCGTCTCAAAGCGCTCCATGAGGAAACTGAGCGGCACAACGCTATCGCCGCGCCGCTCGGCAACGCAGACCGAGCAGCCGTCAAAGCAGGTGTCGAATGCCAGAATGTTCATCGGCCGCCACCCTATACGCAGAGCCCGGCGGATTCACTATCCCAAATTGACCGACAAACGTCAGATGACTTTCGCAATTTCGTCGAAAGCGAACCGCGGCAGGCGCTCCTTGACGGCGGATGCATCGCCATAGCCGAGGTTGCAGAGGAAATTCGATTTGATCGCGGTCCCGCCGAAAAACGCCGCATCGACGCCGGCATTGTCGAAGCCGGACATCGGCCCGCAATCCAACCCCAACAGCCGCGCCGCGATGATCAGATAGCCGCCCTGCAAAGTGCCGTTGCGGAAGGCCGTATCCTTGATCTTCTCGGGTTTGCCGACAAATCCGCCTCTCATATCCTTGTGCGGAAACAGCTTCGGCAAGTGCTCGTAGAAGTCGAGGTCGTAGCCGATGATGACGCAGACAGGCGCCTGCATGGTCTTGTCGCGGTTGCCCTCGCTCAGCAGCGGCTTGAGCTTCTCTTTTTCCGCCTTGGATTTCACGAATACGAAGCGAGCCGGCAGACAGTTGGCGCTGGTGGGGCCCATCTCCACCGTAGCGATCAGCTGCTGCAGCAAGCTTTCGGGCACATCCTGCGGCAGCCAGGCGTTTTGCGTGCGCGCATCGAGGAAGGCCTGGCGGAGCGCTGCGTCATCGGCTTGCGGCATAATCGCCTCGCGTTGTTTGGTTGACTGAAAGCAAAACCCCGCCGAGGCGGCGGGGTTTCCTCAATTCGCGTTGATGCGACTTAAACTGCCTGCACCTGTTGCACTTCCGGGCAGAAGTGCCGCAGCAGGTTCTCGATGCCGTGCCGCAGGGTCGCCGTCGAGCTGGGGCAGCCCGAGCAGGCGCCGCGCATGTGCAAATATACGGTACCGTCGCGGAAGGCCGAGAATGTGATGTCGCCGCCATCCTGGGCAACGGCCGGGCGCACGCGCGTCTCCAGCAGTTCTTTGATGGTGGCGACCACGGCCTCGTCCTTCGGATCATACGACGTCACGCCGGTGTCATCGTTGGCGGTCTCCGCCACGACCGGAGCGCCCGACATGAAGTGCTCCATGATGGCGCCAAGGATCATCGGCTTGAGGTGCTGCCACTCCTCCTCGCCCTTGGTCACCGAAATGAAATCGGAGCCAAGGAACACGCCGCGCACGCCCTTGATGTCGAACAGGCGCGAGGCGAGCGGCGAGGCCCGCGCTTCGCCCTTGTCGGTGAAGTCGGCAGTCCCGTCGGAGAGGACCGACTTGCCGGGGATGAACTTCAGCGTCGCCGGATTGGGGGTCGCTTCGGTCTGGATGAACATCGGGGTGCCTTTCGCGTTTTCGTCGCCTGGCTGGTGGGCTGGGCGGTATGATCTCTTTAGAATGGCTCTAAGATAGGCCATCCGGGGCAGGATTTCGAGTGCCTTTGAAGCCTTTTAGTCGAGGCTTCGCACTTCCTCCAGCGCCAGGGAGCCTGGCACGATGGTTATTGGGATCGGGAAGCTGCCCATGACCCCACTGGCCGCCAGTGACGAGACCAACGGCCCGGGTCCAGCGGCATCCGTCGAGGCCCCGAGCACCAGCACGGCGATGTCCTCGTCCTCGTCGATAAGCTTGCGGATCTCCTCGCCCTTGCTGCCCTCGCGGATGATCTCCTCGCAGGCGACGTTCTCGTAGCCGGCGTTGTTCAGCTTGCGGCGCATGAGGCGAAAGAGGGCCTTGGCCTTGGTGGTCTCTTCCTCGATCTGCTGCTGGCGCACGTTGATCCAGTGCTGGAATTCCTGCGGCACGATCACGTAGAGCATCACCAGCGCCCCGGACGAGCGCTGCATGCGGCTGGCGGCGTAGTAGAGGGCCGTATCCACCTCCGGCGTCTCGTCGATGACGAGCAGGAATTTGCGGAAGTGATCGGCCTCGAACGACCGGCGCTTTTTTGTCGTGCTCATCGCCGCATGCTGCCACGGGACCGCGGCGCTAACAACAACGCGAGCATTAGGAGCGCACGAAACCAACGACGTCCTTCACCTCGGCGAAGATTGGCCCGGCAATGGCGCGGGCACGCTTGGAGCCGTCGGCGAGGGTGCGGTCGATTTCGGCCGTATCGCCCAATAGACGCTTGGTCTCGGCGGCGATGGGCGCCAGCTTCTCGACGCACAGCTCGGCGAGCGCCTTCTTGAAGCCGGAAAACTGCGCGCCGCCGTACTCCGCCAGCACAGCGTCCTTTGTCTTGTCGGCCAGCGCCGCATAGATGCCGACGAGATTTTCCGCTTCCGGCCGTCCGGCTAGACCCGCCAGCTCGGTGGGCAGCGGTTCGGGATCCGTCTTCGCCTTCTGAATCTTCTTGGCGATGGTGTCGGCATCATCAGTGAGGTTGATGCGCGACAGATCGGAGGGATCCGACTTCGACATCTTCTTGGAGCCATCGCGCAGGCTCATGACGCGCGTTGCGGGGCCCGTGATCACCGGCTCGGGCTGCGGGAAGAACACGCCGTCCGCATAGCCGGCCGCCTCGATCGAAGCCTTGAAGTCGTTGTTGAACTTCTGGGCGATGTCGCGGGCCAGCTCCAAATGCTGCTTCTGGTCGTCGCCGACCGGCACGTGCGTGGCCCGATAGGCGAGAATGTCCGCCGCCATCAGGTTCGGATAGACGTAAAGGCCGACGGACGCGTTCTCGCGATCCTTGCCCGCCTTCTCCTTGAATTGCGTCATGCGGTTCAGCCAGCCGAGGCGGGCCACGCAGTTGAACACCCAGGCGAGCTCGGCGTGCTCGG